>NZ_JBHYPE010000029.1:0-102137 GCF_042746015.1 Streptomyces sp. NPDC058773
CTCCGCGCGGGCGCCCCCTCCTTTTTTTAAAACCCCCCCGGCGGGGGGGGGCCCCGGGGGGGGCGCCGCGGGCGGGGGGGGCGCCCCCGGCCCGGCCGGCCGCGGCCTCTGGGGGCGCTCAGCGGCGCCCGCTGCCGTCATGGAGACGCACGCTCCCCCGCGGTATCCGCGAGGCGGGCACACCCGTCGGGCGGGCGGTGATCACCAGCGTGCCCTCCTCGATCTGGTAGTCGAGCGGCAGCCCGAGGCCCCGCATCGCGGCCACCATGCCGGTGTTGGAGGCCTGGGTGATCGCGTACACGCTCTCGCAGCCGGTCTCGGCCGCCATCGCCATCAGCCGGCGCAGCAGCTCGGCGCCGATACCGCGCTGCTGCCATGCGTCCTCGACCAGCAGTGCGACCTCGGTCTCGTCGCCGTCCCACAGCAGATGACCGAGCGCCACCAGCCTGCCGGAGGCGGTCTCCACGGCCAGGGTGCGGCCGAACCGCGGGCTGAGCAGATGGCCGAGATAGCGGTCCGCGTCGCCGACCGGGCCGTGGTAGCGCAGTCCAAGGGTCTTCGAGGAGCAGCGGTCGTGCATCTCCCGGGCCGCGGCCAGATCGGTGGTGCCGGCGCGGCGGACCGTGATCTCGTTGCCCTCGGGCAGCGTCAGCACGTCGCGCCGCGGGGGCACCCGCTGGCCGAGCCGGGCGTCCAGGTCGACCAGCGCGCGCACCCGGGCGAACTCGGTGGGAGTGAAGGGCAATTGGGGCCTTTCGATGGTGAGCGAACCCCCGGAGGGGTCGCGGAACTTCATCCGGTGTTCGTCCAGCACGCCCTCGGTGGGGACCTGCTCGGCGAGCGGCCGGCCGTGCAGCGAGCGCGCGGGCACCGAATGGATGGTGCAGCGCCCCAGCAACTGCCGGAGCGACAGGGGGAGTTCGGCGGAGTCCAGGGCGGTCCGGGTCGCCAGGCTCAGCATCCGGGTCGGCGCGTCGACGAGATCGTGGGCATCGGCCCGCTCCAGCCAGCTGTGCGCGCCGCCCGCGCCGGCCACCGTACGGGTCAGCGCGTCGGGGGTCAGCGTGGCCGGAGCGCGCAGCAGGAACTCGTCGACCGTGCCGTCGGAGAGCGGATGGGTCTGGAGGCTGAGGATGTCCACCCGGCGCGCGCCCAGCGCCGTGCACAGTGCGGCCAGGCTGCCCGGCTCGTCCCGGACCGTGGTCCGCATGCGCCACAGCACCGTCTCCTGGCCGTCGGCCCCGTGGGCCCGCTCGGCGGACGGCGCCGTGGCGCCGGTATCGGTCGGAGGCGGGGCGTTTCCGTGGCGTCGTGACCACCAGAGGTGGAAACCGGCCGTGGCGAGCACCGCCACCGCGGCGGCGCACAGCAGCAGCGGGCCCGACGGGCCGTGCGTGAGGGTGTGGGCGAGGGCGTCGGCCGCCGCCACGGCCGTGCAGAGCGCGGCCAGTTCGAGGACATGCCGCCGCTGCGGGCGGCGGGCGGAACGGGCAGAGGATGCTTCAGTCATGCACACAAGCCTGGCGGACAGGTATTGCCTGATCGCCAACACATTGTGTCCGACGGGTAAAAGACGCAATCGGCGCATTGGCTCCTACTGTCCTACCCGTCCCGGTTGCAGCACCTTGCTGAACAAGACCTGGCCGCCCTCCTGTCGCAGCCGTACCGTCAGCTCCCCGCTGCCCCCGTCGATGTCGATCTCGCCGAAGTACTGCGGACTCTCCGCGGGGGAGGTGTTGGCACGGTCCGGCGCCTTGATGAACGGCTGCGCCGGCCCGAAGGTTCCGTCCAGCTCCAGCGCCTGGAAGCCGCCCGCGTTGAGCGGCCCCGACACGAACTCCCAGAACGGCTCGAAGTCCTTGAACGCGGCCCGCTCCGGCGCGTAGTGCTGCGCCGAGGTGTAGTGGACGTCCGTCGTGAGCCAGACGGTGCCGGTCACCCGGGCGTGCTTGATGTGCCGCAGCAGCTCGGCCAGCTGCAGCTCACGCCCCAGGGGAGCACCCGGATCGCCCTGCGCCACGGCCTCGAAGTTGGTTTTGCCGTCCGGGACGACCAGGCCCAGCGGCATGTCGGAGGCGATCACCTTCCACACCGCATGCGACCGGGACAGCTCCCGCTTGAGCCAGCGCAGCTGCTCCGCCCCGAGGATGCCCTGCGGGTCATCGGTCTGCCGGCCGGGCGAATTGGCGTTCCGGTAACGGCGCATGTCCAGGACGAAGACATCGAGCAACGGGCCGTGGTGCACCACGCGATAGACCCGGCCTCCCCCACTCCCGGCTCCGCTCGAGCGGGAGGTACCCCCACCGTCGGGCCGCAGCGTACGGATCGGGAAATACTCACTGAAGGCCCGCAGCGACCGCGCGGCCAGCACATCGGTGCGCTTCTCCGTGTACCGGTCGTCGTCGAGCAGTTGCCCCGGGTACCAGTTGTTGTGCACCTCGTGGTCGTCCCACTGCGTGACCGTCGGGACCTGGGCGTTGAAGCGGCGCAGATTCTCGTCGAGCAGGTTGTAGCGGAACGCGCCACGGAACTCCGCGACCGTCTCGGCGACCTTGGACTTCTCCTCGGTCGTCACATTGCGCCAGATCCGGCCGTCCGGCAGCGTCACCCGCTCGGGGATCGGGTTGTCGGCATAGATGTTGTCGCCGCTGCACAGGAAGAAGTCCGGGTTCCGGCGGCGCATGTCCTCGTAGATGCGGTAGCCGCCGCGGTCCGGATTGATGCCCCAGCCCTGGCCGGCCAGGTCGCCGGACCAATGGAAGCGGAGGTCCGCACGGCGTCCCGTCGGGGCCGTGCGGAAGGTGCCGGCGACCGGCTCGCCGGTGCGCCGCGGGTCGTCCGGGTCGGCCAGCAGCACCCGGTAGTGGATCTGCTCACCGGACGGCAGCCCGTGCAGCGAGGTCACGCCGGTGAAGTCCGTGTCCGGCCCGACCACCGGCCCGTGCCAGGACCGGGCGTTGCGGAACGACTCGGTCGCCGCGGTCTGCACCACCATCCGGGCCGGCCGGTCGGACCGCACCCACACCAGCCCCGACGAGGTGGTGACGTCCCCGACCTGGACGCCCCAGTCGGCGCTCGGGCGCCCGCCGCGGGCCTGGGCCGGCGCGGCACCGGGGAGCACGGGCAGTGCCAGCGCCGCCGAACCCGCCGCAGCCCCCTGCAGCAGCGACCGCCGTCCGAAGCCGCCGCCGGATCCCTGGGCCATCTCCAACCTCCATGCCTCGACGACCTTGCCGACCTGTTCGTATCGCTGTCCGGTGCCCCGCAGTCGAACGGACGGTGAACTCCGGCCCGTTCACGGACCACGGAGTGCCGCTGGCCTGTACGGGCCGCGGCCCCGCGACCGCGGGAACCGGGCCATGCTCGCAAGACCGCGGCCCGATCGCCAGGATGCCGCCACGGCACATACGGACCCGATACGCGCCGCCGGAACGGTGGCCCCCGGAGACGGCGATGTCACGGCCGGCCCACCGTGTCGAGGACGACCCGCGCCACCAGCGCCGGATCGTCGTTCATCGGCACATGCCCACAGCCCGGCAGCCGTACCAGCCGGGCGGCCGGGATGGTGTGCTTGGCACGTACGCCCTGGCGGGGGAGGAGCAGCCGGTCGCGGCTGCCCCAGGCGATCGTCACCGGGACGCCGGGCACATCGGAGGTGAACCGCACCTCCCGGCCGGCCGCCAGCGTCGGCGCGAAACCGGGTGCCTCGCGCAGCGCCCGGGTCTCCGCCACGACGGCCTCGGCCGAGCGGCGGCCGGGGTGGGCGTAGATGGTGCCGGTGAGCGACGCCCGGCCGAGGGCGCTCCGGGCCAGCGACTCCACCACCGGCTCGGACAGCGCCTGGGCGCCGGCGTACATCCCGCGCAGCACCCCGAAGGCGTACCGCCGCTCGGCCGCGGTCCAGAAGCCCGCGGGTGAGAGCGCGGTGACCGACCGCGCGGCGCCGGTACGGCCCAGTTCCAGCGCGAGCAGCCCGCCCAGCGAGTTGCCCACCACATGCGGGCGCTCGGCGCCGAGTTCGGTGAACGCCGCGGTGAGCAGCGGGATGACCGACGACAGGTCGTAGGACGAGCCGTCGGGCAGTGCGGGGGAGGCCCCGAACCCCGGCAGGTCGAGCGAGATGACCTCGTGGGAGGCGGCGAGGATGTCGCACACCGGGCGCCAGGCCTGGAGGTGGTGGCCGATGCCGTGCAGCAGGACGACGGGCTCGCCGGCGCCCTTGCGCTCGTAGGCGACCGTGAACGGCGGCCGGTCCGCGGGGCTGACACGGGCGAAAGAAACCGGGGCGGCCATGGGCGAACTCCTCTGATGGTGCGGGACTTTCGGTACTGCCGGGCGTGCGCTGACACGATGCCAGCTGGGACTACCGTTCGGTATGGGGCGGCCGGGATGCGGGGGAATGTGCCGCACCCCACGTCCGCGGGCGGCGCCGCGCCACGGTTTTCCGCTGGACAAGGCCGGGTCGGCCGGGTGGGATGGAGGGGTGCTGAAGGATTCCGCGACCGAGGTCACCGCCGTTTTCGAGGAGCACCGCTCCACACTCTTCGGGGTGGCCTACCGGATGCTCGGCCGGGTGGCCGATGCCGAGGACGTGGTGCAGGACGCCTGGCTGCGCTGGGCGGGCGCGGACCGGGCGGAGGTCCGCGAGCCGCGGGCCTTCCTCGTACGGATCACCACCCGGCTCGCCATCGACCGGCTGCGCCAGGTCCAGTCGCGGCGCGAGTCCTATGTGGGGCCCTGGCTGCCGGAGCCGCTGCGGACCGATCTCGGCGGCACCGCCCCGGACACCGCCGAGCGGGCGGTGTTCACCGAATCGGTCACCCTCGCCGTGCTCGTCGTCCTGGAGTCGCTCTCCCCTCTGGAGCGCGCGGTGTTCGTGCTCCGCGAGGCCTTCGGCTATCCGTACGCGGAGATCGCCACCGTCCTCGACCGCGGTGAGGCCGCGGTCCGCCAACTGGCGGGCCGGGCCCGGCGGCATGTCGAGGAGCGCAAACCGCGCTACGAGGTCGATCCGGACCGGCAGCGGGATCTGACCGAGCGGTTCCTGGCCGCGGCGGCCGGCGACGACCTGGACGGGCTGCTGCGGCTGCTGGCGGCGGACGCCCGGCTGGTCGGGGACAGCGGAGGGAAGGCCAAGGCACCGCTGCGGGTCATCGAGTCCGCGGACAAGGTCGGCCGCTTCCTCTTCGCCGTCACCCGGTCCGTGCCGGCCGGTCTGGAGTTCAGCGTTCTCGAACTCAACGGCGGCATCGCCCTGTTGGCGCGGCTGGACGGGGCGCCGGATGCCGTTCTCCAGTTCGGGATCGTCGACGGCCGCATCCAGACCGTCTATATCGTCCGCAACCCGGACAAGCTGGGATCACTCGCGGGCGGCTGAGCGGCGGCCTGATGGACGGTGGCCCGCCGGAGCCACGGTCGGCTGAGCGGTGGCTCCGCGAGCCTCTGCACCCTTGCCCGGGCCGGGAGTTCGAAGACGTCAGGTGCTGCCCCGGCGGTATTTCTCAGGCTTCCGCGGTCCTCCTCCGTCATGCCCGTTCGGGCCTGACGGGCGGGTGAAACGGATACCGGATTGGTCTTGACCAAGGATGGGGGCGGCCATATCGTCGGGATACTGCAACAACCTTTCATAAAGAAGCGCTCATATTCGGGCGCGCGGCGGGCCCAGATCTCCCGGGCGCGTGCGGCCCGGCTTCCCTGGGGGAGCAGCCCCGGTAACGGCCAGTGCGGAGGACAGGGTGGGGACCACGCAGCTCGAAACGGTGCCGGAGCCGAAGTACTGGCATCTCAAGACCGTGCTCAGCGAGGCGCTGGACTCGGAGTTCGCGGTCGGCGAGATTCTGCCCAACGAACGTGATCTGGCGGCCCGGTTCGGCGTCGCACGGGCCACGCTGCGGCAGGCGCTGGAGCAGCTGGAACTCGAAGGCAGACTGCAGCGCCGCCGTGGCGTGGGCACCACGGTCGCCCCGCCCCGCGTCGGTGTCCCCGTCACCCCCGCCCGTCACACCTGGCCCGGCGCCGCCGGTGACGACTGGCAGCCGGTCGACGCCGTCGAGAGCGAGAGGGTGCCCGCGGCGGTGGCCCGCCTGCTGGAGACGGCCGCCGGCGACCGGGTGCACATCGTCCGCCGCAGCCGGGACACCGAGGGCCGGCCGCTCGCCGCCGAGTTGCTGTACCTCCCGGTGGCCATGGTTCCCGTACGCCCGGAGATCGCCCTGCTGACCGGCCCGGCCCGCGCCTACGCGGTCCTCCAGGAGCTTCAGTCGCTGGAACTGGAAGGCCAGGACCGTACCGTCGAGCTCGGCTCGGCCCGCGCCGAGGACGCCAAGCAGCTGGACCGGCTGCCCGGCGCCCCGGTGCTGGTCGTCACCACCCGCTACGTCTCGGGGGGCCGCACCACGGCCGTCGCGGTCTCCACCTACCGTGCGGACACCTGCCGGCTGACCTTCGGCGAGAGCGAAACGGTCGCGCTGCTCGCGGGCTGAGCCCGCACGGCAGTTGACCGGGTTCGTCGTCGCGCCGGGGCTCAGTGGTGCGCCGTCGTCCGCGCCGGGTTCAACGGTGCGCTGTCAGTGCGCCGCGGTGCGGGGACGGCCCGTCACCGTGCCTTCCACGGCGAAGAGTTCGCCCTCCACGTGGTCGAGCGCGAGCCGCAGCGCCCCGGTGGCCACCGCCGCCTCGCCGAGCTGTGAGAGAGCGACCTGCGGCGGGCGCAGGCAGTAGCGTGCCAACTCCCCGCGCAGGGGCTCCAGTACGCCCGCCAGGCCCGCCGCCCAGCCGCCGATCACCACCAGCTCCGGGTCCAGCGCCAGCACCAGCGCCGCGACATCGTGCACCAGTCGCCGGATGAAGCGGTCCACCGCCTCCCGCGCCTCCGTGTCGCCGTCCCGCGCCGCCGCGAAGACCGCCGCCACCTGCGCCTCGTCCAGCGGATGCAGCGGCTCACCGGTCGTCGACAGCAGCTTCTCCGGTGTCGCCTCCCGGCCCAGCAGATGCAGCGCGCCGATCTCCCCGGCGGCCCCGCCGAAGCCACGGTGCAGCCGGCCGCCGATCAGCGAGCCGGCCCCCGGGCTGAGTCCCGCCAGCACGAAAACGATGTCATCGGTGCCGGTGGCCGCGCCCTGCCAGTGCTCGGCCACCGCGGCGGCGTTCGCGTCGTTCTCGACCAGGACCGGGCAGCGGAACGACCGCCGCAGCCGCTCTCCCAGCGGCAGACCCGTCCAGCCCGGCAGCGCGGTGCTCAGCCGGACGGTGCCGTCCGCCTCCACGATGCCGGGTCCGGCGACCCCGACGGCCCGCAGCGAACTGCGCGGAACGCCCGTACGGCGCAGCAGATCGGCCACCACGGCGCGGACCCGCTCCAGGCGCTCGTCGGCCGGTGCGCTCTGCTCGACCGACCGTTGTGCGGAGTCCAGCACCTGGCCGCCCAGATCGGACAGCAGGGCGGCGACGCGGTGCGGGCCGATCTCGATGCCCAGCAGATGACCGGCCTCCGCACGGAACCGGAACCGGCGGGCCGGCCGCCCCTGGCGACGCGTCTCACCCTCCTCGGCGGCCGCCTCGACCACCAGACCGGTCCCGATGAGCCCCTCGACCACCCCCTCGACCGTCGGCCGGGACAGGCCCGTCGTCCGGACGAGATCGGTGAGCGTGGCGGAGTCCGCGGCGCGCAGCGCATGCAGCACCACCGCGGAGTTGATCCGTCGCAGCAGGGACGGGTCCCCGCCGGTGAGCCGCCCCAACGTCCGTCTCCCTCACTGTGCGTGTGGGGCGGATCGTAGCCGGTCGCAGGGTGCGCGGCGAGTCCCGCGGGAAGGGGCCGGCCCGCCACGGAGCCCGCTCGGTGGGCTCCGGGTCCGCCCGCGCGCGACCGCGGGAAGGCCAATTGTCAGACCCGCGCGGTTTACTGACGGCATGACCATTGACGAGCATCTGACGGTCATCGACCGCATCCGGCTGCGGGAGTTCCCGGCGGCCCCGGGCCGGTCCGCGACGGTCGAGAGCGGACCCGGCTTCCGCATAGCCGGCCTGCGGGTCAGCGGGGAGTTCTGGGACGCGGACGTGACCGAGGTGACGGAGACCGAGGAGGAGTTCACGGCCGAGCTGACGGCGCTGGTGCAGGCGCTGTCGTTACGGTGGGGCCCGCCCGAAACGGTCGATCTCACGGCCTGTTTGGAGCGGACCGCGCAGGGCCTCCCGGTCCGGCCGCCGCTGGACACCCTGTGCGGCTATGTCCCGCGGATGCACACCTGGCGGGTGCAGGGCCGCTGGATCGGCGTGGGGCTGGGGCAGGGCGCCCGCGAGCTGCCGTTCCACCTGCTGGTGGCCGTCGCGGAAGCAGTGCCCTAACGGGAGAACGCGGGGGCGAGCGCCGCGGAGAGGAGGCGGTGCGGGGAGCCGGTGCCGTCGGCGGGGACGGTCCAGAGATCGGAGCCGTAGTCACCCGGCAGGGAGTAGACCAGGGTGTGGCCGTCGCGCCAGACGGCCTGGTCGTCGATGTTGCGGCGTTCGGCGGTCGCGGTCTCGCGCAGGGTGCGCAGATCGAGGACGTAGAGCCGCCAGGGGGCGTCGGGGTCGGCGCCCGCGACGCGCTTCTTGTAGGCGATACGGGTCCCGTCGGGGGACAGCGAGGGGCATTCGACGTTGGAGTGCAGGGCGCGGAGCGTTCTGGTGCTCCGGTCGCCGCGGACGAGATAGGTCTTTCCGCCCGTGGCGGCGGTGGCGTAGAAGCGGTTGTCGTCGGCGAAGGTGACGCCCCAGACGTTGATGTCCGCGGCGCGGACCCGGCGTCCGCCGACGGTCACCGCATAGGTCTCCAGGTTGGCGTCCAGGCGCCGGCCGCGGGTGTCGACGATGGACGTGCGGGTGGAGAAGGCGGTGCCCGCGTAGGAGTCACCGCTGACGAAGACGGTCCAGGCGACGGTGCGGCCGCTGGGGGAGACCCGGGCGCGGGTGGGGGCGCCGGCCAGGTCGTAGTGGCGCAGTTCGCGCAGCCGGTTGTCCAGGAGGACGGCGCGATAGGTGTCCCGGAGCTTGCCGTGCACGGCCTGGAGGCAGATGCCGGTTCCGGCGGCCGCGTGGAACCGCAGACAGTGGACCCCGGACGCGGTGCGCGGGCCGTCGAGCCGCCCGTCCGGCACGGCCGTGATCTCGTCGCGGTGCGGGCCCCAGGCCATGTTGCGGAAGAGGCCGCGGTGCGGAGCGTCCAGGCGTACGGCGCCGGATGTGACCTCCGGCCCACCGGACTGGGCGCGGTCCTTCCGGTCGGCGCGCCCCGCGGCATGCAGGGTCGCGCCGACGGCGACCCCGCCGAGGACGAGGACGGTGCCGAGCAGGAGGAGCAGGCGCGCGGTGCGGCTCAACGGTATGCGGTTCACGGTGTGTGCTCCGAGGGGGAGTCAGGGGCCGCCGCAGATCCGGCCGGACGCAGCAGCCGGGCGCTGAGGACGGCGGCCAGGGCCAGTCCGCCGGCCGCGGTGAGGACGGCGGTGCGGTCGCCCCAGGCGGTCCAGGCGGCGCCGAAGGCGAGCGAGCAGACGAAGCGAGCGGCCGTCTGGCCGGTCTGCACCACCGCCAGACCGCTGCCGCGGGCGTCCTCGGGCACCGCGTCGGCGGTCGCCGCCGCCAACACCCCGTCGGTCGCCGCGTAGAACGCGCCGTGCAGCACGAGGACGCCACAGACCAGCGCCGTGCCGCCGCCGAGGGGAGCCGGCAGCAGCCCGTAGGCACCCAGCAGCAGCAGATGCCCGGCCACGAAGAGCCGCCGGCGGCCGATCCGGTCGGCGATCGCCCCCATCGGGACCGCCAGCGACAGGAACGCCGCGGCGGTGCCCAGCGGGAGCAGCGGAAACCACGCCGCCGGGAGGTCCAGCCGCCGTTGCAGGGCCAGATACAGGAAGGAGTCGCTGACGGTGGTCAGCCCGAGCAGCACGGCGCACGCGGTCAGCCGGCGGACCTGCGGTCGGCGCAGCAGGTCGCGCACCGGCGTCCCGGGCCCGGCCGGTGTTCCTTCGGCGGTGTCCTTCGCGGCGGGCAGGGCGCGGCCGGGGACGAACAGCAGGAGGACGACCACGCCCAGCACGGCGACACAGAAGCTGACCGTGAACACCGCGTCATAGCCCTCCGCCGCGGCCCGCAGCAGCAGGAACGCCACCAGCGGGCCGCACAGCGCGCCCGCGGTGTCCATTGCCCGGTGCACCCCGAACGCCCGGCCGCGGACGGCAGGTTCGGCGGCCAGGGAGATCATCGCGTCCCGTGGCGCGGTCCGCAGCCCCTTGCCGGTCCGGTCCACCGCCAGCACCGCGCCGATCAGCGGCAACGAGTGCACCATCAGCAACAGAGGCTTGCAGAGCGCGGAGAGTCCGTATCCCACCGCGGCCACTGCTTTGTGTCCGCGGCCCCCGCCCCGGTCCGACAGTCGCCCGCCCACCAGCCGGACCAGCGCGCTCACCCCGTTGTAGATCCCGTCCAGCACGCCGAACCCCAGCGGGGACAGCCCGAGTTCGGCGACGAGGTACAGCGGGAGCACGGCCGTGACCATCTCCGACGAGATGTCGGTGATCAGGCTGACGGTGCCCAGGACCAGCACCGTGGAGGGTACGGCGGCTCCGGCGCGGCGGATTCTACCGGCGCGCCGGCCGCCCGGCGTGCCAGAAGCGGAGGGTGCCGGGCGGCCGTCTGCGAGATACACGGGTCAGCCGGCCCAGATTCCGTCGATGTCCTTGGCGTCGGCAGCGTGGCCTGCGTGCGAGGTGCCGTACATGTCCTCGAGGGTGCGCAGCACGTCGTAGTGGTTGTAGGTGGTGGCCGAGGTGGAGCCCGCCTGCACGGACTGGCCGTACAGCACGGTCGGGATGCGGTTGCCGCTGAGCCGGTTGTCCTCGTCGAAGGTGACCAGCAGCAGGCTGTTGTGGGTCTTGGCCCAGTCGGCATAGCTCTTGAGGTTGTTCTTCAGCCAGGTGTCACCGGTGGACACCGAGCAGTCGTGCATGTCACTGCACAGGTTCGGCACCACGAACGACACGGTGGGCAGCTTCGTGAAGTCGCTGGGGAAGGCGCCGAAGGTGTGTGCCGAGTTGGTGGAGACGTTGCTGAAGCCGAACCACGGGTTGTGCTTCTGCGCGTAGTTGCCGCTCTTGCAGGTGGTCGAGCCCTCGGACGGCAGCGACTCGTTGTAGCTCGCCCAGGACCTGCCCGCCGCCGTCAGCTCGGACGCGAGGTTGGGGGCGTCGCTGAACCCCGGGGTGACGCAGCTGTCGTCGGTGACGCCCTGGGTGTCGCCGGAGAAGAGCGCGTAGTAGTTGGGCTGGCTCGGGTGGGTTTCGGCGTAGGAGGCGGTCAGGCCGGCGCCGCCGGAGGCCAGGGAGTTGATGTAGGGGGCGCTGGAGCTGCCGACGACCTGGTCGTAGGCGTGGTTCTCGAAGACCACCACGACGACGTGGTCCGGGGTCGGCACGGCGGTCGTGGCGGCCTCGGCGCCGAAGCCGTTGCCGGCCCAGACGCCGAGACCGGCGGTGGCGAGGGTGAACGCCCCGGCGAGCGCGGTGAGTTTGCGGCGGCCTGAGCGGCGGCTGCGGTGGGAGGCGGGGGATCCGGCGGAGGAAGATGACGCGGGCGTAGCAGGCACGGGAGTCTCCGTACAAGGGGGGAAGGCTGCGCGGGCGGCGCCAGAGTAGAGCTGTCACCCGGGCATGTACATGCCTTCAAGATGGCGCCCGGCCGAACGGCGGACGTCCTTATGCGCCGCCGCCTGCGCCTTAGACGTCGTTTCATGTGGTGAGGAGGCGTTGGCAGATGCGGCCTGCGGCTAGGGCGACGAAGCCGAGGAAGCCATCGGCCTTGATGCCCGACGTGGCCACGAACACGATCGCCGCCGTCGCCTCGCGGTCACCTGCTCGGTGCCGGTCTCCGCCCTGCGGACGCTTCGCCGCCGTCGCCTTGAGAAATCGATGCTGTACGACCTCAATCCGTTCCGGCAACGTGCCGTGCGGGCTGCGGCCTCGGTGTCCGGTGATCGCGGGTCAGTCTTCGGGTGCTGACGAGCCACAGGCAGATGACGGCCAGGGGGGACGAGGGTCAGCAGCATGGGGGCGACCGTGCCCAGGCCTTTCCTCCCGTCCAGGGTTTCGCCGAGGATCAGGAAGAGGACCATGTTGTTTCCGGCGTGGGCCAGGCTCGCGACCCAGACGCTGCCGCTGCGCTGGTACAGCCACATGAGAATGATCTCCTGGAGCTGGAAGGACAGGGTCCACACCGCCAGGCCGATCACCAGGTTTGTGAATTCGACGTAGCCGATGAAGGCGAGTGGAAAGTGCCACGTCGCCCATATCAGCCCCGTGGCGATGGTGGAGGGCACCGTGCGGCCGCTGAAAAGGCGCGGCCTGAGGTAGCTGGTCCAGCCGAATTCCTCGCCCGAGTAGAGGGGGGTCAGGAACAGGGCCACCATCATGAGGCCGAGGACGGTCGCCAGTTCTTTTGTTCCGGGTAAGCCGCCCGGGCCGGACAGGTCCGGGTCCCACAGGCCGAGCGCCGCGGCGAGCGCAAGGGTGGCCGCCGCGATGAGCGGAGGGCCCAGCCAGGCCACGCCGTAGTAGCGCCAGGCCGTCTTGAGGTGGAGTTTCAGTCCGGCGTCGGCGAAGCCTTCGTTCGTGATCCAGCGGCGGACCACCACTGCGGCGATTCCGGGCATACAGAAGCCGGGTAGTTGCAGGAGGGGATGGAGCGGGGACAGGCCCAGGGCCGCTCGCGCGAACAGCAGCCAGAGCCAGGTTCCGGCGAAGGAGATGAGCAGGAAGACCGTCACGCCTTTGCGGGTGACGGCTTTCGTGTGGTCGGTGAGCACTGACTCTTGCCTTTCGTCTTTTTCGGGGTGGGGATTCCGCTATCCGCGTTCGGCATGGCGGGACCTGTGGGTGACTTCTTCTTGCCGGCGCCGTTTCCTCTGCGTCGGTGGTCTCCCCACTCTCACATCAGGCCTGGGGGTTTGGTATCGCTGTCGAGAGCGAATACTGACTCCCTCTATTTCGGGGCGCGTTCTGGCACTTTCGGGGGAGGCAGCTGGGTGCGGCGCCGGGGTACGGTCCGACCGTGGAGAAATTAATTCGCCCGCTTTCGTGCGGGACCGGGTTCCGGGACTGGGTGTTTGCAGCCCTCGGCGCGGCCTTGAGCCTGCCGCCGCTGACGGCGGCGCTGCTGTTCGCGCCGCCGAGCTGGCCGGCGGGGCTCCGTGTGCTGGGCTTCGTGTGTGCGTTCGCCGTGGTGACCGCGGCCATGGGCGCTCCACAGTCGGCCAGGCGCGTGAGTGTGTGGCTGGCCAACGGGCTGCTGGGGGCCGGTCTGCCCGCGCCAGTGGAGACGACGGGACCGCGCTGGGTCAACCGGCTGCGCACCGCGGTGTGGCTGGTGCCGCACATGGTGCTCGGCGGGGTGGTGACGGCGGTCTCCTGCCTGGCCGTGTTCGGAGCCGTGGCGTTTCCCTCGGTCTGGCTGGGCGGTGAGGAGCGCATGACCGTCTTCGGGCTGTCCCTGTGGATCGGGGAGGGGTGGCGGGGGACGTGGGCGTTGCTGCCGGCCATGGGATGTCTGGCGCTTGCGGCCGGGGTCACCCTCGGCGGTGCGGTGCTGCTTCGACGGCTTGCGGCCGTGCTCCTCGGCCACCGGCCCGGCGAGCGGCTGGCCGCCGCCGAGGAACGGATGAACCTGTTGGCGCAACGGAACCGGCTGGCACAGGAATTGCACGATTCGATCGGCCACACCCTGACGGCGTCCACGATCCAGGCCGCGGTGGCGGTTGAGCTGATGGACAGTGACCCGGCGGGGGCCAGGCGCGCACTGAACAGCATTGAGGAGACATCGCGGGCAGCCATGGACGATCTCGATCATGTGCTCGGGATGCTGCGGGAAGAACGGCCGTCCGCAGTGCCCCGGCCGACCCTCGCGGACCTCGGTCCGCTGGTGGAGCGTGTTCGTGGAGCCGGCGCGGAATTGGCAGTGCAGGTTCACGGCGACCTGGCCCTGGTGCCGGCCACGGTGTCGCGGGAGGCGTACCGGGTCGTCCAGGAGGGCCTGACCAACGCACTGCGGCACGGTGGGAAAGCCGGCATCCGGCTGCGGACGACGATGCGGGACGGGTGGCTGGAGCTGGAGCTGACCAATCCGGTCGCTATGAGGGGACCTGCCCGGCAACGGGCCGGGGGACAGGGGGTGCAGGGGATCGGGGACCGGGTGCGGCTGCTGCGGGGAACGACGCACGCCGGAGTCGTGGAGGGCGGCTGCGGAGGCTGCCGCGGTGGGGACTGCGGCGACGGCTGTGGGAGCGGCGTGGGCGGCCGGGACCCGGGGGAGAGACGGTGGCGGCTCCTGGTCCGGATACCGCTACGGTCGGTGTCATGAACGCCTCTGCAGCTCCGGGCCCGGACGTCGAGCCCGTGACCGTGCTCGTCGTGGACGACGACGAACTGACCCGCACCGGTCTGCGGACGCTGCTGTCGGCCAAGCCCGACCTGGACGTGGTGGGCGAGGCCGACGACGGCGCCGAGGTGGTTGCCGTGGTGACCCGGCTGCGACCGGACGTGGTGCTGATGGATGTGCGCATGCCGCGGGTGGACGGGATCGAGGCCACTCGGCGGCTGCGGGCGCTGCCCGATCCGCCGAAGGTCGTGGTGATCACCACGTTTGAGAACGACGAGTACGTCTGGGATGCCCTGCGAGCCGGGGCCAGCGGGTTCATCCGAAAGCGGGCCCCGTCCCAGCAGATTGCGCACGCCATCCGGTTGGTGGCGGCCGGCGACTCCGTGCTGTTCCCGGATGCGGTCCGCCGGATGGCCGCGGGCCGGCCCGTTCGACGAGACGCCTCGGTGACCACTGCGCTCACCGGCCGTGAGACAGAGACGCTGCGTCTCATGGCGCGCGGGCTGTCCAACCAGGACATCGCCGCCCGGATGGTGGTGAGCCTGGAGACCGTGAAGACGCATGTGGGCAATGTGCTGGCGAAGTTGGGCGTCGGCAATCGCACCCAGGCGGTCGTCCTGGCCTTCGAAACCGGGGTGGTCGATCCGGACGGATGGACTGACCAGGACCAGTCACCCACACCGGCCAGGCCCTGATAGCCCACAACAGCAGATCGTCGGACGACACGGTGGAGCCGGGCCCAGACCCGGTCTGGGCTCCAACGGGCGAAACGCCGGTAGGCCGTCTGCCGGCCCGGACCGAAGACCGGAGGCGGCTGCCTCCGGGTGCAGCCCGACGTGGCGACGAACGCACGCGCCGCCGACCCCTCGTGGTCACCTGCTCGACGTCGGCCGCCGCGCTGCGGACGTTCCGTCTCCCTCACAGGCACCACCCGCCTGAAGGGCACCTACAACTTCTCCGGTACCAACCGCTCAACCAGATCCGTCATGCACTGCTCAACGGACAGCAACACCACACAAGAAAACGATGCCTTATGCGCCGTCACCCTCCGCGAACGCCGCCGCGCGCAGCCGCCCGAACTCCTCCGCCATGGTCGCGACCGTCCAATGGGCGTTCAGTCCGCTGGGGTTGGGCAGCGCCCAGATACGGGTGTCTCCCAGTGTGCGCTGCTGTGGCCCGATGGCGGCCTTCTTGTCGTCGAAAGCGACGCGGTACGCCGTGACACCGGCGACGGCGAGCCAACGGGGGCGCAGCCGCGCCACCTTCGCGGCCAGCAGCCGGCCGCCCTCGCGGTACTCCTCCGCGGTCAGTTCATCGGCCTTGGCCGTCGCCCGCGCCACCACATTGGTGATACCGAGGCCGTGCGCGAGCAACTCGTCCTGCTCGGCGGGCCGGAATTGGCGCGGGGTGAAGCCGGCGGCGTGCAGGACGGGCCAGAACCGGTTGCCGGGGCGGGCGAAGTGGTGGCCGGTGGCCGCCGTCATCAGCCCGGGGTTGATCCCGCAGAAGAGCACCCGGAGGCCACTCGCGGCCACGTCCGGAACGACGCGGTCGCGAGCGGCTGCCAGCTCCTCGGGGGTGAAGCCCACGGTCCCTCGCGTCAGAGGATCGAGCCGGGGGTGTACGCCGCGGCCTCCGGGTGCTGCTTGGCGATCTCCTCGATCCGGGCGACGACGGACGCCACCTGGTCGGCCGCCGCACCGGTGAAGGAGAGCTTGTCCGCCATCAGCGCGTCCAGCTCCGCCCGGTCCAGCGGAATCCGCGCGTCCGCGGCGAGCTTGTCCAGCAGCTCGTTGCGCTCCGCGCCCTGCTCGCGCATGGCCAGCGCCGACGCCACCGCGTTCTCCTTGATCGCCTCGTGTGCCTCCTCGCGGCCCACACCGGCGCGCACCGCGCCCATCAGCACCTTCGTCGTGGCGAGGAAGGGCAGGTAGCGGTCCAGCTCGCGGGCGACGACAGCGGGGAAGGCGCCGAACTCGTCGAGCACGGTCAGGAACGTCTCCAGCAGGCCGTCCAGCGCGAAGAACGCGTCCGGCAGCGCGACCCGGCGCACCACGGAGCACGACACATCGCCCTCGTTCCACTGGTCGCCGGAGAGCTCACCGGCCATCGAGGCGTAGCCGCGCAGGATCACCATCAGGCCGTTGACGCGCTCGCAGGACCGGGTGTTCATCTTGTGCGGCATCGCCGAGGAGCCGACCTGGCCGGGCTTGAAGCCTTCGGTGACCAGCTCGTGGCCGGCCATCAGCCGGATGGTCTTGGCGATCGACGACGGGGCGGCGGCCAGCTGCACCAGCGAGGTCACCACGTCGTAGTCCAGCGACCGGGGGTAGACCTGGCCGACGGAGGTGAAGGCCTGGCCGAAGCCCAGGTGCGCGGCGATCCGCTGCTCCAGGTCGGCGAGCTTGGCCGCGTCCCCGCCCAGCAGGTCCAGCATGTCCTGGGCGGTGCCCACGGGGCCCTTGATGCCGCGCAGCGGGTAACGGGAGAGCAGGTCCTCCAGACGCGCGTACGCCACCAGCAGCTCGTCCGCGGCGGTCGCGAAGCGCTTGCCCAGCGTCGTGGTCTGCGCGGCGACGTTGTGCGAGCGGCCCGCCATCACCAGCTCGGCGTGCTGGCCGGCCAGCGAGCCGAGCCGCGCCAGGACGGCGACCGTACGGTCCCGCATCAGCTCCAGCGACAGCCGGACCTGCAGCTGCTCGACGTTCTCGGTGAGGTCGCGGGAGGTCATGCCCTTGTGGACCTGCTCATGGCCGGCCAGGGCGTTGAACTCCTCGATGCGGGCCTTGACGTCGTGCCGGGTGACCTTCTCGCGCTCGGCGATCGAGGCCAGGTCGACGGTCTCCAGGACCCGCTCGTAGTCGGCGAGCGCCTGCTCGGGGACCTCCACCCCCAGGTCCTTCTGGGCACGCAGCACGGCAAGCCACAGCTTCCGCTCCAGCTTGACCTTGTACTCGGGGGACCACAGCACGGCCAGCTCCGCGGAGGCGTAGCGGCCGGCCAGAACATTGGGGATGCGAGGCTTCGCAGACACAGCAGTCACGTGGTCAGAGTCTACTGGCGGTTTGCGCAGGCCAGCGCCCCGGCCCCGGCTGTATGTTCCTCCAAGCCGGGGCCCGGTGGTCCGGAACCCGGCGTCAGCCCTCGTACGGCAGCAGCTCGGGACGCTTCGCCGGACGCCCGTCACCGGAGGACCGGCCGGTGAGCCGCCGGCCTATCCACGGCACCAGATGCTCGCGCGCGAACCGCAGGTCCGCGGTGCGCCGCGCAGCCCAGCCCGGCGGTGCGGCGGCGGGCAGCGGCGCGTCCCAGTCCGCCTCGGCGTCCAGCCCGAGCGCCTGCCAGACGGCCTCCGCCACCCGGCGGTGCCCGTCGGCGTTCAGATGCAGCCGGTCGTCGGCCCACAGCCGCGGATCGGACAGCGCCCGCGATCCGTACAGATCCACGACCACCGCACCGTGCCGCGCGGCCACCTCGTCGATCCGCGCGAACAGCCGCTCCATGCGCGGCCGGAAGCGCTCCAGCACCGGCCCCTTCCGCCCTGGGCTGCGCATCAGCACCAGCTGTCCGCCGCCCCGGGCCAGCAGCCCGGCGGCGTCCTCGAACCGGGCGCAGACCTGGTCCACCTCGCACTTGGGACGCAGTACGTCATTGAGCCCGCCGACCAGCGTCACCAGGTCGGCGCCCATCGCGGCCGCCGGTCCGCACTGCTCGTCGGCGATCTGCCCGATGAGCTTGCCGCGGACCGCGAGATTGGCGTAGCGGAAGCCCGGCCCGGCGTCCGGCTCCCCGGCGGACGGCCGGGCCGCGGCCGCCAGCCGGGCGGCCAGCAGATCGGCCCAGCCGCGGTACGACCCGTCCGCCAGGGCGTCCGACATCCCCTCGGTGAAGCTGTCGCCGACCGCGACGAAACTGGTGTAGCGGGCATTCATCTCCATGGCGCGGTGATCCTACCGTTCGCCGTACCGCGCGGTATGCCTGGTCCCCGGGCTGCGGCGGGCCCCCGCCGTGTACGGTCTGAAGTCGTCCGGATGGCGAGGAAAGAGAGCAGGTGGCCGCGCGATGACTCCCCGCCGGGGCGACGGCCCCGACGCGCCGACGTTCACGGAATCGGCCCGCCGCCAACAGCTCATCGACGCCACCATCGACCTGATCTCCACCCGGGGTTACCCCGCGACCTCGCTGTCGGCGATCGCTGAGCGGGCCGGGCTGTCCAAGGCCGCGGTGCTCTACCACTTCTCCTCGAAGGACAAGCTGACCCGGGCGGCGCTGGAACAGGTGATGGAGCAGTTCAGTGCCTATGTCACCGAGCGGCTGGCGCGGGCGGCCGGCCCGCGGGACGCGATCGTCGCCTATGTGCGGGCGATGATCGGCTACCAGCAGGCCAACCACCGCCAGGTCCGGGTGATCACCGAGATGCTGCTCGACGATGACGGTGGTACCCGGCTCAAGACTCCGGGCTCCCATGACACCCATGGCCGGTGGCAGGCCCTGGCCGATTTGCTGACGGAGGGTCAGCGCGCAGGCGTGCTGCGGGAGTTCAATCCCCAGACCGTCGCGCTGGCGATCGGCGGGGCGATCGACGGGGTGATCGCGCACTGGCTGGCGCACCCGGACCTGGATCTGGACGCCGCGGCCGGGGAGTTGGAGCAGTTCACCCTCAACGCGATCGAGCGCCGGGGCTGACCCGGGCGAACGCGGGGCGCGCTCCGGGCGTATCCCGTACCCGCCCAGATAGCCGGTCACCGTCCGCAGCGGCGGCACCCGCTTCAGCAGCCGCACCGGCACCGGCAGCCGGCCGCCGTCGAGCGTGCCGGCCAGTGCGGAGCGGATCATCGTGTGCTCGGCCCGCTGCGAGCTCTGCATCACGGCCACCGGCAGCTGCCGCCGCTTCTGCACCCGGGCCAGATCGGTCACTCCGGCCGTGCCGCGGCGCAGCGGCCCCGCCAGGATGCGGGCCGCGGCGACCGCGTCCTGGAGCGCGAGGTTGACCCCGACGCCGCCGACCGGCGACATGGTGTGCGCCGCGTCCCCGAGGCACAGCAGCCCGTGCCGGTACCAGCGGCGCAGCCGCCCGAAGGTGACCTCCAGCAGCTTGACGTCGTCCCAGGAAGCGATCCCGCCGGTCACCTCGTCGCCCCAGCCGAACAGCGCCCCCAGCCGGTCCCGCAGCCACTGGACGTCCCGGGCGCGCAGCTCCGCGTCCCGGCCCTTCCCGATCAGATACGAGGTCTGGAAGTACGTACCCCGGTCCATGGTGACCGCGACCTGGCCGTCGCCGAAGTGCGCGAAGACCCGGCCGGAGAGACGGTCGGCACGGGCATCCGCCCTGCTCGGACGCAGTTGAGAGCTGGGGGGAGCGTCCACCCGCACCTGCCAGACGTCCATCGGCACCTCGAACTGCCGCTGCCGGAGCCCGGCGGCCCGCCGTACCGCAGAGTGCCGCCCGTCGCAGGCGACCGTCAGATCCGCGGCCAGCTCGCCGGGTTTGCCCTGCGCGTCGGTGAACCGCACCCCGGTCACCCGGCCGCCCTCGGTGCGCAGTCCGGTGACCGTGGTGCGCATCCGCAGGGTGAAGTGCGGCTCCTCGGCGGCCGTGGTCGCCAGCAGATCGAGGAAGTCCCACTGCGGGACCATGGCGAAGTACTTGTGCCGGCCGGGGATGCGCCGCATATCGGTCAGCACGACCGTGGTGCCGCCGATCTGTGCCCGCATCTCCTCCAGCCTGGCGAACGGCAGCCGTGCGAAGGCGGCGCCGAGGCCGAGTTCGTCCAGCAGCCGCAGGGTCGACGGATGGACGGTGTCGCCGCGGAAGTCCCGCAGGAAGTCGGCGTGCTTCTCCAGGACGGTCACCTCGATCCCGGCGCGTGCCAGCAGCAGTCCGAGCATCATTCCCGCGGGCCCGCCGCCCACGATGCAGCAGGTGGTGCGGTCCGTCGTCCGGTGCGATGCCCGGTCCAGGCCAGTGCCCATGTCTGTGCCCCCTCCTCGCGTACGCATGCGATGGCGACCGGTGCGGACACCGAAACGCGTCTGACCGATCGGTCAGTAATCTAACCGATCGGTCAGTCGTCGTGAATGCCGCCCCCGCGTCAGCCCGCGGGGCGCTGCAGCACCAGCTCCCGGAGCACGTCCTCCATCGTCACGAGCCCGGTCAGCCGCCCGTCGTCGCCGATCACCGCGGCCAGATGCGTACTGGACCCGCGCATCGCGGTCAGCACGTCGTCCAGCAGCGTCGAGGCCTTCACCCGGGCGATCGGGCGCAGCGCGGAGACCGGGAACGGCAGCGTGCGGGGGCTGACGTCCAGGGCGTCCTTGACGTGCAGATAGCCGAGGATGCGCCGGGTGTCGTCGACCACGGGGAAGCGGGAGAAGCCCGAATCGGCAGCCAGTCCCTCCAGCTCCTCGGCGGTGATCCCCATCCGTGCCGAAACCACCTTCTCGACCGGCAGTACCACGTCCCGGACGGGGCGGCGGCCCAGCTCCAGTGCGTCGCGCAACCGCTCCTGTGCCCGCTCGTCGAGCAGACCGGCCGCCCGGGAATCCTCGACCATCTTCGCGAGCTGGTCGTCCGAGAACGTCGCGGCCACCTCGTCCTTGGTCTCCACCCGCATCAGCTTGAGCAGCCCGTTCGCCAGCGCGTTGATCGCGAAGATCGCCGGGCGCAGCGCCCGGGTGAGGGCGACCAGCGGCGGTCCGAGCATCAGGGCGCTGCGCACCGGCTCGGCCAGCGCGACATTCTTCGGCACCATCTCGCCCAGGAGCATGTGCAGATACGTCGCCAGCGCCAGCGCGATCACGAACGAGATCGGGTGGGTCAGTGCGACCGGGATGCCCACTGCATGGAACACCGGCTCCAGGAGATGGGCGATGGCCGGCTCGGCGACCGCGCCCAGCACCAGGGTGCACAGGGTGATGCCCAGCTGGGCCGCCGCGAGCAGGGCCGAGACATGCTGCAGACCCCACAGCACGCTGGTCGCCCGGCGGTCACCCTGCTCGGCGTACGGCTCGATCTGGCTGCGGCGCACCGAGATCAGGGCGAACTCGGCGCCCACGAAGAAGGCGTTCACGACCAGGGTCAGCAGACCCACGAAGAGCTGGAGGGCGGTCATCGGCCGGCCTCCGTCTCGTGCTCGTCGGTGCTGCCCGGCAGCGGGGCGTGCAGCAGCACGCGCGCCGCGCGGTGGCCGGCGGCGTCCAGGACATCCATCGACCAGCCGGCCACCTCCAGGGTGTCGCCGGCTTCGGGTATCCGGCCCAGCTCGGTGGCGATCAGGCCGGCCAGGGTCTCGTACGGGCCGTCCGGGAGCCGCAGGCCGATCCGCTCCAGCTGGTCGGTGCGGGCGGCGCCGTCGGCCTGGTAGGCCTTGCGGCCTTCCGCGTCGGCACCGGCCGGCGCCAGGTCGGGGGTCTCCAGCGGGTCGTGCTCGTCGCGGACCTCGCCGACCACTTCCTCGACGATGTCCTCCAGCGTCACCACACCGGCCGTGCCGCCGTACTCGTCGATGACCACGGCCATCGTGCGCCGGCCGGAGAGCCGGTCGAGCAGCCGGTCCACGGTCAGCGTGGTGGGCACCAGCAGCGGTTCGCGCACCATCTCGGAGACCGGATGGCGGGGGCGCCGCTCGGCCGGGATGGTCAGTACGTCCTTGATGTGCGCCACCCCGACGACGCTGTCCGGGCTGCCACGGTAGACGGGGAAACGGGACAGCCCGGTCGCCCGGGTCGCGTTGGCCACGTCCTCCGCGGTGGACTGCACCTCCAGCGCGATCATCTGCACCCGCGGCGTCATGACGTTCTCCGCGGTCAGCTCGGCGAGGCTGAGGGTGCGGACGAACAGCTCGGCGGTGTCGGCCTCCAGTGCGCCTTCCCTGGCGGAGTGCCGCGCCAGCGCCACCAGCTCCTGCGGCCCGCGGGCCGAGGCCAGCTCCTCGGCGGGCTCCAGGCCCATCCGGCGGACCGTGCGGTTGGCGGTGTTGTTGAGATGCCGGATCAGCGGCCGGAAGGCGGCGCTGAAACCGCGCTGGGCGGTGGCGACCTTCTTCGAGATGCCCAGCGGGTTGGAGATCGCCCAGTTCTTCGGGACCAGCTCGCCGACGACCATCAGGACGACCGTGGAGATCGCCGTGCCGAGGACCAGGGCCAGCGAGTTCGCCACCGAGCGCGGCAGGCCCAGCGCGTCCAGCGGCCCCGCCAGCAGGGTGGCGATGGCCGGTTTGGACAGCATGCCGATGACCAGGCCGGTGACGGTGATGCCGAGCTGTGCCCCGGAGAGCTGGAAGGTGAGACCGCGGACCGCCTTGAGGGCGCTGTCCGCGCCCCGCTCGCCGCGCTCGGCGGCGCGCTCGAGTTCGCTGCGCTCGACGGTCGTCAGCGAGAACTCGGCCGCGACGAAGACACCACAGGCCAGGGTCAGGAGGAGCGCCACACCCAGAAAGAGCAGGTCGGTCATCGAGTCACCTCCGTCCCATGATCGAACAGGATCGGGAGGTTCGCGCTCTGTCGGCAGGATGATCGACAACTGGGAGGCTCGCCCATGGCTGGACGCTCACACACCTTTCACTGAGGAGGAGGAACACCATGGTAAAGGATCGGCAAAGTGGCTGGGGGTGAAGAGCCCGCCCCGGGTCGGGACGGGCTCGTGTCCTGCGGACGGTGGTGACGCGCTCTCCGGACGGCGCGCTCAGCCGTCGAGGTGTTTGACCCAGCGGCTCCACTGCGGCTCGGGCGCGTAACCGGCCGCGCGCCACGCATGCTGCGCCGACTCGTTGCGGTCCAGCACCATCGCGTCACCGCGCCGGCCGCCCAGCGCACGGAACCGCTCCTCGGCCGCCGCCAGCAGGGCGCCACCGATGCCCTGCCTCCGGTGGCCGGGGTGGACGGCCAGCCGGTAGAGGTGACAGCGCCAGCCGTCGAAGCCGGCGATCACCGTGCCCACCAGCGCACCGTCCCGCTCGGCCAGCAGCAGCGACTCCGGGTCCCGGGCCACCAGCCGGGCCACCCCGTCGCTGTCGTCGCTGATGCTGGTGCCCTCGGCGGCGGATTTCCAGAAGGCCAGTACGGCATCGAGATCGGCCGGCGTCCCGGCCCGCACCTGAAGATCGTCCATACCGGGATCCCATCAGCGGGCGGCGCCGGGCGTCGAACGGATTTCACTCCGTGGGCCCCCGCCGCCCGGCGCCGCCCTCAGCTGCCCGCGAGTTCCGTCACCACCGGCGCCAACGCCTCCAGGAACGGTTCCAGCACGGTGATGTAGGAGAACCCGAACCGCTCACGGTGCTCCCGCAGTTGCCCGGCGATCTCGACGGCGTGCCGATCAGCGGTCGCCGTCGACCACGGCCGGCCGACGCCTCATCGAACCATGATCCGTTCGAACGGCGGTGGATGCAGCGGCAGTTGCGTCGTACGGGCGGTCCGGGGTGTCGCCGTGTGCACGGTGAGCCCCGCCCGACCGCGTACTCCGCACCGAAATGGAGATCCGGGGGAGACCTGATCTTGGTCATTGACCTCGTGGCCGGGGTGCCCGAGACTGCGTCCAGCCCCCCTCGTCGGCCGCCGCCCCACCGGTCCTCCGGCAGTTCCCCGCTGCCCGCCGCCGGTTGGCCGTCCCGTCACCCACCTGCCCGCGAGCCCGCGCGGGCCAGCCACGAGGAGGCCGCCGTGACCGATCGGTACGGAGCCGCGCAGCCCGCCGCGGTCGGACCCCACCCCGTCGACGAGGCGCCGGAGCACCCACGGCACGGGAGTACCCGTGCGCTGTTCACCCTCGGCTTCGGCACCCATACCGCCCCCATGGCGCTGGTCACCGGCGCGATCTCGGTGCAGGTGTGCCATCAGCCGCTGTGGTCGGGCGTCCTGGCGGTGCTCCTCGGGCAATTGCTCGGCGGAGCGTTCCCGGTACCGGACCGGGCGCCGGGGCTCCGTCTTCCCCGGCTGTCACGAAGCCGAAGCCGGTCCGGCTCGCCGGGCGCCGTGCCGGGCCTGGCCGTCGCGACCGTCCTGTACGTGGTGTTCTTCGCCGCTCACCTCGTGCTCGCCGGGAAGTCACTGCAGGTCCTCGCGCCCGGCCTGCCGGTCGGCACGGGCATCCTGCTCGGTGCCGCCGGCTCCGTGGTGCTCTGCCTGCTCGGCCACCGCCGCGCCCTCGGTAGGGCGGCTGCGGTGGCCCTCGGCCTCGGCGTCGTGGGCGGCCTCGCGCTGCTCGTGGTCCGGGGCCTGCCCGGCGACTTCCTCACCCGGGGCGGCTTCACCTTCGCCGGCTGGCTGGCGATCGTCGCGCTCAGCGCCCTGTGGCGGCCGGCCCTTTCCGCGTACGCCGTGGACCCCGTGCAGTTGCCGGACCGGACCGTCCGCACCCCCGGCGCCTTCTGGGCGACGTATGCGGGCTGCTGCCTGGGCTCCCTGCTGCCCTTCCTGGCCGGTGCGATGGCCGCACCGGCCTGGTCCGGGCCGGTCACCGCCGCCGGATTCGGCGCCGTGGCGGGGGCGTTCGGGCCGGTGCTGCTGGTGCTCTTCCTCTTCAGCGTGCTCGGCGGCACTGTGCTCAACCTCTACGGGGCGGTGCAGGCGACGCTCGTCATCGGGCAGACACTCCGGTCCCGTTGGCGGTCCCGGGCCTGGGCCCGTGGCGCGGTCGGCGCCCTCGTGCTGACCGGCGGGCCGGCCCTCGCCCTCGGTCTGGCCGGGGACTTCGTGACGCGCTTCGGGGCTCTGGCCCTGGCGCTGCTGGCCGTGCTGACGCCCTGGGCCGCGATCACCCTCGGCGATATCGCTCTGCGGCGGTACGGCGGTCAGGCCTCCGATGAGCTCTGCGCCCCGGACGCGGGCCACTACGGCCGCTTCGCCCCGGTCGCGGCGGGCTCGTACGCCGTGGGCCTCGGCGTCCAGATTCCGTTCCTCACCCCCGGTCTGTACCCGGGCCCGGAGGGCGCGTCATTCGGAGGCGCGGAGCTGTCCTGGCTCGTCGGGCTGACCGTGACCGTGCCGCTGTACTCCCTGTGGGCGCGGTCCCGGCGGCAGTGCGAGGATGCGGTGCTCGGCATGCGCGAGCAGGCCGCCCGCATTCTCGACCCGCTCCGGCCCCTGTACCCCGAGGACGTACGCGGTTTCGCGGACACCCGTTAGGCGTGCCGGTACCGGCGGACCGGCCCCACCCCGATTCCGGCTTACCGCACCGCGATTACCGGCTTCCCGCCCAGGCACAGAAATTCTGTGCCTGGGCCTCAATTTCCTTTCTCTGCCCCCTCGCGAAAAGGCGGAGCGGCATCCTACGGACGTTCCGGCCGATACGCGAATCGCCACCGGATCTCAGGTACAAGTTCCTTTGTGCCGAAGGTGTTCCGAGGGTGATACCCAACCAACTCCCGCAATTCACCGAATCCGATGCGCACCGGTCCCCTCAACTCCCCTATTCCAAGGGGGTATTGGGTTTTCTGGCGGGATGGGTGAGGGGCGGGCGTGGAGCCATCTGTCTTTCAAGGAGGGCTGAAAACGGTCATGTTGCATGATTCCGGCCGCGTTTGGAGCGTGTAGGTGCAACTTCGGCCGACTTTCGTGGCTGGAATGCTTTGTTACGGTGACCCCTGTTCTCGGAAAGGCAGTTCGGGTGACCGGACGTGCCTCCGGTCAGTGGCGGGCGCTTTCGTGTGCCCGCCGCTTTCCGTTCCGGCATTCCCCCATGGAGACGATTTAGTTGAACGTGAAACTCTCTTCGGTGAAGCGCGAGGTGCGCGGCACGCACCGGCGCAGGGCCCGGATGATTCCGGTCGGCATTCTGGCCTCGGTCGGTGTCCTCGGCGGATCGCTGGCCGTGTTCAACTCGCAGGACAACGCGAAGGCAAATGAAGCCTTCCCCCAGGCTTCGCACCCCGCCACCCCCAAGGCAACGACGGGCGACCGGCCCCCGGTCCCCGCGCCCAGGGCCACCGAGTCGGGGAACACCAAAGTCGACCGTTATGAGGCGGAGATCAACCGGCTGGTCAACAAGGCCCGGGTCGAGCACGGCTGTGAACCGCTGCGCCGCGACCCCCGCCTGGACCGGGCCGCCCGGCTGCACAGCCAGGACAGCGCCCGCCACAGCCACTACTCGCACACCTCCACCGACGGCAAGGACCCCAAGGAGCGGATGGAGGCGCAGGGGTACAACGACGCCTCGGCGGAGAACATCGACGCCTGGCCGACGACTCCCCAGGGCGCGTTCGACGCCTGGATGCACAGCCCCGGCCACCGGGCCAACATCCTCGGCTGCCGCTCCAAGGCCACCGGCATAGGTGTCGCCATGGGCGGCAAGCACCGGGCCTACTGGACCCAGGACTTCGGCTACAAGTAGAGCCGGACCAGGGGTGCCGCCCGCCCGGATGCCGAGTAGCTGGGCAATCGGACGGGCGGCCCCTCTCCGGAACGTCCCCGCCGGGGCCCGCCCCCGTCGCTTGCCGCTGCTAGCGGATGCGCGCTAGCTTTAAGGGGTGGCGAAGACGCAGCTGAACGTGCGGGTGGACGAAGCCACTGCCGAAGCGGCGCGAGAGCGTGCTCTGCAGCGGGGAGTGAGCATGAACCGCTATATCGAGGAACTCGTCCTCAAGGACGCCGGCGAGGTCGGCCAGACCTTCGTCGAGGCCGCCGCCGACTTCATGAAGCAGTACGAGCGCGTCTTCACCGAGGAATTCGGCCTGCACCCCGGCAGCACCCCTGCCACCCCGGGCACCACCGATCACGAAGGACTGCCGGGCACCACGTGACACTCCGCATCGACCTCGCCTGGCTCCTGCTCATCGCCGAACAGCACACCCCTGGGGACCCCCAGGTCACCGACTGGGGCGCCCTGGTGGCCGCGGTCAGCCGCCATGAAGCCGAGATATTCGGGGTGCCCGTCTACACCGAGCCCCAGGAACGCGCCGCCGCGCTGCTCCAACTCCTGCTCCAGGTACCCGCGTTGGAGGGGGCGAACGCCATGTTCGCGACCGCCGTCGCCTACGGCTACCTCGTCGCCAGCGGACTGAAGGTCACCACCTCCCCCGAGCAGGTCCGCGACCTCGCCCGCCTGGTCAAGGACGGAACGGCCGACGTCCGCGTCATCGCGGACGAGCTGCGCACCTGGACGGTGTGAGGGCCGCCGTGCCCGCGAGCCGGCCCTCGCACGGGCCGCTCAGTCGGCCGGCCGCCGCGCCGAGCCCAGCACCGCCGGGGAGGTCGGCAGGGTGGGCCCGCGCTCCGGCACCGTCAGCCGGCGCACCCGCAGCACCTCGAACCCGGCCGTACGGATCTCGCCCAGCGGGTCCCGGCCGGTGTGACAGCCGCCCATCAGCAGCGGCCAGACCGTCCGGTCCAGCGACCACTGAACCGCCGCCAGCCCCCGCCCCGCGGCCCGCCCGTGCTCGAAGAACCGCAGCTCACCGCCCGGTCGCAGCACCCTCCGCAGCTCCGCCAGGGACCGCTGCACCTCACGCACCGAACACAGCACCAACGACGCCACCGCGATGTCGAACGCCTCGCTCTTGACCGGCAGCGCCTCCGCCACCCCCGGCACCACATCCACCGGCACCTCCGCATGCGCCGCCGCCGACCTGGCCACCTCCCGCAGGGTGGGCTCCGGCTCGATCGCCACCACCTCCGAGACGGTCCCCGGATAGTGGGCGAAATTCAGCCCGGTGCCCGCGCCGACCTCGATGACCCGGCCGCCGGCGCCGGTCAGCAGCTCCTTCCGGAGCGCGGCCACCCCCGCCCGCGCATCGGCGGCCGGACCACAGCAGCTCGCATAGAAACGGGCGAACACCGGATGGTGCACCGTGCCGTGCGGAACTCTTCTGCGCTGCCACATGACGGACCCCTTCGCCGACGATGCCCGCTCCTGGGATCAGTCTCCCCACCGGGCGGGCAGGGAGTCACCGGGAGCCACCCCGTCCGCCGCACGGAAATCCGTACGAGGCCCGGTCGGCCGTCGTACCAGGAGTGTCCTCCCGGCGCGCCCGTCCTCGCTCCGCGCGGCGGTGCCGCGGCCGTAACGGCGTCAGGACGGGATACGGAACGCGTCCGAGCCGCCGAGCGCCGGCGCCAGCCAGTCCGGGGACGCGGCGCGGAAGGCCTCCGGCGCCAGCCCGCCGGAGCCCGCCGGGATCACACCGAGGAGCGGGGCGCCCGCGGCCTCCGGCAGATCCGCCAGATTGCAGCGGGAGGCGAGATCGGGCTCGGCCGGCCAGCTGCCGATGACGACGCCCGGTGAGTCGAGGCCGTACGAGCGCAGGGCCAGCGCGGTCAGCGCGGTGGCGTTGAGGGTGCCCAGGCCTGCCTGGGCGACCACCAGGACGGGGGCGCCGGTCAGCCGCGCGGCGTCGGCGAGGGTATGGCCGTCCGCGTCGAAGCGGACCAGCAGCCCGCCCGCGCCCTCGACCAGCACCAGGTCGTGCGAGGCGGCCAGTTCGGCGGCGGCCGCGGCGATCTCCTTGGGGCCCACCGGCGGCAGCCCGGCCCGCAGTGCGGCCGTGGCCGGCGCCAACGGTTCCGGGAAACGGGCGAGTTCGACGCCGGTGACCGGTCCCGCCAGCCGCTCGACCTCCGCCACATCACCCGGCTCGTCGGTGGTGACCCCGGTCTGGGCCGGCTTGAGCACGGCCACCGAACGGCCCCGGGCGAGCGCCGCCGCGGCGAGCGCGGCCGTGGTCACGGTCTTGCCGATCTCCGTGCCCGTGCCCGTCACGAACAGCACCGACATGGTGTGTCTCCGAATCTGCGCGGCCGGTCCCGCGCGCGGTAGTTGTGCAGGGGGTGCGGTGTGCCCGTAACTCACCGGCACCGGTGGCCAGGCGACGGCGGGGTGCGGACCACCAACCGCCGCCGCCCGTGCGGTCAGCCCTCGCGGGCCGCCGCGCACACCGCGGCGCAGATCCGCGCCACATCGTCGTCGCCGGTGATGTACGGCGGCATGGTGTAGATCAGATCCCGGAACGGGCGCAGCCACACGCCCTCCCGGACCGCCGCCCGGGTCGCGGCCGCCATGTCCACCTCGTGGTCGAGCTGGACGACACCGATCGCGCCGAGCACTCGCACCTCGCGCACCCCGGGGAGGTCCCCGGCCGGCGCCAGCCCGTTCCGCAGTCCGGTCTCGATCCGCTTGACCTCCTGTGCCCAGTCCTGGGACAGCAGCAGTTCGATCGAGGCCTCGGCGACGGCCGCGGCCAGGGGGTTGCCCATGAAGGTGGGGCCGTGCGCCAGCACCGGCAGCGCGCCGCGGGAGATCCCGTCCGCCACCGCCGCCGTGCACAGCGTCGCCGCCAGCGTGAGATACCCGCCGGTCAGCGCCTTGCCGAGGCACATCACATCGGGGGTGACGCCCGCGTGTCCGGCGGCGAACAGCGCGCCCGTACGCCCGAAGCCGGTGGCGATCTCGTCGAAGACGAGCAGCACGTCATGGGCGTCGCAGGCCTCCCGCAGCACCCGCAGATAGCCGGGGGAGTGGAAGGACATCCCGCCCGCGCCCTGCACCACGGGCTCCACGATCACCGCTGCCAGCTCCTCGGCGTGCCGGGCGATCAGCTCGTGCAGCTGGGCCGCGTACGCCTCGTCCGGCGCCGCGTCGAAGCCGGCCGGCGGGGTGTCCGCGAAGACCTGCCGCGGCAGCACCCCCTGCCACAGCTCGTGCATCCCGCCGTCCGGATCGCACACCGACATCGGCTGCCAGGTGTCGCCGTGGTAGCCGCCCCGCCAGGTCAGCAGCCGTTGTTTGCGCGGCTTCCCGAGCGAGCGCCAGTACTGCAGGCACATCTTGACGGCGACCTCGACCGACACCGAACCGGAGTCGGCGAGGAAGACATGCTCCAGCGGCTCCGGGGTGATGTCGACCAGCCGCTTCGCCAGACGGACGGCCGGCTCATGGGTGAGCCCGCCGAACATCACATGGCTCATCCGCCCCAGCTGGCTGCGTGCGGCGTCATTGAGCACCGGGTGGTTGTAGCCGTGTACCGCCGACCACCAGGACGACATGCCGTCCACCAACTCGTCCCGGCCCTCGACCGGTTCGGCCAGCCGGAGCCGGACCCCGGATGCCGACTCCACCAGCAGCGGTGCGGTCCGGCCGGGCATCGGCCCGTACGGATGCCACACATGCTGCCGGTCGAGTGCGAGCAGTTCGCCGGGGGAGAGCGGCTCAGGCATTGGGCGGCAGGTCGGTACCGGCACCGCGGCGGCGCACCGAGACCAGATCACGGCGGTCCTCGTCGGAGGGAGCGGGGACGGCGGCGGGTGCCTCGGCGGCAGCGTCGTCGGTGCACGGTGCGTGCGCATCGCCGCAGCCCGGCCGGCGGTGCTCGGGCAGCGTCGTGGTGTCCGCGCCCTCGACCTCGAAGCCGGCGTCCGCGATCATCGCCAGGTCGTCCTTGCCGGCCTGGCCCTCACTGGTCAGATAGTCGCCGAGGAAGATGGAGTTGACCAGGTGCAGCGCGAGCGGCTGCAGGCTGCGCAGATGGACCTCACGGCCGCCGGCCAGCCGGACCTCGATGTCCGGGCAGACGAACCGCACCATCGCCAGGATGCGCAGGGCGCGCTGCGGGGTGAGGTTCCACTCCTTGGCGAGCGGGGTGCCCTCGAAGGGGATCAGGAAGTTGACCGGAACGGAGTCCGGGTCCAGCTCACGCAGCGCGAAGACCACATCGACGAGGTCGGCGTCGCTCTCGCCCATCCCGGCGATCAGACCGGAACAGGCGGACATACCGGCCGCCTGGGCCTGCTGGACGGTCGACACCCGGTCCGAGAAGTCGTGTGTGGTGCAGATGTCGCCGTATGTGGCTTCCGAGGTGTTGAGGTTGTGGTTGTACGCATCGGCGCCCGCCGCGCGCAGCCGGCCGGCCTGGCCGTCGGAGAGCAGACCGAGACAGGCGCAGACCTCCACGCCCTCGTTCTGCTCCTTGATGGCGGAGATGGTCTCCGAAACGCGGTCCACGTCCTTGTCCGTGGGACCCCGGCCGCTGGCCACCAGACAGACCCGCTTGGCGCCGCCGGCCACCCCGGCGGCCGCCGCCTTGGAGGCGTCATCCGGCTTCAGCCAGGTGTACTTGAGGATCTCGGCCTTCGACCCCAGTCGCTGGGAGCAGTAGGAGCAGTCCTCGGGGCACAGACCCGACTTGAGGTTGACGAGATAGTTGAGTTTGACCCGCCGCCCGAACCACTGGCGGCGCACCTTTCCGGCCGCGGCCACGACATCGAGCAGTTCGTCATCGGAGGTCGCCAGCACGGCCAGCGCCTCTTCGCGGGTCGGCAACTCGCGCCGCAGTCCCTTGTCCACCAGTGTGTTCAGCAGGTCCATGGCGTTGATCCTGGCCTACGCCACCGCCCCCGGCCAAGGAGGATTCCCACAATGCCCCCGGATCGAGGTGTGTGTATCACCACACCGTGGCCGTGCGGAACGACCGCTAACGTCTATCGACAGCCCACAATCGAGGCCGAAGGACGAAGGACGCCGATGCCGCAGGACTCCGCCCCGTCGCTGCTCCACGACACCCCGCCGGCGACCCCCGGCGAGCCCACCGCCGCGGCCTTCGACTGGATCGACACGGCCCGCGCCGAACGCCATCGTGCCGGTCTGGTCCGCACGCTGCGCCCCCGCCCCGCCGATTCCCCGCTGCTGGATTTGGCCAGTAACGACTATCTGGGGCTCGCCCGGCACCCCGAGGTCACCCGTGGCGCGGCCGCCGCCGCACACCGCTGGGGCGCCGGCGCGACCGGCTCCCGGCTCGTCACCGGCAGCACCGAGCTGCACGCCGAACTGGAGACGGAACTCGCCGCGTTCTGCGGCTTCGAGGCCGCTTTGGTGCTGTCGTCCGGTTATGCCGCGAACCTCGCCGCCGTCACCGCGCTGACCGCCCCCGGCACCCTGGTCGTCTCCGACGCCGGCAACCACGCCTCCCTCATCGACGGCTGCCGGCTCTCCCGGGCCCGTACCGAAGTGGCCCCGCACGCCGACCCGGAGGCCGTGCGCGCCGCGCTGACCGGCCACGACGGCCGGGCGATCGCCGTGACCGACACGGTCTTCTCGGTCGACGGCGACGCCGCGCCGCTTCCCGCCCTCGCCGAGGCCTGCCGGGCGGCGGGCGCCGCACTGCTCGTCGACGACGCCCACGGCCTGGGGGTCCTGGGCGACGGGGGCCGCGGTGCGCCGTGGGCCGCCGGTCTCGCCGGGGACGGCGACGTGGTGACCACCGTGACGCTCTCCAAGTCGCTCGGCTCCCAGGGCGGTGCGGTGCTCGGCCCGGCCCGGGTCATCGAGCATCTGGTCAACACCGCCCGGTCGTTCATCTTCGACACCGGCCTCGCCCCGGCGGCGGCGGGTGGTGCACTGACCGCGCTGCGGCTGCTGCGCCGCGAACCGCAGCGCGCCGCCCGCGCCGGACAGGTCGCCCGGGAACTGCACGACCGGCTCACCGCGGCGGGACTGGCCGCGGTCCGGCCGGACGCCGCGGTGGTCTCGGTCCGCGCCCCCTCACCGGAGGCGGCGGTCCGCTGGGCCGCCGACTGCCGTGCGGCCGGACTCGCGGTCGGCTGCTTCCGCCCGCCGTCCGTGCCCGACGGGATCTCCCGGCTGCGGCTGACGGCCCGGGCGGACCTGACGGACGCCCAGCTCGACACGGCGGTCGGCACGATCGTGGCCACGGCGCCGGCGGCCTGACGCGTACGACGTTCCGGCCGGCACGTACGACATCCCGGCTGACGGGTATGCCCCGGCCGGCGCTCGCGTGCCTGGGCGTCGGCCGCCGTCGGACCGGTCCCGCGCATCCGGAATCCGGTGACGCAGCTCCCACATCCGGTCGCGCACAGCGGGGTTCACCGCAACGAGCGATAGAACCCCGTATATGTGGGTGGATCGGGTACCCCATCGACGGCAGGGGTGGCAGTCTGGCGGCCAGCATCAGGCCGAGGCCGCACCGGTGTCCGGAGCGGCATCCAGGCTCGCCGGTCAACGGGCCGGAGCCGGGCCTCGGCGGGAAAGGGACGGCGCCTCGATGGCAGACCACCAGGAATCCGCACTGACTCTGCCGAGCGTCCCCGCCTCGGTCCGCACCGCCCGCGGCCATGTCCTCGCCGTGCTCACCGAATGGGGTCTGCCCGCCGGTTCCGAACTCGCCGATGCCGTCCGTCTGATCATCTCCGAACTCGCCACCAACGCGGTCGTGCACACCTTCGGCCGGTCTCCGGACTTCACCGTCGAACTGCGTCTGGAGCGCGACGAACTGCTGCGGGTCGGCATCACCGACAGCCATCCCCGCCGCCCGCGCCGGCTGCCCGCCGCGGTCCAGCAGGACAACGGCCGCGGCCTGGTCATCATCCGCTCCCTCGCCGCGGAGGCCGGCGGCCGCTTCTCGGTCGTCCCCACCGACTCCGGCGGAAAGACCGTCTGGATCACCCTGCCGTGGCCGACCGCCGTCCGCTGAGGGCATCGGCGCACCGGCGGCGGGCTACGGCGTGGGGGAGTGGCGGGTGAAGGCCCCGCGCAGCAGGGCCCGCAGGGTGTCCGCGGCAGGGTTTCCGCCGCCGGGGCGGTAGGCCACCGCGATCCGGCGGCGCAGTTCCGGCGGGTCCAGTCGGCGGATGCCCAGCGGGGTCAACGAGCCCTCCGCCATCATCTCCGGTACCACCGCCACCCCGAGCCCCGCGCTCACCAGCGCACACACCACCGCATAGCTCGGCGACTCACAGCGCACCGCCACACTCGCCCCGGCGGCCGCCAGCGCCGCCTCCACCGCGCGCCGGTTGGGGTTGGCCGGCGCCATGCTGACCAGCGGCTGACCGGCCAGCTCGGCGAGCGGCAGCCGTCCGGCGCCCGCCGACAGGACATGGCCCGGCGCGGTGACCAGCACCAGCTCCTCGGTCAGCAGCGGTTCCAGACTCACCCCGTCCGGCGGCGGCATCGCCTCGCCCGGCACATACTCGTGTGTGAGCGCCAGGTCGACCTCGCCCAGCGCCACCGCCGCGGTGGCCTGCGGAGGTACGTACTCCGTGACGCTCAGCTCCACATCGGGGTGCGCCCGCCGGAACGCGCTGAGCGCGGGCGGCAGCAGATGCGTCCCGGCGGTCATGAACGTGCCGACCCGCAGCCGGCCGCCGGACAGCCCCGTCAGCCGGGACAGCTCGTGCCGCGCCTGATCCAGCTCGTCCAGCACCCGCCGGGCCCGGACGAGGAGCAGCTCACCGGCCGCCGTCAGCCGTGCCCCGCGGTGGTGGCGCACCAGCAGCGCCGTCCCGGCCTCCCGCTCCAGTTTGGCGAGCTGCTGGGAGAGCGCGGGGGCGGTGTAGCCCAGCCGGTCGGCGGCCCTGGAGATCGATCCGGCCTCCGCCACCGCCACCAGAGCGGCCAGCCGCGTGGGGTCGTACATAAGAACCTCTTTAGGCGGCCCAAGAACATTGCCACTACCTATTAAAGGCCCTGACCAGCGAAGCTGCTCCCATGGACGGACAGCTGATCGCCTTCACCGGAGTCGCCGCGGGCATGGTCACCATGCCGGGCGCGGACTTCGCAGTCGTGGTGCGCAACGCGCTCGACTCGCGCCGGGCGGGGGTGGCGACGGCCGTCGGAGTCGCCGGCGGACTGCTGGTGCACACCGCACTGGCGGTGGGCGGGCTCGCGGCGGTCCTGGTCGCCGTGCCCGCGCTCTTCGGGGCCGTCCAACTCCTGGGCGGGCTCTATCTGCTGTACCTCGGCGTCGGCGCGCTGCTCGCGGTCGTCCGGCGCGGGAAGGCGGGCGAGGACGACGCGTCGGGCCCGGCCGCCCCGCCGGCCGACCACCCGCCCGCGCTCCTGAGCACCGCCCAGAGCCTGCGCCAGGGCTTCCTGACCAATGCCCTCAACCCCAAGGCTCCGGTCCTCTTCCTCAGCCTGCTCCCGCAGTTCGTCCCGGCCGGCGAGCCCGCACTGCCCCGGACGCTGCTGCTCGCCACGATGGTCGTCGCCATCGCCCTGGTGTGGTTCCCCGCCGTCGCCCTGCTGGTCGACCGGCTCGGGAACTGGCTGCGCCGCCCCCAGGTCACCCGCACCCTGGAGGGCGTCACCGGAGCACTGCTCACCGCGCTGGGCGGCATCCTGCTCATCGAGCTCGTGCTCGCCTGAACGACGGGCCCGGGACGGCCGCTCAACCGCGGCCGCCGTGCGGCACCATCAGAACCTCGGCGCCCACCGGCACGAACAAGGAACAGCACTCCGGCATCCCGCGGTGACGGCGCGGGCAGCACCGTCACCGATCCGTCCGCGGGCGGGAAGCTTCCGCGCGCCGCGGCCGCCGGCAGCTTGCTCAGTGGCGAACTCACCCGGTCAACTCAACCGGGCCCACTGACAATTGATCACACGTAGGACGAACTACCGATCAGCCCACCCGGCCGTACGAGACCGACCGGCTCCAGATCCGCTCCAGCCGCACCACGCTTCCGGCCTTGGGCGCGTGCCACATCTGGCCGCGGCCCGCGTAGATGCCGACGTGGTAAATGCCGCCTGCGGAACGGAAGAAGACCAGGTCGCCGCGGCGGCGCAGGGTGGCCGGGATGTGCCGGGTGCGGCCGTACTGCGCGGCGGCGGTGCGCGGGAGATCCCGTCCGGCGCGCTTGAACGAGTACAGCGTCAGCCCCGAACAGTCGAAGGCGTGCGGCCCTTGGGCTCCGTACCGGTAGGGAGCACCGCTCTTGGAGGCCGCGATCTGGAGTGCGTAGGTGGAAACGGACGCGGCGTCGGCGCTCCCGGCCGTTCCCTGGGCCGCGGTTGTCCCGCCCAAGGTGACCAGCGTCAGAGCGGTGACGGTGCCGGCACGCGCCAGCAGATTCGGCGTCTGCATGCGCACAGTCATGCGCAAACCCTTCGTCAGCCGCCTGCGAAGGAAGACCTGTCGGGTTCGGGCAGGCGAAGATGCCCGGCCGTGCGTACGGCTTCACCCCAAGGAGTCTCGGCCCTGAGGCCGGGACCCCGTCCTGCTCGGGTCCTCCGCTCCCGCCGGTCCACAACGTCGACCTGACATCCGGTACGGCGGCGGGATTAGGCGCCCGTCCGGACCGCCCCGTCGCTGTGGCGGGGTCTTGCCGTCGAAGGGATCGTCACGCACCCGCCACCTGAATTCCGAGCTGAAAATGCCGTATGTGAGATGGGTCACATTTCGCCTGAATGGTTAGATTTGTTCCCTCAAGTGCCGTGGCGCGGGGTGTCGCACCCCTGGGACCAGGGGCGAAACATCAAAGGTCCCAGGAATTGTGTTCGCCCCGCGCAATTCGTCGCCTCCTCACATCGGGCCCGGACGCTACGCCGTATGCGCAGCCCGGTACGCGTGTCGGGTCAGTTGTCCGCGGGTGGCGGCACGGTCACGAGGCCGGCCCGGCGCTCACCGTCCAGTACCCGCAGCGCCCGCGCCAAGGTCTCCCCGTGCAGCTCGCTCTCGCCGCGGTTGTGCATCACCGTCAACGCGTCACGCAGCGCGGCGGCCTTGGTGACCAGTGCCTGGGCGGCGCGCAGTCCGGTGTACGTGCCGCTGTTGCGGGCCGGGTTGATCCTGCCCAGCAGGTCGAGTACCTCCAGGTAACGGTCGATCAGCTCGCCCTCGGCACGCGTCAGGGCGGGCAGCGGCGGCAGTTCCGGCGGAAGCATCCGGACTCACCGCGCGCCGAGTTGGGCAACGGGTTGCTTGCGCTGCCGGGTGAGTCCGTCGATCAGGCCGTACTCCTGGGCGGCGGGGGCGTCGAAGATCTTGTCGCGTTCGATGTCGGCGGCGATCCGCTCCCGCGGCTGGCCGGTGTGCTCGGCCAGCATCCGCTCCAGCATGTCGCGGGTGCGCAGCAGTTCCTCCGCCTCGATCTGCAGATCGGTCGCCTGTCCCTGGACGGGCTCGGGGAGCGACGGCTGGTGGATCAGGATCCGGGCGCCGGGCAGGGCCAGCCGCTTGCCGGGGGTGCCGGCGGCCAGCAGGACCGCGGCGGCGGAGGCGGCCTGGCCCAGGCAGATGGTCTGCACGTCGCACGACACGAAGCGCATCGTGTCGTAGATGGCGGTCATCGCTGTGAACGAGCCGCCGGGGGAGTTGATGTAGAGCGCGATGTCCTGCTCGGGCGCGGCGTGTTCGAGGTGGATGAACTGCGCCATCACGTCGTTGGCGGAGGCGTCGTCGACCGGGGTGCCCAGGAAGATGATGCGCTCGCTCAGCAGCTTGGAGTACGGGTCCATGGTGCGCGTCCCCTGGGACGTGCGCTCGGTGAACTCCGGAAGGACATAACGGGCCGTCGGTGGCAGCATGCCTGCTCCTCTCTTCCGTAAAAAATGTACAGGACGTACGTCCAGTGAGAATAGGACCCGATTCTGGTGATCAAGTCAAATGCACAGGTCAGAGGGGTTTTCTGCTCCTGGCTGAGGGGTGCCTATCTCACATCGCGGTCACCGACGTCCACATTGACGGGGACGTTGAGGGCAGGAATGTGCCACTCCGGATGATGATGGGGTGAGGGGTGTTCGTGGTGCCCGCCTTCCCCCTCATCGCCCGCGAACGGATCACCGTCACCGCCCTCGTTCCCTCCCGGCACTGCTGTGGCTGGAGGCCACGGAATGGGCCGCCGGCGACCTCGACAGCCTCCAGCTCCTCCAGGTGGGCGGCTCCCGGCTCCAGCCCGAGACCGCCCGGCGCATCACCCCGGCCCTCGGCTGCCGGCTCCAGCAGGTCTTCGGCATGGCCAACTGAGGACGGCTGCTACCGCAGCGGCGATCTCGTGGTCGGCTGCCCGGCGGACACCTCGTCGTGGCCGGGCGCCTCAAGGACGTCATCAACCGGGCCGGCGAGAAAGTCCCCGTCGAGGAAGTCGAAAACCACCTGCTCGCCCACCCCGCCCTCCACGACGTGGCCGTCATCGGGCTCCCCGACGCGCAGCTGGGGGAGCGCAGCTGTGCCTGTGTCATCGCCCTCGGCACCCCACCGCCGCGTGCCGACCTGACCGCCTATCTCACCGAACGCGGGCTCGCGGCTTACAAACTCCCCGACGACGTCGTGGTGTTGCCGGCCTTCCCACGCACCGCCCTCGGCAAGGTCGACAAATCGTCCAGGGCATGCCGGTCGTGCGCACCTTCGCCTGGTCTCCGCCACCGCAGGGTGCAGTGCAGCAGCTCGGACGCACCGGTGCCCCCGTGCTCCGCATGAGCACAGGGGCACCGGTGTGCGCACCTTGTGAGTTGCCGGGTTGGGCGGTGCCGTGGCTGCGACCACCGCCCAACCCGGAGCCTGTCATGCCTGCGGCACCAGCTCCGGGTGCTCGTGCTCGCAGGCGTCGTCGATTCCGTACGTGTCCCAGACGGGGAACGGGTCGTCGGAGAGCTGTTCCCCGTCGGCCAGAAGGCAGTCGGCCAAGGCTGCTTGCAGTGCCTCAGCGCGCAACCCGGTGCCGATGAAGACCAGTTCCTGCCCCTGGCTGTCTCCGGTGCCGCGGGCACCGGACGGCTCGAAACGGGCGACCGCTCCGGCCTGCGACCACAAGCCCGTGACGTTCGGGCGGCTGGCCAGCCAGAAGAAGCCCTTGGAACGCAGGATCTGACCGTAGGCGCCGCTGTCCAGCCCCTCCGTGACGAAGGTCCACAGCCGGCCCGGGTGGAACGGCGCACCGGCACGGAAGACCGTGCTGGAGATGCCGTACTCCTCGGTCTCCGGGACATGGTCGCCGTTGATCTCCCGCACCCAGCCGGGGGCCTGTTGTGCCCGCTCCAGGTCGAACAGTCCGGTGCCCAGGATCTCGCCGGGGCTCACCCGGCCGTGCAGTGCGGGCACGATGCGGGCGGCCGGGTTGAGGCGGGCGAGGGTGGCCTCGAGCCGTTCGGCGTTCTCCGCATCGACCAGGTCGATCTTGTTGAGGATGATGACGTCGGCGAACTCGATCTGGTCCATCAGCAGGTCGCTGACGGTGCGTTCGTCGTCCTCGTACTGGTCCAGCCCCCGCTCGGCCAGCCCGTCGCCGCCGGCCAGCTCCGGCAGGAAGTTGGCGGCGTCGACGACGGTGACCATCGTGTCGAGCCTGGCCAGGTCGCCCAGGGTCGCTCCGTCGTCGCGCGGGAAGGCGAAGGTGGCGGCGACGGGCATCGGTTCCGAGATGCCGCTGGACTCGATGAGGAGGTAGTCGAAGCGGCCCTCGCGGGCCAGCCGGTCGACCTCTTCGAGCAGGTCATCGCGCAGCGTGCAGCAGATACAGCCGTTGGTCATCTCGACGAGGCGTTCCTCGGTACGCGAGAGAGCGGCCTCGCCGCCACGCACCAGGCTCGCGTCGATGTTGACCTCACTCATGTCATTGACGATGACCGCGACCCGAAGGCCCTCCCGGTTGGTCAGGACGTGATTGAGCAGAGTGGTCTTGCCGGCGCCCAGGAAGCCCGACAGGACGGTGACGGGCAGTCGGTTGTGCGTCATGCCGTGGTCTCAGCTCTCCGGGCGCAGCAGCCCGCGTTCGTACGCCTTGGCCAGCCGCTGCGGGACGAGGTAGGGGGTGCCGTCGACGGTGACGGGCACGAGCTGCGGGGTGGCCGCCTTCCACTGAGCGCGGCGGTGGCGGGTGTTGCTGCGGGACATCTTCCGCTTGGGTACGGCCATGGCCGACCTCCTGCACGAGTAGGTGACGGGCAAAGCTTATATGAAAATGACTTCCATTTCCAAACTGGCGGGGATGGGCGGCTGCCGGGTCGCACAACCACCTCGGCCCTCTGCCCTGCCACCGTCCGTTCCTCCGTCACCGTCCGGGCCGCGGTGGGGTGTCACCGCTGACGTCCAGGAGCGTGATGCGGCCTCCCCGTTCCGCCACGGCAAGCATGCGCCAGGGGCCGATGGACCAGAGCGGCAGATGGCGCTCGGCCGGTACGGCCGGCTTGCGCCCGCTCTCGCTGAAGACCGGGGCGTGCCGGCCCGAGGTGTCCGCGCACTCGACCGGCCGGGTCGTCGGGCGATGCGTCTCCCACAGCAACGTCTTCCGCTGGTGCGTCGAGCAGACGGCCCAGCGGCCGTCGACGGACAGGTCGCGGGTGGTGCAGATCGCCTTGTCCGCGCGGCGCCTCCGCACCGTCAATCCCACGAGGCAAGGGCACCCGCTCGACCGCCGCTCGTACCCGCCCCGGGTCGGGGAACCGGTATGGCCCCTGCGACACAGGGCTCTTTTTCCCCGGCACCGCCTGGACCTCATCCGGCCCACCGCCGGCGTCGGCGACGCTCGGGGCGAACGCCCGGCGGGCCATGTGCGCCCCGACGCGACGGTTCAGTCCCGCCCGCGCGCTCAGCCGCTCCAACAGCTCCCCGGCGGTTGTGGCTGCGGATTGCAGGGGCCCGGCTCCGAGAGTGCGTTTTTTGCCCAGACAAGTGGTGTGACGCGCATGATGCGCGCGGGGGCCCGGCCTCTTGTCAGACCCCCGTGCCACACTCGCAGTGACTGTACGAGCAGCGGCTCGAACTGCCGCTGCGACAAGGGGGATTGACTTCCATGGGCATGACCATCCATTTCACCGCCGCGACGCTCGAAGAGCTGGACAAGGGCGAGCAGGATCCCGGGTGGGTCGAGGACTTCATCGATGGGCTTTGGGGAGACGGAGAGTTCTCCACGCCGGACCGCCCCTGCGGCGGCCCTGACAAGGCATGGGCGGGCCTGGAGTACCTGCTCGGCCAGGTTGACGATGTGAGCCTCGAATTCCTGATGGACGGGGACATGCTCCTGGAGGACGGCACCCTTTTCGCCTGGCCGCCGGAGCAGGTCGCGAGCCTGGCGAAGCGGCTGCGAGCGCTCCCGTGGGAGCAACTGGCGGTCCATTTCGACCCGGAGAAGATGCTGGCGGAGAACATCTACCCCCGGGTCTGGGACTGCGAGGGCGAACTGGAATGGCTGAAGGACGCGTACGAGGAGGTCGTCACGTTCTTCACCGAAGCGGCCGAGGGGGGATATGGGGCGTTCATGGAGTTCAGCTTCTGAGGATGCGGAGACGCCGGTGGCACCCGATATCGCGTAGGTGCTGCGGCACAACTCCGGTCTGTTGAAGCGAGATGCCGCCGGGCGGCTCGCCGTCGGTGTGCTGCTGATGGCGGTGCCGCCGGTGCTGTACAGGCTGGGGGTGGTCGCGGATTCCGTGTTCGTGGTGCTGCCGATGCCGGCCGGGTTGTGGTTGCTGCTTCATCTGTCTATCCGGCTCGCGCGCGGGGTGCGGCGGGGTGTGTGCAAGCGGGGGCTGGAGACCGCGGTCGGCCTTGCGACGGTCGAGGAGTTCATCGGCAAGCTCCACGATCTCGATGGGGACCGAGGAGTCCTATGCGTATTCGGCAGCATCACGGCCCCGGCTTTCTCGCGCCTCGCTCGCGCCGCCCATCCCCAGGTCGATCTCTATGTCCGGGAACGGCCAGCTCTGAAACGCCCTTCGCGCACTCCGGGAACGCCGGATGGGCTTCCTCAGTTCGGCATGCTCTTCACCGAGGGCGAGCCACCCGTCCGGGATCCAGCCGGCGACGTGCCCCTCGGTGAAGAGATCGAGGCCGGGAAGCTCCGGTGCGGACGCAGCTCCCGCGACCTCCCCACAGGGCACCCAGGGGACAGCAGCGCCGTCCTTCCCCTTTCACAGGGGAAAGGGGGCCGGTCCAGATGCGCCACAAAGACCCTGTCTTCCCAACGCACTTGACCCCGCACCGGCCGGGTGTTCCACAACAACGGAGCCTACGGCGTGTCCAAGCTCCCGCTCGCCCACGCGGTGCGCAGCGCCTTCTTGTCCACCTTGCCGACCTTGGTCGTCGGCAGCTGGTCCAGCAGGACCGTCCTTCGGGGCGTGTACAACTCGCCCAACTCGCCGGTCACAGCCGCGCCGACCGCCTCCGGGTCGACGTCGGGGCCGCCCTCGGCCGTGGCCAGGAAGATCTGTACGGCTTCTCCGTACTCCTCGTCCGGCACGCCCAGGGCCGCCGCGTTGCGCACACCGGGCAGCGTGAGCAGGAAGTCCTCCAGGACCCGGGAGTAGACGTTGTCGCTGGTACGGCCGGTGACGATGATGTCCTTGGCCCGGTCGACGAGGTAGAGGTACCCCTCGGCGTCGAGATAGCCCATGTCCCCGGTGCGCAGCCAGCCGTCCTGCAGCGCCGCCGCGGTGCGCTCCGGGTCCTCGTAGTAGCCGAGCATCACCGTCTCGCCACGGACGCACACCTCGCCGACCTGCCTGACGGGGAGTGCCGCCGTGCTGTCTTCACCACGGATCTCGATCTCGACGTCGGATATCGCACGGCCGCAGCTGCGCCAGAGCTCGGGGCGCCCGGCTCCCTCCGAGGCGAGATCCTCCGCACCGAACGCGGTGATACCGAGCGCCTCCGACTGCCCGTAGCCCTGGCCGATCACGGGCCCGAACACCTCGACCGCCTGCTGCAGCCGACTGGGCGACGTGGCCGCACCGCCGACGACGATCCGCCGCAGCTCGGGCAGCGCGCCCGGCTCGCACTCCGGGTGGTCGAGAACCGCGTACAGCATGGGCGGTACGAACATGGTGGCGGTGATCCGCTCCTCCCGGAGTACCGTCAGCGCCGCGCCCGCTTCGAACTCGGGCAGCACGACGAGGGTGGACCCCGTCACCAGAGCCTGGAGCGAGGTGAGGTGGCCGCTGCCGTGCGTGAGCAGTGTGGCGGCGAGCACCCTGTCCGTGCCTTGGTCCATGTTCGGGAAGAACGTGGAGCCGGAGCCCTGCTGGGCGTCATCCACCAAGTCCACCAGCATGTTGTAGAGCCGGTGGCTGTGCGAGGCGAGTTTGGGGCGGCCCAGGGTTCCGCCCGTGTAGAGCACGGTGACGACTTCGTCCGCTCCCGGGGCGGGCACGCCCTCGGGGCGCGTGTCCGGGCACTCGGCTGCCAGGGCCAGCAGGTCGGTGCACTGCTGCTCACACGGCCCGAGGCTGAGCAGTGCGGGGGTGTGCATGCTGCGGCCGGCCGCGTCGGCGGCCCGTTGCGCGAAGAGCGGGTCGGTGACCACGGCGCGCGCCCGGGACTGCTCGACCAGCGCGGCGAGTTCGCCGGGCCCTGGCTCGGGCGGCAGGAACACGACACGGCAGCCGATGAGATGGACGGCGAGCTGCACCAGGACGGAGTCCACACGGTTGGCCAGGAAAAGGCCCACTCCGTCGCCGGGCGCGAGACCCTGCCCGCGCAGCGCATGCCCCAATTCGAACAGCCGCCGACGGGCCTCTCCCCTGGTCAGCCGCTGCACCCCTTGGACGAGCGCCTCGGCGTCCTCGTCCTTGTACCAGTGCTCCAGAATGCGGTCTAAGTACGTCCGCGGCTCGGATGTTTGCTGTGCGTTAACAATCACCAACACATCCAAACATGCTGCTCAGAAGCCGTGGCCTCACGGGGGCCACCTTCGGCCATCAGCTGGCGGAGTACCATGCCCATGCCTTGATGGAGAATCGGTATCCGCAGGTCAGTTGAGCGCTTGAGAGCGTGCACAGTACGCCCGTCATCGTGGCTGGGGAACCGCTCTCCGTGGGAGTAGGCGGTGTGCTCTCCGCGCAGGTGGAGGTGGGCCGGCGCTGCGCTCCGCGTCCGGTTTCGACACCGGCGGCCTGGTCGCGGCCAGGGCCCGGTTGACGGTGCGTGGGGTGAGGGCGAGTTCGCCGCCTGGTGGCCGTTTAACGCTCTGACGTGGCTGGAGTCGACGACCGCCCGCGACCAGTCGAGGCGGCCGCCGCGTTCAGCTCGGCCAGCAGCACCTCGTGGAGCCGGTGCCAAACTCCGGTCTCCTTCCAGTCCCGCAGCCGCCGCCAGCACGTCGTACCGGACCCGAAGCCAAGCTCCTGGGGAAGGTGTTCCCACTGGATGCCGGCGTGCAGTACGAACAGGATCCCGCACAGCACCTGCCGGGCCGGGGCTGGCTTGCGGCCTGGATATCTGAACCGTCTTCCCCCACCAAGACCGATCCACCTCATCGCTCTTAACGGCCACTTCTCGACAGGGCCGAGGCCTACTTGTCCTTTCTGTCCGAGCCGGAGCCGGTGGCTTCGCAGAAGCGTCTGAGGATCGACCGACCGGCATGTTGATAAACGCTCGCCGAGGGGCCGGTGCCGCCTCGGTGACGCAATCGAGGGATGACCAAGGCAGTGCGGACCGTTCGAGGGGAACGACTGGCGCTTGAACTTCGGCAGCACCGAAACGGGAACCGAAGCCCGGCTCGGACTCCTGAAGGCGAGTCCCGGTCGCGTGCACTGGGCGGCCCGGCCATCCGTCTTCACCCGGACGACAAGACCGTTCTCAACGCTCCCGAACGAGGCGGGCCCGCCCTTCCCCAAGCTCTTGGCACCTTCGTCGCCGGCGACTTTCTGTGCGAGGGCACATGACAGGCGATCCACAACGCGCAGGGGACGCATGGGAGCTGGTCATGGCTGTCAGCATCCGGAAGAGACGACTGCGTCGAGGGTCTTGGCGAGTTCGACAGGCGCGGACAGCATGGGCCAATGCCCGGTGGGCAGATAGAAACGCCGCCACGGTGGCTGGTTGAGGAAGGCCAGGGTCGGCATTCCGGCATCCAGCAGGGCCTGTGCGTCGTGGCAGGCGACCATCACGTGGTCGACGTCATCGTCGAGCTCACCAGGGCGGGCCAGCCGCTGCGCGAAGGTGGAGAACGGCTGGGGCGTGGCTCGGGTGCGCATGAGGTCGAGTTGGTCCTCGCTGAGCCCTTCGAGAGAGCTGAATGTGCTGAGAAGGCCGAAGGGCGGCAAGGGCAACTGCCATCCGTCTCCGTGCTCGGCAACCTGCTGGTGCAGTTGGTCCACCGTGTCGTCCGGCATGACGTCGAGCAGGCACGTGCCTTCTGCGAAGGGAGCGCTGTCGAGATAGACCAGGCGTTCCAGTCGCGACCCGAGGCGGCCCGCAGCACCGGTGACGGGGACCGCCGCGTAGCTGTGCGCCACGAGGGTGACTTCGTGCAGGCCCCGCTCCATGACGAACGCGGTGATGTCGTCGATGTGAGTGTCCAGGCCCACCTCCGGGGTGGCGAGGGTGGATCGTTCGCCCAGGCCGGTCAGCGTCACCGGCAGCGCCGCGTGGCCACGCGACCGCAACGCATGCGCGGTGGCCTCCCACGCCCATGCTCCGAGCCAGGCGCCAGGGACGAGTACGAAGGTGGCCATACGTTTTCTCCTTGACTTAAAGGGGTTTTGGCGAGAGTAGAGTCCATACAGGACAGTTTCCGCCCTGAAATTCCGAGTGATCCATGTCATATCCCTTGACGCGCGTCCTGGCCCTGTTGGAACTCCTCCAGACACGCCCAGGACTGACCGGTGCACAGCTGGCAGACCGCCTGGGGGCCGACGTGCGTACGGTGCGGCGCTACGCAGCACGCCTGCGCGAGCTGGGCATCCCGGTGGAATCGGACCGGGGACGCTTCGGTGGCTACCGGCTGGCCCGTGGCTACCGGATGCCACCGCTGATGCTCACCAACGAAGAAGCCCTCGTGATCATGCTGGGCCTGCTCGCCGCAGACCGCCTGGGCATGAGCACCACCGCTCCAGCAGGCGCCGGCGCCCTTGCCAAGATCGAACGAGTGCTCCCAGATGACCTGCGTGAGCCGCTGGCCGCCATGCGGGACACCTTGTCCTTCACCAACAGCACCGTGCTCGCGCAGGCCCCCGAAGCGGGCATACTGCTGCCCCTGGCGCGGGCATGCCGCTCCGGTCACACCGTCGGCCTGCGTTACCGCTCCTGGCACCAGGAACATACAGAGCGCGACGTCGACCCGTACGGCGTGGTCCTCCATTCCGGGTGTTGGTACCTCGTCGGTCACGACCACCTCCGTGACGGCCTGCGCACCTTCCGCATCGACCGGATCGCATCCGCCACTCCCCGCGCGGCGAAATTCACCGCCCCCGACGACTTCGACCCGGTTACCCACCTCACCGCATCTCTGGCCCGGACACCCGCACCGTGGAAGATCGAGGTACTGATCAAAGGCCCCATCGAGGACATCGCGCGCCGGCTGCCCCGCACGATCGCCACCCTCACCGCCACCCCCACCGGCGTACTGATGCGCGCGCAGGCCGCACGGCTGGACAGCGTGGCTCGCCTGCTCGCCTCCCTGGAATGGCCCTTCACCATCCACGGCCCCGACCAACTGCGCCAATCGCTCAAGGACCTGGCCCAACAGCTCACGGCCGCCGCCGACCGACCGCCTGAGGGCACTCAGAAGTAGAGCAGGCCGTGGAGGCCACCGAGACGGTCGCCGGTGCCCGCCTTGCCCAGCCGGTGCCTGAATGTGGTGCGGCTTGCCAACTCACCGGGCGGGCGGCTCGATTCACCGGCGAAACGATCTTCCAGCCGGCCTGCGGGTCCATACCTGAGGGGTGAGACTGCGCAGCCCATCCCTGCATGGGCAGACGGGCGACCAACGGCGCGGTTGGCGGTCCGGCACACGGGGTTCTGCCGCAGCTCGCCGGACTGCGCCTGCCGCGGGCCTGTGCCCAGCACGTCTCGGCCTGGGAAGGGTCGGCCAGCCGACGGTGGCCTGGGCACGAGCGGGGTAGTCGCGGCCGAAAGAGATCGCATTTGCTCAGGAGGGCAATCAAATGACGCAAGTATGCTCTCCGCCGCTTGCCGAAACGTCACTCCTGAAGGAACTCCGGGAAATTGAGAGCAAACCTTTTCTCGCTCGAAATGACTAGATGGCGATAAAGGTAGACAGGTGGGTAGTCGGGGCATCGCATTATGCATATCCTGTGTGTGGCGAGGCCCTGGGCAGGGCGGCAACGCATCACGATGACTGCTGCGGCGGTTCGGCGTCCGGCGACCGGCCACTCCGACTACCGCCCGTTGAAGTTCATAAAGGCGGCTGATTCTCACAGCCTGCTTCGTCCCTTTGGATCCGAGCGATTGTCGAGATCGGTGCCGCCCGGCGGCGATTCACACCTCATCTCACAACCCTTCAGAATCGGAAACAGAATGATTGCCGAACACTCCGATGCGCAACTGACGGCGCAGCCGGCCAACGACGACTACCGGCTGGGCAGCGTCGCCTACACCGATGAGCAGCGGACCGCGGTCCTCGCCAAGCTGGAGAGGTATCTGGGCGGGCAGAGCGGGCGTCTTCTGGGTTACCAGGTGAACCTGTCGCTCGACGGCCACGCCGCTCTGGGGCGTTTCCTCGGTTATCACATCAACAACATCGGGGACCCGTTCGTCGACAGCAATTACAGCCTGCACTCGCGGTGGTTGGAGCGGGCTGTCCTGGAGCACTACGCCCGTCTGTGGCATGCCCCCCTGCCCAAGGATCCGGCCAGCCCTGGGGATCAGGACGGGTGGGGGTATGTCCTGTCCATGGGCAGCACCGAGGGCAACCTGTACGCCATGTGGAACGCGCGGGACTACCTCGACGGCAACGCTCTGGTACGCGACGAGGTCTCCGGGGACGCCAGCTGTCGTACCAGCTATCTACGGGCCAAGCACCCCGACGACAACCCCAACGCATACATGCCGGTGGCGTTTTTCTCACAGGAGACCCACTACTCGCACATCAAGGCGATGCGGGTGCTGGACATCCCGACCTTCTACGACCTGGGTGGCAGCCTCTACCCAGGCGAGTGCCCGATCGACGTGGCCGGCACCGGGATGCAGGCGTACAACGGCTGGCCGCTCGGCGGAGTCCCGACCACTGGTGGCGACGAGGGGCCGGGCACGGTCGACGTCGACGCCCTGGTTGCCCTCGTGGACTTCTTCGCCGCCAAGGGCCACCCCGTCCTGGTCAATTTCAACATCGGCAGCGTCTTCAAGGGCGCCTACGACGACGTCCAAGGCGCCTGCGAGCGCCTGCGCCCGGTATTCGAGCAGCACGGCCTCGTCGACCGCACCGTGCGCTTCGACCCTGACGACCCCGAGCGCGTCAGTATCCGCAACGGGTACTGGATCCACGTCGACGGAGCCCTCGGCGGCGCCTACGCCCCGTACCTGGAGAAGGCCCGCGACAACGGGCTCATCGACAGCGCGCCCCCGGTCTTCGACTTCCGGATTCCCGAAGTGTCCTCGATCGTCACCAGCGGCCACAAGTACCCCGGCGCGCCCGTCCCCACCGGGATTTACATGTCCCGTGCGGGATCCAAACTGCGCCCGCCGTCCGACCCGGCGGTCGTCTCCTCCCCCGACAGCACTTTCGCCGGCTCCCGTAGCGGCTTCGCCTCCCTGGCCATGTGGAATCACCTCGCCCAGTTCAGCGAGGAGCAGCAGGTCCGCCAGGCCGCCGAGGTCCTGCGGATCGCCGAGTACACCGCCGAGCGCCTGCGCCAGCTGAGCGTGCAGTTGCAGGAACGCGGTGAGCCCTGGGCCGAGGACGGCATCGAGGTAGGACACGGCGATCACGCGCTCAGCGTCTGGTTCCAGCAGCCCCGCGCCGAGATCACACACAAGTACTCGCTCGCCTGCGTGCCGCTCAACCTCGGCGGCCGCCGGCACGACTACAGCCACGTCTACGTGATGCCGCACGTCACGCAGGAACTCATCGACGAGCTCCTTGACGACCTCTCCCGCCCCGGAGCATTCGACCGCTCCGCCGAACAAGACGCCGAACGACCCCAGCTCCCCCACCAACGCTAACCCGCAGGCGGGCAGTCGGACCGTAACCGACTGCCCGCCTTCTGGGGATGTTGCCCGTCCATCCCCGCGTGCGCGGCAACAGGCGATCTGCTGATGGTTGAGGGCGGGTGGGGCGGGTGGGGCGGGTGAACGGGGGTCGCGGCCCTGGACCTCAGGGCGAGAGCTCCTCCAGCGTCCGACCCGCCGTCTCCTCGCAGCACGCGGCCGCCACCAGTGCCCCCAGCAGCGCGACCCCGCCCAGCATCGTGAAGACCCCGGTCAGTCCGGTGCTCCCGGCGTAGACCGCGCCGACCAGCACAGGGCCCAGGATCACGCCGACGCGGTTGAGCGCGCCTCCGACGCTGCAGCCCAGCGCCCGCATCCGGGTCGGATACAGCTCCGGTGTGTAGAGGTAGAGGCTGATGTTGGAGCCAAAGAAGCAGACCGCGGCCAGTGACGTCCACAGCAGCACCTGGACCGGCGTACGGGCGCCCAGAGCGGCCAGGACGAGGAGGACGACGGCCGCGCCGCCCAGGAAGAGGGCGAAGATCCGGCGGCGGCCGATCCGGTCGATGGTGAGCGCGGCCAGCAGGCAGCCCAGCAGTCCGGCGACCGAGGTGACGGTCGAGTAGAGCAGCGCGTCGGGGAGCGAGAGCCCGAAGCGGGCCCCGTAGATGGTGGGCAGCCAGGAGGTGATGCCGTAGTTGACGAAGTAGCCGGTGAACCAGAGGCTGCCGACGACGAGGGTGCGGCGGCGGTAACGGCCGCCGAACAGGCCGCCGGTGCCGCCGCCGGATTCCGCGGCGAGGGGTGCGGCGGGCGCCACCGGCGGCAGCGGCCGGCCCGTCGCGTGCGCCACCTTCGCCTCGATGAGGTCCATCGTCGCCTCCGCCTCGGCCTGCCGTCCGCGCTCGGCGAGCCACCGCGGCGACTCCGGCACCGTGCGCCACACCAGCACGCACAGCAGTCCGGGCACGGCGGCCAGCGCATACATCCAGCGCCAGCCGAGCACCGGCACGATCCAGGCGGCGCAGAGCGCGCCGACGGTGAGCCCGGCGGGGAACACCAGCTCGTAGAGGAGGACGAAGCGGCCGCGCCCGTGGCTGCGGATGATCTCGCTGATGAAGGCGGCCGCCACCGGAACCTCGCCGCCGATGGCGAGGCCCTGGACGAACCGCAGCAGCATGAAGGGGCCCGGCCCGGAGGCGGCGGCCAGGGCGAGCGAGGCGGCGCCGGAGACGGCGATGCACAGCGCGATGACCTTGACCCGGCCGGTGCGGTCCGCCATCCGTCCGGAGAGCAGTGCGCCGATCAGCATCCCGACCGAGCCGACGGTCAGGGCCAGGGTGGACTGCGCCGTGGACAGGCTCCACTCCTGTCGCAGCTGGGGCAACGTATAGGCGATCAGTAGTTGGTCGAAGGCTTCGAAGAAGGTCACCGCGCCGATCACGACGCGGACGGTGACCTGCCAGCGCGACAGCGGGAGGCGTTCGAAGCGGGCCGCGATGGCGGCGCGGGCGGCGCCGGCGTCGCGGTCCGGGGAGGTGTCGAGGCTCATCCGGGATTCCTCCAGACCCGCCGGTGCGGCGGGTGAGGGACGAGGGGGAGGGGGCGTCGGGGGGTTCGGGGTCCGTTTGGAGCTCGCTCGGGCATCCCGTCCGTAAGCGCAAAATTTCTAAGCCCTTAAGTTCTACCGATCTGAGGGGTGCGGTCGTCAAGGGCTTGACCAACGGAACTTTTTTCGACGTCGACCCTTGCGAGAAGATAGTTAAGTGCTTAGATTTCTAGTGCTGAAGCAAGTAGGGAGAAGCGGCCGGACCCGTCCGGTGCGCCGGGCGGCTCGCCCGACTCCCTCAAGTCGCCGTCAGGAGGCCGCGGATGACCGTCGAAGAACCGGCGCAGCAACCGGTGCCCGCACCGGAGTCCACCCCGGACGAGATCCTCGTCGCGGGGGAGTGGCGGCGCGGCGGCGGCGATCCGGTCGAGACCACCGATCCCGCCACCGGCCGCACCCTCGTCACCCTGGCCGGTGCCGACGCCGGCGACGTCGACGAGGCCGCCCATCGCGCCGCCCGCGCCGCCGCCGACCCCGTCTGGCGTGCGCTGCCGGCCCACGGGCGGGCCCGGCTGCTGCACCGCATCGCCGAGGCGGTCGACACCGGGGCCGAGCGGCTCGCCGCGCTCCAGACCGCCGACACCGGCAAGGCGCTCACCGAGACCCGCGCCCTCGTGGCCAGCGCCGCCGCCACCTTCCGCTACACCGCGGCCGCCGTCGAAACGGCGGAGGAGGTCCTCACCCCCGCCCGCGGCGACTACCTCACGATGAGCCGGTACGAGCCGATCGGCGTGGTCGGCGCGATCAACCCGTGGAACTCACCGCTCGCCAGTGACGCACAGAAGCTCGCCCCGGCGCTCGCCGCCGGCAACGCGGTCCTGCTCAAGCCCGCCGCATGGACCCCGCTCGGCTCACTCGCCCTGGGACGCCTGATCACCCGGGCGCTCACCGAACTCCGGCTCCCCGCAGGGCTGTTGTCCGTCCTGCCGGGCCCCGGCCGGGTCGTCGGTGATGCCCTCGTACGCCACCCGCAGGTCGGCCGGATCAGCTTCACCGGGGGCACCCGCACCGGCCGGGCCATCGCCCACGCGGCGGCCGAGAAGCTGATGCCGGTCTCGCTGGAGCTGGGCGGCAAGTCGCCGACCGTCGTGCTCGCCGACGCCGACCTCGAACAGGCCCTGGCCGGCGTGCTGTACGGGATCTTCTCGTCCACCGGCCAGTCCTGCATCGCCGGCTCGCGGCTGTTCGTGGCCCGCGAGCGCTATCAGGAGTTCCTCACCGCCCTCGTCGACCGGGCACGGAAGCTGCGCATCGGGCCGGGAACGGACCCCGGCACCCAGGTCGCGCCGCTCGTGCACCATGCGCACCGCGACCAGGTCGCCGCCTACGTCGACCTGGCTCGCGCGGAAGGCGCCCGGGTGCTCTGCGGCGGGACCGTCCCCGACGGCGACGCCTACCGCGACGGTGCCTACTACCTGCCCACCGTCCTCGACGGCCTGCCGAACTCCGCCCGCACCTGCCAGGAAGAGATCTTCGGCCCGGTCCTGGTCGCCCTGCCCTTCGACGACGAGGACGACCTCGTACACCAGGCCAACGACTCGGTCTACGGCCTGGCCTGCGGGATCTGGACCCGCGACCACCGCGCCGCCTGGCGCCTCGCGCGCCGCATCGACGCCGGCACCGTCTGGATCAACACCTACAAGCAGTTCAGCGCCGCCACGCCGTTCGGCGGCATGAAGGACAGCGGCCTCGGCAGGGAGAAGGGCCGCGACGGCATCCGCGCCTACCAGCGCCAGAAGTCCCTGTACTGGGGCCTCTCGGAAGCCCCGCTGCCCTGGGCCCGCTGACAACCCCGGAGGATCCGATGCCCCACCCCCCGATCGCCCGGCTGCGCGCCCTGCGCTCCGTCGAGCTGCTCACCCCGCACCTCGCCGAGGCCACCGACTTCTACCAGGAGGCCTGGGGCCTGGAGACCGTCGAGGCCGACGGCGGCGCGAGCTGGCTGCGCGGCACCGGCGACGAACACCACGCACTCCAGCTCACCCGCTCCGACCGGACCGGCCTCGGCCGGCTCTCGTTCGCCGTCGCCACCCCCGCGGAGGCCGACGAGGCCGCCCGCCGGCTCGCCGCGCGCGGCATCCGGACGGTGTCCGGGCCCGGCCCGCTCGACCAGGCCGGCGGCGGCTACGGCCTGCGCTTCCACGACCACGAAGGACGCCTGGTCGAGCTGTCCGCCGACACCTGGGCGGTCCCCCCGCGCGGCCGGGACGCCGGCGTCCCCGTCGGCGTCACCCACGCCGTCCTCAACACCACCGACATCGACGCCTCCGTGGCCTTCTACCGCGACGTGCTCGGCCTGCGCGTCTCCGACTGGTCCGAGCATCAGATGGCGTTCCTGCGCTGCAACGCCGACCACCACTGCATCGCCTTCAACCAGGCCGAATGGGTCTCCCTCAACCACGTGGCGTACGAGATGAGTTCGGTCGACCACTTCATGCGGGGACTGGGCAGGCTCCGGCACCACGGCATCACCCCGAAGTGGGGGCCCGGCCGGCACGGCCCCGGCAACAACACGTTCTCCTACTTCACCGACCCGACCGGGCTCGTGTGCGAGTACACCTCCGAGGTCGCACAGGTCGTGGAGGACCGCTGGATCGCCAAGGTGTGGCGGCGGACCCCCGAACTGTCCGACCTGTGGGGCACGGCGGGCCCGCCGTGCGCCGAGATACGCCGCCACATGGCGGGCTCCCCTGAAGGAGTGCGCGCATGACGGCCCGGAAGATAGGACTCATCGGCTGGGGCGCCATCGGCCGCGTCGTCGCCGCCGCCCTCGCCCGGCAGCAGGTGCCCGGAGCCGAGCTGGTGTGCCTGGTCGACAACCGTCCGCTGGGCGAGTCCGCGCCCGCGCCGCAGGTCCCCTTCGAGGACGCCCTGGAGCGCTGCGATCTGATCGTGGAGGCCGCGGGAGCGGGCGTGGTCCGCGCCTGGGGCGAGCGGGTCCTCGCCTCCGGGACGGACCTGCTGGTCGCCTCGACCGGCGCCCTCACCGACGAGGAACTGTCGCGGCGGCTGCGCACCACCGGGCCGGGCCGGGTCTACTTCACCGGCGGCGCGGTCGGCGGTCTGGACCTCCTCCAGGCCGTACGGTCCCTCGGGCCCCTCGACGACGTCCGGCTGACCACCACCAAACTGCCCGCCACCCTCGAACAGCCTTGGATGGACGACGCGTTGCTCACCCGGATGCGGACCGCCACCGGCCCCGTCGAGGTGCTGTCCGGCACCGCCCGCGAGGTCCCGGCGCGGTTCCCCCGCTCCACGAACGTGGCCGCCTCGGTCGCACTCGCCGTCGGCGACCTGGACGCGGTCCGGGTCCGGGTCGTCGCCGACCCCGCCGCCCACCACACCCGCCATGTCATCGAGGCATCCGGCGCACACGGCTCCTACCGCTTCGAGGTCTCCCACCTTCCGGACCCGGACAACCCCGCCACCAGCCAGGTCGTGCCGTACGCGGTGCTGCGCTCGCTGAGCGCGCTCGCCGGACGGACGGGACAGATCCTGTGAGCGCCCCGGTCCACACGGTGCGAGCCGGCGAGCACGGGCCGCTGCTGCTGTGCCTGCACGGCATCGGCTCCTCGTCCGCGGCCTTCGCCCCGCAGCTCGCCGAGCTCTCCGCACACGCCCGGGTGGTGGCTTGGGACGCGCCCGGATACGCCACGTCGCCCGATCCGCCGGAACCGCTGGACCTCGACGGGTACGCGGACACCGCCGCCGCACTGATCCGCTCGCATGGCACCTCCGCCCACGTCCTCGGCGTCTCCTGGGGCGGTGTGATCGCGCTGCGGCTCGCCGCCCGCCACCCCGGCCTCGTCGACTCGCTGATCGTCGCCGACTCCGGTCCGGGGTCGGGGACGGACCCGGCGAAGGCCGACGCGATGCGGGCCCGGTCCGCCGAGCTGGCCGAGCTGGGCCCGGCCGCCTTCGCCGAGCGGCGCGGCCCCCGGCTCGTCTCACCGCACGCGCCGCCCGCGCTCGTCCGGCACGTCATCGACACCATGGCCGCCGCCGTCCGCCTGCCCGGCTACGCCTACGCCGCCGCGTCCATGGCCTCGGCGGACCTCCGTGGCGAACTGGCGGACCTCACCGCCCCCGCCCTCGTCCTCTGCGGCGACCAGGACCGGGTCACCGGCGTCGAAGCCTCCCAGGCCCTCGCCGGGGCCCTGCACAAAGCCGCCTACGTGATCGTCAAGGACGCCGGTCACCTGGCCAACCAGGAACAGCCCGCGCACTTCAACGCCTGGGTCCTGTCCCACCTCGACCTCGTCACCGAGCAACCGGAAGGCCCGTCATGCCCCTGACCACCAGCGCCTACGACAACGGCGGCGACCTCGCCGCCTACACCGACTCCCTCATCGCCACCAAGGACTCCCGCGTCGCCGACTTCGACACGCTCTCCTTCCAGGAGAAGGCGGGCCCGCAGTACCGGCGCGGCCAGATCCGCTACGTCGGCTCCGGCGCCACCGGCAATCACGACGGCGACCGCCGCATCCTCCCCTCCGGCGGTTTCACCTTCTCCAACATGCTGCTGCCGCCCGGCGCCGAGGGCCCGGCCCACACCCACCACGACGTCGAAGAGGCCTTCTTCGTCCTGGAGGGCCGGGTGCGGGTCGGCATCCACCGCGGCCCCGACGAGGCCGAGTACCGCACGCTCGGCTACCGCGACATGATCGTCGTGCCGGCCGGTGTCACCCGCTCACTGAAGAACGAGGGCGACACCGACGCCCTGTTCTGCGTCGTCATCGGCACCCGCAAGCCGCAGGTGCCGTCCTACCCCGCGTACTCCCCGATGCACGGCGTCACCCGTGACTGACACCCCCGGCGGCGCCCGCACCGTCGTCGTCACCGGCGCCGGCCGTGGCCTGGGACTGGCCATGGCCCGCCGGGCCGGCGCCGACGGCTTCCGGGTCGTCGTCGCCGAACTGGACGCCGCGCGGGGCGAGCGGGCGGCGGCGATGCTGCGCGCCGACGGCCTCGACGCCCGCTTCGTACGGTGCGATGTCGCCGACCCGCGGTCCGTCGACCGCCTGGCCGACGCGGTACGGGCCGAGGGGCGGCTGTACGGCCTGGTCAACAACGCCGGGCTCGCCGACGGCGTCGGCGGCAAGGCGTTCTGGGACCTCGGCATCGAGGCCTGGGACCGGCTGATGACCGTCAACGCCCGCGGCCCCTGGCTCGTGTCGAAGGCCCTCCGCCCGCTGTTCACCACCCCCGGCCGGATCATCAACATCGCGTCGGACGCCGCCCTGTACGGCTCCCCGCGGCTGGCCCACTACATCGCCTCCAAGGGCGCGGTCATCGCCCTCACCCGGGGCATGGCCCGGGAGCTGGGCGACGAAGGCATCACCGTGAACGCGGTGGCGCCCGGCCTCACCACATGCGAGGCGACCGAGACCGTGCCCGCCGAGCGGCACGACCTCTACCGCCTGAACCGGGCCGTCTCCCGCCCCCAGCAGCCCGACGACCTCACCGGCCTCGTCTCCTTCCTGCTGAGCGACGCCTCCCGCTACCTCACCGGACAGACCATCGCCGTCAACGGCGGCTTCACCATGAACTGAGCGACTGGAGAACCGAGTTATGGATCTGGGCCTCGCCGACCGCACCATCTGGGTCACCGGCGGCAGCTCGGGCGTCGGCCTGGCCACGGTCCGCGCCCTGCTCGCCGAGGGCGCCCGCGTCGCCACGTGCGGGAGGGACGCCGGCCGGCTCGCCAGGGCGACCGCCGACCTCGACGGCGACCGGCTGCTGACCGGCGTGTGCGACATCCGCGACGCGGACGCCGTCCACACCTTCGCCCGGCGCATCGCCGACACCTTCGGCGGCCTCGACGGGCTCGTCAACAACGCCGGGCAGTCCCGGATGAAAGGGCTCGACGAGGCGACCGCCGAGGACTGGCGCGACGAGCTGGAGCTGAAGTTCTCCGGCGTCCTCCACCCCCTCGACGCGGCCCGCCGCTACCTGAAGGCCTCGGACGCGGCGAGCATCGTCAACATCAACGCGGTCCTCGCCAAACAGCCCGAACCGCGCCTGATCACCACCAGCGCCGCCCGCGCCGGCCTCCTCAACCTCGCCACGTCCCTGGCGCGCGCCCTCGCCCCGGACGGCATCCGCGTCAACTCCGTCTGCCTCGGCCTGATCGACACCGGTCAGTGGACCCGCCGCCACGCGGCCGCGGACTCCGGCATGACCTACGAGGACTGGCAGGCGGAGCTGGCCGCCGACCGGGGCATCGCCCTCGGCCGGCTCGGCCACGCAGAGGAGGTCGCCTACCCGATCGTCACGCTGCTCTCACCGCGCGCCTCCTACATCACCGGCACCAGCATCGACGTCTGCGGCGGAGTCGGCCGCGGCATTCTCTGAGGAGCGCACCATGCGTCACGACACCGGAGGCGATCTCCTCGTCGCCGTCCTGCGCGAACTCGGTATCGACACCGTCTTCGGCATCGTCAGCGTGCACAACCTGCCGCTCGTCGAGGCCGTCGACCGGGAGCTCCGCTTCGTCCCGGTACGCCACGAGGCATCCGCGGTGAACGCCGCCGACGCCTACGGACGGGCCCGCGGCACCCTCGGCTGCGCCCTCACCTCGACCGGTACCGGCGCCGGCAACGCCGCCGGCTCGCTCATCGAGGCCCTGTCGTCCGGTACGGCGGTCCTGCACATCACCGGACAGGTGGAGTCGCCATTCCTGGGCAGCGGACGCGGCTTCATCCACGAGACCAAGGACCAACTGGGCATGCTGACGGCGGTGTCCGCCTACGCGGCCACCGTGCCGTCCACCGGGGACGCCGGCCGCATCCTGCGCACGGCCGCCCGCGCCGCGCGCACCACGCCCGGCGGCCCGGCGAGCGTGGAATGGCCGATCGACCTCCAGTACGCGGCCCAGGACGACCCCGCCGAGCCCTGCTGTGCCACGCCGCCGCCCCCCGCTCCCGACGAGGGCGAACTCGCAGCCGCCGGCGCGCTGCTGGCTGCCGCGCGGCGCCCGCTGATCTGGGCCGGCGGCGGCGCCACCCGGGCCCGCACCCCCCTCGCCGAACTGCTCGCCGCGACCGGCGCCGGCCTGCTCACCTCCAACTCCGGCCGCGGCGCGGTACCCGAGGACCACCCCCAGGTCCTCGGCAACTTCGCCACCACCCCGGCCGCCCGCGCCCTGCTCGCCGACGCGGACCTCCTCCTCAGCATCGGCACCCACTTCCGCTCCAACGAAACCGCCGACTACGGCCTCGGCCTGCCCGAGGCCCACCTCCAGATCGACCTCGACGCCGCCGCCCTCGGCCGCAGCTACCCGGCCCGGCACCCCCTGCACGGCGACGCCACCGCCGTACTGGAACGACTGCTGCCGCACGCGCGGCCCGCCGAACCCGGCTGGACCCGGCGCATCACCGCCGCCCGCGACGAGGTCCGCGCCGCCCTGCACGACGCCATCGGCCCCCAGGCCGCGCTCTGCGCCGCGCTCCGCGCCGCCCTGCCCCGGCAGGCGGTCATCGCCCGGGACGTCACCATCCCCGCCAGCAGCTGGGGCAACCGGCTGCTGGAGATCTACGAGCCGCGCGACAACGTCTTCCCGCGCGGCGGCGGCATCGGCCAGGGCCTCGCCATGGGCATCGGCGCCGCCCTCGCCCGCCCGCACACCCCCACCGTCGTCCTGGCCGGCGACGGCGGCCTCGCCGTGCACCTCGGCGAACTCCTCACCCTCGCCCAGGAACGCCCCCGCCTCACCCTGCTCGTCTTCAACGACGGCGGCTACGGAGTCCTGCGCAACATGCAGGACGCCCACCGCGACCGGCGCTCCGGCGTCGACCTGACCACACCCGATTTCGCGCTGCTGGCCCGCGCCTGCGGGCTGCCGTACCGGCGGATCGCCGCCGCCGAGCACGCCGAGCAGGTGATCACCGAGTCCGTCGCCGCCGACGGGCCGACGCTCGTCGAGGTCGACCTGGCGGCGCTCGGGCCCATGAAGAAGCCGTTCACCCCGCCCGTGAAGATCCCCACCCCGTAGGGAGGCCGCCACCATGACCGCTCCAGAGACCCGCCTCGACCTGCGGGTGCACCGCATGACCTGGGAGGCCGACCACGTCCTCTCGGTCGAACTCACCCACCCCGACGGCAAACCCCTGCCCGCCTGGGAACCCGGCGCGCACCTCGACGTCCACGTGGGCGAACAGATCCGCCAGTACAGCCTCTGCGGCGACCCGGACGCCACGGACACCTACCGCATCGCCGTCCTCGACGCGCCCGCCTCCCGCGGCGGCTCGCGCCACATCCACACCCGGCTCCGCCCCGGCCAGCCGCTCACCGTCACCGGCCCGCGCAACCACTTCGCGCTGGAGGACGCCACCGGCTACCTCTTCCTCGCCGGCGGCATCGGCATCACCCCGCTCCTCGCCATGGCCCGCGCGGCCACCCGGCGCGGCACGCCCTGGCGCATGGTCTACGGGGGCCGCAGCCGCACCTCGATGGCGTTCACCGGAGAACTGGCGGCCCTCGCCGGCGACGTGACGACCGTCCCGCAGGACGAGGACGGCCCGATCGACCTCGACACCGCGCTCGCCGGCCTGCCCGACGGCACCCTCGTCTACTGCTGCGGCCCCGAACCCCTGCTCGCCGCCGTCGAGGAACGCTGCCCCGCCGAACAGCTGCGCCTGGAACGCTTCGCCGCCCCCGCCCCCGCCGCCGCCCGCACCGGCGACCGGACCGCCTTCGAGGTCGAATGCCGCCGCTCCGGCCGCACCCTCACCGTCGGCGCCGACACCTCGATCCTCCAGGCCGCCGAGGACGCCGGGCTGAGCGTCGACAGCTCCTGCCGCGACGGGATCTGCGGCTCCTGCGAGACCCGCGTACTCGACGGCACCCCCGACCACCGCGACTTCCTGCTCAGCGAGGCCGAGCACACCGCGAACGCCACCATGATGATCTGCGTCTCGCGCTGTGCCTCCGGCCGCCTCGTCCTCGACCTGTGACCCCCCTCTGGAGGCCCCCATGCCCGACGCCACCTGGCCGTACCTGGACATCCACCAGTCCCGTACGCACGACCCCACCCCCTACGAGTACAAGCTGGCCGCCGCCCTCGAAGAGGTCTTCACCAAGGACGGCCATGAACTCACCGACGTCGTACGGGGGTTGAACGCCCGCCTGGTCCACGCCCCCGACGGCGCCTCGTGGACCGAGGAATCCTTCCGCGCCGAGATGCACCGCCTGGGAGCCTGACATGACCCTGTCCCGCCATGACACCGCCGAGCACATCTACGCCACCGGCCTGCGCAACCAGTGGCACCCCGTCGTCCCGTCCTCCTTCGTCGCACCCGGCGCGATGCGCAAGGTCACCGCGCTCGGCGAGCAGTGGCTGCTGTTCCGCCGCTCCGACAACACCCTCGCCATGCTCGCCGACCGCTGCCCGCACCGCGGCGCACCCCTCTCCCTCGGCACCCACCTCGGCGACCGGGTGGCCTGCTGGTACCACGGCGTCGAGGTCACCACCGACGGCACCGTGACCGCCGTCCCCGGGCTGCCGGGCTGCAACCTGGAGGGCAAGAAGCTCGTCAGCTCCCTGCCCGTACAGGAAGTCGGCGGCGCGATCCTGGCGTACTTCGGCGACGAGGAACACCCCGAACCGGCCGGGCTGACCCTCCCCGAGCCGCTCACCGACCCCGGAACCGACGCCTTCCTGTGCTACGCCGAGTGGAACGTGCCCTGGCGCTACGCCGTCGAGAACCTCCTCGACCCGATGCACGGAGCGTTCCTGCACCACGAGTCGCACAGCATGTACGACGGGGACACCACCGCCAAGTTCCGCATCCGCGAGACCGACCGCGGCTACTTCTTCGAGAAGACCGACCAGCGGGGCGTGAACTTCGACTGGGTGGAACTGTGCCGCACCGGCGTCGACTGGGTGGACCTGGAGATCCCGTACCCCCCGTCGGCGGGGCCCGGCGGCCCGTTCGGCATCGTCGGCATGGTCTGCCCGGTGGACGTACAGCGCTGCGGGGTCTTCTTCTGGCGCTACCGGCGCGTCCAGGGCTGGCAGCGCGACACCTGGCGCTTCCTCTACCGGACGCTGATCGAGCAACGGCACTGGGACGTCCTGGAGCAGGACCGGGTCATGCTGGAGGCCCTCCCGGCCGACGCCGACCAGCAGGAGAACCTCTACCAGCACGACCTGGGGGTGGTGCGGCTGCGGCGCCTGTTCCGCGCGGGCGCCGAGTCCCAGTCCGCGGCGGGCTGACCGGTGCGCGCGGCGACGGGTCCCGGCCCGTCGCCCGCCGGTCAGCCGTCGCCCCCGGCCTCCGCCTCCGTGATCGACCGCTCCAGCTTCGACAGCAAGCGCGCCAGCTGACGGCACTCGGCGGGGGAGAGACCGGCCAGCATCCGCCGCTCGTTCTCCAGGTGCTCCGCGAACAGCGCGTCGATCTTCGCCCGCCCCTCCTCCGTCAGCCGCGACCGCACCACCCGGCGGTCCTCCGCGTCCCGCTCCCGCACAATCAGACCGTCCTTCTCCAGCCGGTCGATGCGCAGCGTCACCCCCGCCGACGAGATCAGCCCCGAGTCCGCCAACTGCCCCGCCGTACGCCGGAACGGGCTGCCCGCCCTGCGCAGCGCCGTCAGCACATCGAACCCGGCCACCGACAGCCCGTGCGCCTCCACCGATGCCGTGAGCCGCGCGCTGTAGCGCAGGAACGTACGGTGCAGCCGCGCCAGCACCTCCAGCGGCGAGGTGTCCAGCTCCGGCCGCTCCCGCCGCCAGTCCTCGATGATTGACGCCACCGCGTCCGGCTGCGCCGCCGTCTTCCTGGCCATCCGTGGGTCCTCCCCGAGCTGCCCTCCCGGGCCGTGGCCACGGCCCGATCACCAGGAATAGTTTAGTGCTGAGAAGCCATGCCCCTAACCTTCCCGGTCTTCCGAGACCTCTGTACACCCCGCAGGCCGTACGGCACCATGCCCCAACTGACGCGCGACGAAGCGCAGACCTGAGCCCGACTCATCGACGTCCACCGCTACGACGGCGCCCGCACGATGCGGTCGGACACCAGGGGAGCGATCGCCGCGCAGTCCTTCGGCGCCCAGATCGAAACAGCAGGGGGCTGGTCGGTTGCGGGCGATGCCGCCCATGTCCACCATCCGCTCGGCGCGCAGGGCATGAACACGGGGATTCAGGACGCGCTCAACCTGGGTTGGAAGCTCGGCGCCGCGGTGCACGGCTCAGAACCAGTGGGCGGCCCTCGCGGACCCAGCCCGGTGACTTCAGGTCCGCCACGACCTCCGGGGTGACGTCCGGGTTGCGGGTGAAGCCGAAATCCTCACGAACGCGTGATCGCAGCTGCAGACCGCGGCGCCGGAACCACGGTGCGGCGGCGCGAGGACGCGTGATCTGATCGGTGAGCTGCTCCACGTGAGCCGCCCGACGGACCACCCGACCAGATGTGCCCGGCACCCTGCCGCGGCCGCACACCCAAGGAGCCGCGTATGAGCGACCTGTCAGCCCGCACCGACTACAGCAGTGCCCCGGAACCCCTGCGCAGCGTGTATCTGAGGTTGGTCGCCGAGGAATCGATACCCGAGGAAGCGCGAGGGCAGTTCAGCTACTTGCGACCGCTGGCCACGGATCTGCTGGCGGGCATCGCCCTCGATACCCCTGACAACGTCCGCGTCCTCAGTGACCGCGACGTGGCCCTCGTCGAGTGGGACACCCTCGCGGCAGCCGCGCGTACCAACTTGCTCAGCGAGCCGCTCAACTACGACACCGTCGATCTCCCCGGTGGCGCGGTCCTCCACATCCTCGGCCACCCGGAGTCGGTGTTCGCGGCCAGCAAGTTGCTCGTCTTCGACGAGGCGGTGCGGGCCACCGACGGCCCCGAGATACCGGACGAGGGTGTGCTGCTCGTCGTCCCGAACCGGCACAACCTCGTCTTCTACCCGCTCGCCGACAGGCACGTGGGCGAGGCCGTCAACGCCTTGGCACAGTTCGGGCAGGGCGCCTACGAGGACGGCCCCGGACGCCTCTCCCCCCGGGTGTTCTGGTGGCGCGCCGGCACCCTGACATCGATCACACACTGCGACCAGCAAAGTCGGACGATGAGCATCTCCCCGCCTGACGAACTCATGACGATCATGCGTCGCCTGGCCGGCACCGCCGGCTGAGGCGCGCCCGCACACGTAGCCCCAGCGTCGCGACGAGGGCGACCTCAACGGTCTCCGCGTGTTCGGCTACGCGGACGAAGGCGAGGACCGATCAGGGGGCGACAGGGCAGGGCGGCCGCGCACGGGTCCTTGACCAGCGCGATCAATCTTCGATGACACGAACTCGCGTCCTTCAAGGTTCGATGGCACGGAGTCAGAGACCGGTGTCACAGGACGGAGGGGCCCGGCGCCGCCGGGCCCCTCCGCTTTCTCGACGTGCCGGTCAGCCGGTGGCGGGGTGGGCGATCAGCGTGCGGTGGTCGGCCCGGTCGAGAGCAACCCCCGTGTATTCGTTCACGGCGACCGGTGCGGAGCCGGGGGAGGTGCTCCGGTCGGCGCCGGTCTTGGCGTCCAGGGCGACGGGACCGTTACTGGTCGTGCCGTAGACCAGGCCGTGCCAGGCGGCCGTGACGGTGGGGGCGACACGGTTGCCGCTCTTCTCCGGCAGGCCCCACAGTTCCTTGCCGGTCGTGGCGTCCAGCGCGAGCGTCCGGGGCTCCTCGGTCTGGCAGACGGTGACCGACGCGTCGTCGTAGTGGCAGGTGAGGCTCGACGAATCGCCGGTGAGGCCGGCGGCCTTGCTGCCGTCCGGCTTCATCAGCACGCCGATGCTGTCGCCGCTGTTGTAGTCGCTGCCGGTAATGGCGACCAGGTACGGGCCGGCGGGGCGGACGGTCAGCTCGTATCCGTCGAGCTTGCTCCAGCTGCGCTTGCCGTCGTGCTCGATGTCGAGGCCGATGACCTGCTGGCGGACGCTGTCCTTGCTGGTGACTGCAACGGCGGTGTCGCCGATGACGGCGGCCGCCGCCACCTTGTCGTTCTGCCAGGTCGCCTTGCGACTGTCGAGGTCGACGGCGTACGTGGCGCCCATTTCGCCGTTGCCCACGCTGATCACGGCGGTGCTCTTCGTCGTGGCGACCACGCGGGCCTGGGTGGCGGACTGGCCGGCCCAGCTGGGCAGGTCGTCGTCTTCGGGGCGGGCGTGCCAGCGGCCGTTGTCCCAGGTGAGGTTGGGGCCCTGACGCGCCCCGCGCCCCGGCGTGCCCGCCCCGCCCGGCCGGGGATGCCCCCCCTGGACACCGCTGCTGGTGGCCTGCGGCGTACGGGTGCGCACGAAGCAGGTAGCGATGCCCGTATTTCTCGCCTGACCGGGAGCGCGGTGCGCCGGGAGAGTGGTGGGGCCGCTGCTTCCGCACCCGTGCGGAGGCGCAACGGCCGCTGGCGGTGCTGCTTTCGGCCGTCACGGGGTGGGCGAGCGGCGTGACCGCTCCGCCCTTCGCCCACCGCCGCTCACCACAACCGAAGGAACGATCACTTCATGTCCGCACGCACCCTCCCCGAGGCAACCTTCGCCCGCACCGTGCTCGGCTCCGGCCCGGGCCTGGCGCTGGCCCACGGTGCCGGCAGCAGCATCGCCGGCACCTACGGTCCGATACTCGAGGGCCTGGCCGCCGACCACACCGTGGTCGGCGTGGACTACCCCGGCAGCGGTGACACCCCCCGCTCCACCACCCCGCTGTCGCTGGACGACCTGGCCGACCAGCTCGTGGCCGCAGCCGTCGCCGAGGGCCTGGACACCTTCGCCCTGCACGGCTACTCCATGGGCGGCCCGGTCGCGATCCGCGCCGCCGCCCGCCACCCCGAGCGTGTCACCGCCCTCGTCCTGAGCGCCACCATGGCCCATTCCAACAATCAGCAGGCCCTCACCGTCAAGGTCTGGGGCAAGCTCGCCGCCACCGGCGACAACCGCCTGGTGAGCGAGTTTCTCTTCCCGCACGCCCTCAGCCCCCAGGCCATGGAAGCCATGCCCGCCGAGCAGCTCGAGCAGGTCATCGCCTACGCCGCCGCCGACATCGCCGAGGGCACCGTCGAGCACGCCGACCTCGTCAGCCGGATCGACGTCCGCGACGACCTCGCCGGCATCCGCGTGCCCACCCTGGTCATCTCCACCACCGCCGACCACATGGCGCCCCCCACCCTGCACCGCCGCCTCGCCGAGAGCATCCCCGGCGCCGAAATCGCGGAGATTCCCACCGGCCACCTGCCCATGGTCGAGCGGCCCGAGGAGTGGCAGCAGCTCATCACCAACTTCCTCAAGCAGCACCGCGCCTGAGCCATACCGCCGGGGGGGGGCCGGGCGCCCCCCCCGCGGGCCCCGGCCCACGGGCTACAGCACCAGGGCGCCCGCGCATCGGATGGAGTAGGCCAACCGGCGCCGGGCCGCGCTCGTTTTTAGCGTGGGCCACATGTCTAGCGTGAGTTGGGCCCCCGTCAGAGTCGTTACCGCCGCCACCGTTTGTGCCGCGAGCCTGTGGGCCGCGCCCGGTCCGGCAGCCGCCGATGGCCCGAACGGCATCGACGATCTGCGGCCCGGGGCACACGCGGCCGAATCCGCCGATGTCGAGAGCCGGCTGGACGAGCGCGGTGTGCAGTTCCTGCCCCGGCCGGACGTACCCGAGCCGCCGGACGTCTCCGCGCTGTCCTGGATGGTGACGGACATGGCGAGCGGCAAGGTCCTCGCGGCCAAGGACGTCCACCGGCCACTGCCGCCCGCCAGCACGCTCAAGACGCTCTTCGCCGTCACGGTGCTGCCGAAGTTCGCCCAGGGGGCGGTGCACACCGTCTCCTGGGAGGACCTGGCCGGCATCGAGGCGGGCAGCTCCCTCGCCGGCCTCAGGGAGGACACGCCCTACCAGGTCGCCGATCTGTGGCACGGCGTCTTCCTCAGCTCGGGCAGCGATGCGGTGCACACTCTGGCCGGCATGAACGGCGGCTGGCGCAAGACCATCGACGACATGCAGGAGACGGCCCGCCGCCTCGGTGCCCGCGACACCAGGGTGGAGTCCGCGGACGGATTCGACACGCCGGGCCAGGTCTCCTCCGCCTATGATCTGGCGCTCTTCGGCCAGGCCGGGCTGACCAACCGGGACTTCGCCCACTTCGCCGCGACGAAACGGGCCGAGCTGCCGCAGGACGGCGGCCCGGACGCGTTCACCATCCAGAACACCAACCGGCTGCTGGTCGGCTCACACGGCGTCAAGCCGTACGACGGCCTGATCGGGGTGAAGAACGGCTACACGACCCACGCCGGCAACACCCTGATCGCCGCCGCCCGGCGCGACGGCCGGACGCTGCTGGTCACCCTGATGAACCCGCAGTCCGGCGGCCGGAACGCCGTCTACGAGGAGACCCGCGACCTGCTGGACTGGGGATTCGAGGCGGCTCCCCGGGCCGCGGCCGTCGGTGTGCTTCCCGCCATGGAGCCCGATGAACGCACCGGTGAACTGCGGCCCGTCACGCACCGCCCGCGGGCCGTGCCGCTGCACAAGGCCGGGGTCGCGGCGGAGGGCGCACCGTTCACGCGGTACTGGTGGTTCCTGTCCGCGGCTGCGGCCGTCGCGGTCGTCGCCGTCGCCGGGCTCGGCACGGTGCTGTGGCGGCGCCGGCGCCTCTCACACGAGGGCCCGAGCGGCGAGTCCGCGTCCGCGTCCGGGTCCGCGTCCGGGTCCGGGTCCGCGTCCGGGTCCGGGTCCGGGTCCGCGTCCGGGTCCGAGCCCGGCTCCGGCTGAGGCCTCCTACCCGCCACCGGATGTCGTACATCCATCCGATCGGTCAGGGATACGGAGGACGTCCGATGGCCTTGCCCGGTGAAGGGCGACGCGTCCGTCACGGTTGTGCGGCCTGCCGGGCGTTGCTCGGTGTAGCGTCCTGATCAGCTGTCGTGGTTCCGAAGTGCCGGACGCCCGTGTCGCCTTCACGGGCGTTCTTGCTGTGTGGCGCGTCTCCGGGCCAGGCGATCACCTCCGGGTTCCGCAGCGTGCGGAAGCCGATTCGAGCCCATTGAACGAAGGAGACGGAAATGGCTTCCGGCACGGTGAAGTGGTTCAACTCGGAGAAGGGCTTCGGCTTCATCGCCCAGGACGGCGGTGGCGCGGATGTCTTCGCCCACTACTCGAACATCGACGCCACGGGCTTCCGCGAGCTCCAGGAGGGCCAGAAGGTGACCTTCGAGGTCACCCAGGGCCACAAGGGCCCCCAGGCGGAGAAGATCCGGCTGGCCTGAGGCCGACGGACGCACCCCTCGGTGCCCGCCCCCGACCCCCGGGGCGGGCACCGTCGTGTGCTGCGCGGCACGGTCTCACCCGGTCGGCGCATCTGAGGCAGCGTGCCGACGGCGGGGGCCGGCACCGGCCGCCGATCTTCCGGATTCCGGATGTCAGGGGGGACGCGGCCGTGCGGTCCACGCACTGATCATCCGTGCGCCGTAACGGCCTGACGGTGAGGCCGGCGCCGCGCGAGGCGCCGGTTCGATCCGCGGCTCGATCCGCCGGTTCGATGCGCCGGTTCAGGTCCGCGGCGGCTGATCCGGGCCCTGCCCGCCGCCGAACTGGTCCTTGAGCTTGTCCTGGGCGGTGTCGACCTGGCCCTGGAACTTGCCCTGGGTCTTCTCGTCCGCCGTGTCGCCGGCCTTGTCGACGCCCTTTTCCGTCTGGCTTTCGTGGCCCTTCAACATGCTCTTGATCTTGTCCATCATGGACATGATGCGTCCTCCTCACGAGGGTCCCCCACGACTCCAGCATCGCCCCCTCCCAGGTGATCTGCATCCGCGCGCCGGGGGCACCGACGGGCGCCCCGGCCGCCCGTCCCGCCCGGTTCAGGAGCCGCTCGGGACGGGTGCCTTCATCCGGTCGCTGATGAACTTGATCGAACCGGCCGCCATGCCCTTCTGGTAGTCCCAGGCGTTGTGCCGGCCGCCGGGGATGATCTGCACCGCGGTGTGGATCGGGCCCTTCCCGTAGGACTGCCGGAAGCGCTGTATGGAGGCGGTGACCTTGCCTGATTCCCGGGAGCCGGCCTGGAAGGCGAGGTACACGTCCGGACCGCCCTTCCGCAGCAGCCGCTGGGCGAGCTTCGCCGGATCGTTGGCGTCCTTCTCCGCCTGGTGGCCCGCCCACAGCGGCGAATCCGGCGCCAGGTCCGGGCCGCTGGCTATCGCCGCCTTGAACTTGTCCGGGTGCTTCAGCACCGACTTCAGCCCGGCGAAGCCGCCCGAGGACGAGCCCATGAAGGCCCAGCCGTCGCGGGACTTGAAGGTGCGGAAGTTGGCCCGGGCCAGCTGGACGACGTCCTCCGTCAGCCAGGCCCCCATCTTCTGGCTGCCGGGAATGTCGCTGGCGTCGTGGTACTGGGTGTCCGGGTTGAGCATCGGCATCACCACGATGAACGGCAGGCTCTTGCCCTCCGCGGTCCACCGGGTGAGGTTCTCCTGCAGCTCGATGTCGCCGCCGACCCAGTAGTTCGTCACCCCGCCCGGTTCCTTGGGGCTGCCCAGGCCGCCCGGCAGGGCTATCAGCACCGGGAACCCGCTTTTGGCGTACTTCGGGTCCGCGTATTCCTTCGGAGCCCAGACCCAGACGCTTCCGGTGACGCCGGACTTCTGGCCCCGCAGCGTCGCCCGCGCTATATGGGTGCCGTCGTCCAGGGTCCGGGTGATCCGGAAGTCGCTCTTCGGGCCGGTCGGCAGGAGGGTGTCGTCATCGACGGGCCGGGCCCGCGCGGCACCGTCGCCCTTCCCGCCGGCATTGAAGTCCACCGGCTTTCCGGCGTCCGAGCAGCCGGCGAGCAGCGAGGAGGAAGCGGCGAGTGCGATGGCGAGCGCGACGGCGTAGGGGCGTTTCAAGGGGGGCTCCGCGGCTGGATGATCACGTTCAAGTGCTCATAAAGAGGGAAAAGGGGCCGCGGAGGTTCCCCCGCCGGGAGCCGGGGCGCGGGCCTCGTCTCACCCGTATGAAGCAGCGTCTGCCCGGGGATTTCCAGCGGGCGGTCCCCGGCCCGCTCGACGGGCAGGGTCCCGTGGTCCGGCCGAGAATGCAGCGGTGAGCGATGAACACCGCAGTGCCGATGACCCCGCGCCGCGCGCCGTGCCGTGTGACGAGGAACGACGGCTCGCCAGGAAGGCGCTGGCCGGCCATGCGCGGAACGCGGACGACCTGTCCTTGTTGATGGACATGCTGGGCCTGGACCCGAGCCGCGACCCGGACCACGAAGCGCCGTACGGCCATGAGGCGGGCGCCGGCCGGGAATGTGACGGCGGTCCGGGGAGCGGGCGCGGCCCCCGCCGTGAGCGCAGGCCGGCACCACGCCGGGACACCCGGCCACGGTGGGGCGGGCCACGGACGTAACCCACAGCCGGGGCCCGTCCGGCCGCCCTGGTCGGCCCTCGGACCGGGACCCTGCCCCGCCCCGCTCCGGCGCCGGACTGATCGTTCGTCACATCGGGATGCCCTGCCAGGACGCCCGCCGACCGTGCCGTAATGCCTCGTGGCTGAAGCGGTGACAGACTTGCCGGGCAGGCTGAGCATGCTGCTACCAGCCCGGAGGAGGCCGCGGAGATGGCCGGCACAGGCGAGACGGGGCGGCCCGCGGCGCGCCCGCGGGCCCTGGTCACCGGCGCCACCGGCTACATCGGCGGCCGCTTGATCCCCGAGCTGCTGGCGGCCGGATTCGCCGTACGGGCACTGGCCAGGACACCCGAGAAGCTGCGCGACCACCCCTGGGCCGGGCGCACGGAGGTGCTGCGCGGCGATGTCACCGACGAGGAATCGGTCCGCACCGCGATGGCCGGAGTCGACGTCGCGTACTACCTGGTGCACGCCCTGGGCAGTGGTCGCCGCTTCGAGGACACCGACCGCCGGGCCGCGCGGATCTTCGCCCGGCAGGCCCGCGCCGCCGGCGTCCACCGGATCGTCTACCTCGGCGGTCTCACCCCCGCGGGCGTCCCGGAGCGGGAGCTGTCGCCCCATCTCCGCTCGCGTGCCGAGGTCGCGGACATCCTGCTGGCGTCCGGCGTCCCCACCGCCGTGCTGCGCGCGGCCGTCATCATCGGCTCCGGCTCGGCCTCGTTCGAGATGCTGCGCTATCTCACCGAGCGGCTGCCGGTCATGGTCACCCCCAGCTGGGTCCGCACCCGCATCCAGCCGGTCGCCGTCCGCGATGTGCTGCGCTATCTGGTCGGCTGCGCCCGCCTCCCCGATGACGTCAGCCGGGCCTTCGACATCGGCGGGCCGGACATCCTCACCTACCGCGACATGATGCAGCGCTACGCCCGGGTCGCCGAGCTGCCCGAGCGGCTGATCCTCCCCGTGCCGATGCTCACCCCGCGCCTCTCCAGCCTCTGGATCGGCCTGGTCACCCCTGTACCGCCGGGTCTGGCCCGTCCGCTCGCCGCATCACTGCGGTACGAGGTCGTCTGCCGCGAGCACGACATCGCCCGTTACGTCCCCGACCCGGACCCGCCGGGCCATCCCATCGCCTTCGACGACGCGCTGGAACTGGCGCTGCGCCGGGTACGGGACGCCGAGGTCGCCACCCGCTGGTCCAACGCCGCGGTGGCCGGAGCGCCGAGCGACCCGCTGCCGACGGACCCCGACTGGGCCGGTGGCAGCCTCTACACCGACCGGCGGGAGCTGATCGTGGACGCCCCGCCCGAGGTGCTGTGGCGGGTGGTCGAAGGGATCGGCGGCGACAACGGCTGGTACTCGCTGCCGCTCGCCTGGGCGGTGCGCGGCTGGCTGGACCGGCTGGTCGGCGGGGTGGGGCTGCGCCGGGGGCGACGGGACGCAGGGCGGCTGCGGGTCGGCGACTCGCTCGACTTCTGGCGCGTCGAGGAGGTCGAGCCCGGCCGGCTGCTGCGGCTGCGCGCCGAGATGAGGCTCCCCGGCCTCGCCTGGCTGGAACTGACGGTAGGCCGCGATGCCCGGGGCCGGACGCTCTACGGCCAGCGGGCCCTGTTCCACCCGCACGGACTGACCGGCCATGCCTACTGGTGGTCCATCTCGCCTTTCCACACCGCGGTGTTCGGCGGTATGGCCCGCAACATCGCGGCGGCCGCGGCGACCGAGTATCGAAGCGACGCCGGTGCCCTGCGCAGCCCTGATCGATCGTCAAGCTCCTGTAGCGGCCGCTGACTGACGTACGGCACGTCCGATGGACGGCATGCCGACGGCGGGTTCCCGGGTGCGACGCCATCCGGGAACCCGCCGTCGGTAGGTGCTCAGTGGTGGGTCACCACACCGGCCGCCATCCGGCCGCAGTTGGAGCCGGAGACGCTGACGCTGACCGACTCGATCGCGCCGCCCCAGTCCACACAGATGCCCTTTCCGGGCAGGTAGACGGGTCCGGCGTAGGAGGTGTACTGACCGCTGTCGTAAACCCAGTCCGAACTGCCGTTGGTGGCCGTGAGATAGCTGTACATGTACACCCGCTTGCCGGGGCTGTTCCGCACCGTCACGACACAGTTCTTTCCGGACTTGGCGCTGTACGTCAGGTACACGGTCCCCTTTCCGGTGACCGGTACGGAATTCACCACCTTGTAGCCGCTTCCGCAGGCTCCGTTGTACGCGGCGGCCTTCGGTGCGGCGGACGCGGTGGTGGCGGTCGCCATCGTGGCGATACCCGCCACGGCCAGTGCCGCGGCTCCTGCGATGGCACGAGAACGCTTCATGGATTGCCCCCCGTTGGGTCAGTGCGTCGCGTGGTCATTTCGCAGTGTTGGACGGCGGCCGGTGGCGGATGGTTGTACCGCGACATGAATTCGCCGTGATGCCGGAGGAGTTGACCAAAAAGGTGTCCGGCCGGTGCAACGGCTGTCGCGAACGGACACAAAGCGACCGGTCCCCGGGCGCCGTGAGGGGCGCGCCGGGGACCGGTCGTCGGGAAGATCAGCCGCCGTTCGCGAGGACCCTGAGGCGGGTGTACGAGCCGTTGAAGCGGTTGCGGTCGCCGACCGTGTGGCCCGAGGAGGTGTGCTGCCAGATGCTGTGGAAGCGCCAGCCGGCCGGCAGCGCGCCCACGGACGAGCCGTACCGCGGGATCCACAGCGGGTTCGTCCGGCCGAACTTGCCGGAGTTGCCGGTGCACCGCTTCCACCAGTTGGTGGAGGTGTAGATGACCGCGTGACGGCCGGTCTCCTCCTCGTACGTCTCCACGAAGTCGCGGATCCAGTTGACCATTCCCTTGTGGCTCTTGCCGTAGCAGGTCGCGCCGTAGGGGTTGTACTCCATGTCGAGCGCACCGGGCAGTGTCCGGCCGTCCCTGGACCAGTCGCCGCCGTGGTCGGCGAAGTACCGCGCCTGGGAGGCGCCGCTGGAGTGGTCGGGCAGCGCGAAATGGTACGCGCCGTGGATCATGCCGGAGTTGTAGGAGCCCCTGTACTGATGCGTGAAGTACGGGTTGGTGTAGCTGGTCCCCTCGGTGGCCTTGACGTATGCGAACCGCACCCCGGACCTGCGCAGCGAGGACCAGCCGACCTTCTTGTTGTGGCTGGAGACGTCGACGCCGGACACGCCTCTTCTGGACGAGGCCCGCGCCCCGGAACCGCCGGCCGCCGCCCGGTCGCCGCCCTCGTGGGCCATGATCGTGGAACCCATCCAGTCCTGCTCGGGGTGGGCGGGTCTCTTCTCGGCATCTGACGCCGTGGCGGAGCCGGGCAGCGCGAGGGGCAGAGCGAGCACGGAGAGGAGAGAAACGAGAGTTCCGGCCGCAAGAGGGACTGTACGGCGGGCCGGACCGGATCTGCGCAAGGGCATCGCATGCCTCCGAAGGCCTTCGGTTGAGTCAGGTTCGGCAGCTTTTGAGCAGAATCCTGCCGATAAGAGACATATACGCAGAACTGCCTGACTCTATGACCCAATGGCCCGTCAGTCCGCCGACCGGCCCTGCATCTCACCCGTCCGGCGGGCGGAAGCGGTCAGGCACGCCCCCGTGCCGGGCCTCCGGGTCGCAGGGACGAGCGGAGCGGGCCCCGGCTCTCGCCAGGACCCGCTCCACCGCGCAGCGGCGAAAACGCGCCATTCCGCCGCTTCGCAAGCTGCTCTATACCGAGCCTTCCGGCTCGTCTGTGTGGTCCGTCATGTCCGTCGCCTCATCTGGCTGGGCCGGCCTGGGGTGCCGGTGACGGCTCTTCGGCTCCGTCGGCTCAGTAGGCCGAGTCGACGTTGTCGATCGAGCCGTAGCGGTCGGCCGCGTAGTTGGCCGCGGCGGTGATGTTGGCGACCGGGTCGGTGAGCTTATGGGGGGTGCCGGCGACGTGGTAGGCGTCGAAGGTGGGCTGGATCACCTGGAGCAGACCCTTGGAGGGCACGCCGTTGATCGCGTTGATGTCCCAGTCGTTGACGGCGTTGGGGTCACCGGCGGACTCCCGCATGATGTTGCGGTGCAGGCCCTCGTAGGAGCCCGGGATGCCCTTGGCCTTCATGATGGCCAGCGACTCGCGGATCCAGCCGTCCAGGTTGTTCGGGTAGTCCTTGACGGCCTTGCGCTCGGCGGAGCGGTTGGCGGCCTGCTGGGCGCTGTGCTGCTTCTCGACTGCGGTGACCTTCACGTGGTCGGCGACCGAGGCGGTCACCGGACGGCCGGTCCTGGCGTCGTCCGCCTTGGCCGGCTGGCCCTTCGCACTGACCGGCTTGACCGCGGCGGGGGAGTGCTCAGAAGCGGCCTGAGCGGTGTCCGGAGCCGAGGTGAGGGCCAGGCCCGAGGTGGCACCCGCGGCGGCCAGAACGGCCACGGCGACCTTGTGGGTACGGGTGATGCGGGTGATCCGGGCGGCGCGGGGCAGGGTGAAGCTGGGCATGCAGAGTGACCTCTTCCAGGTACGGGGACGGGGAGGCGGCCATTTGTTGGCGGCGCGTTACGAACCGGAGGTCTTTGCTGCGTGCGCCGTTGGGCGCTATTCGCAAGCTCGCTCTCGGTGCGTCGGAATCCATGGTTAACGCCCGTCCCGAATCGAGGCAATGGTGCTCTGTACTACTCATCTTCGTGAGATAAACCCGGATCGCTGAAGTGATAAGCGTTTCTGGCAGCGTTGGCCCGGAACGGGCGCATGGATATCGACTAGGCAGGCTCGTAAGTGACATACATCGCGTGCCTCGGGTCACCCGATAACGCCCTCAAAAGGCAGCTCGGCGCCCGGGGATAAGTTGCCTGGCTCACACCGGAATTAGCCGCCCACGGTATCGGTTCCACCGCCGGTGGCGGCGAATTCATCCGGCCGCGGGACCGGTGCGGGGAAGGGGGAAGCCGTAAATGTGACGAGGGGCATTGAGGCGGCCGCCAATAGGGCGGGTAATTGTGCCCTGATTCACTATCGGCGTGCCCTGTTGCGTGGTGCCGCACGTGGCGGGGAAGGGTGGCCCGGCTCGGCCGTTGGTGAGCGGTCCGCTACGGCAATACGGCGGTGCCGCTGGTCCGTTCGCAGCAGCGCCCGGGGCTGTCGCATGACTCCGGGCCGCCCGCCCCGGAAGGTGGCACCGCACACCGTCACCACTCACCGTAGGGACATGCTGATGCTGCGTCGTATTTCCGTTGTGCTCACCGGTCTTCTCGTCACCGGCTTCCTCGCGACCGGTGCAGCCGCCGCCGCGCCGGTCGACGGCCGCCACCAGGACCGCCTCACGGCCAAGGAGCGGCAGGGACTCCGTATTGCCGGCGAGGTTCTCGACACCCTCTTCGGTGACGGCCTTTCCCGGCGCGACCGGTACTGACCGGTGGCGCCGGGGGTTTGAGGCCCGGCGCAGGTGCCACCCGAAACGGCAGTGGCCCCACCCGCGGGATGCGGGCAGGGCCACTGCCGTTGCTGTGTCCGGGGCCGCCGCGCGGCACCCGTATCAGTCCTGTTCCGCCGTGAGGGCGGTCGTGTCGCTCGGCTCAGTAGGCCGAGTCGACGTTGTCGATCGAACCGTAGCGGTCGGCCGCGTAGTTGGCCGCGGCGGTGATGTTGGCGACCGGGTCGGTGAGCTTATGGGGGGTGCCGGCGACGTGGTAGGCGTCGAAGGTGGGCTGGATCACCTGGAGCAGACCCTTGGAGGGCACGCCGTTGATGGCGTTGATGTCCCAGTCGTTGACGGCGTTGGGATTGCCGCTGGACTCCCGCATGATGTTGCGGTGCAGGCCCTCGTAGGAGCCCGGTATGCCCTTGGCCTTCATGATGTCGAGCGACTCACGGATCCAGCCGTCGAGGTTGTTCGCGTAGCGCTTCGGAGCGGCCTTGTGTGCCTTGTGCACCTTGGGAGCCTTGGGGGCGGCCTTCGGCGCGACCAGGGCCTTGCGCTCGATGGAGCGGTTGGCGGCCTGCTCGGCGGAGTGGTCCTGCTTCTCGGCCGGGGCCACCTTGAGGCCGGCGGTGACGGACGCGGCGACCGGCTGGGCCTGCTTGCCGTTGTCGGCGCGGTCCTTCGCGGTGAGCGGCAGGCCGTTGGAGCTGACCGGCTTGACCGCGGCGGCGCCGTGGGCGGCGGTGGCCTCGGCGTTGCTGGGCCCCGCGGTGAGGGCCAGTGCGGCGGCGCAGCTCGCGGTGGCCACCAGCGCCGCGGAGACCTTGTGCGTGCGGGTCATACGGCTCATGCGGACGGTGCGGGGCAGGGTGAAGTTGGGCATGCGGAGGTGACCTCTTCCAGGGCTTGGTGGCGGGGGAAACGGCCTTCGGTTGGCGCGTGAGGACCGAGGGTCATTGCCGCGTTTCGCCGCTCTGGCTGAGATCGCGGTGTCGTTCTCGGTGCTACCCGGAACATGGTTAGCGCGGGCCCAGGATGGTGGCAAAGATGCCTTGTACTACCTATCTTCGTGAGATGGGGCGAGATGTCCGTTATAAATGCCGCACATCGCGGTATACGCGCGGCAGGGCCCCGACTAGGAATGCTCGTACGTGACGTACGTCGCGTGCCCGGCATCACGCGGCACGGGCTCCGCATTCCGTTTCAGGGCACCGCGGAGTTGCCTGGCTCACACGGTGAAGCGGTAATTCCGCAACAGGTGCCGAAGGGCCGGCGACGCCGAGTGGCCTCCTGTCGCAAGCGCCCCCTGTGGCAGTCCACAGGGGGCGCGACTGTGCGACGGTAAAGGGGGGAGGGGGCGAGGGCGGTAATTCAGTCCGCCAGCAGCCGCGCGGCGAACTGCTCGATGCGTTCGTGCCAGGCATCCAGCGCGGCACCCACGTCAAAGCCCTGCGGGCCGGTCTGGGTCAGATCAGGCGGGGGCCGTGGCCGGTGCCCTGGCCCAGCTCCCAGCGCACCGTGCCCTCCGGGTGCCAGCGGTAGGCGAGCACCCTCGGGGCCGTGACCTCGGTGACCCCGGAGGGGAACCACTGCCCGATGTGCGCCGGGTCGGTGATCGCCGACCAGACCTTCGCGGGCGGATGGGTGAGCCGGCGTTCCATACGCAGTGCGGTGCGGCCGTCGGCGGTGGTGAGGGTGTCGGAGTGCGGCTTCATCGGGGGTCGTCCTCCATGGCGTCGAGGTGCCGTTTCCGGGGGTACCTCCCAGCGTTGGCGGGGGGAGAGTCCAGGCTCCCGGTCCACAGGTGCCGGTAGTGGGCGAGCCAGGCGTCCAGCTCCGCCAGGGGCTCGGGCCGGAGCTCGTACCAGCGGCGCTGGGCGTCCTGCCGGACCCGGACGAGCCCGGCCTCCCGCAGTACCCGGAGGTGCTTGGAGGTGCCGGGCTGGCTCAGCCCGAGCTGCTGCGTCAGCTCGCCGACCAGCCGCGGACGCTCCAGCAGCAGGTCGAGGATCTTGCGCCGGCTCGGCTCCGCGAGTACGTCGAACGGGAGGGGCATGGCCTCAGCATGCCATTCGAGTTATATAGCCGGAAGAGAATGCTGGTGCTGGTGCTGGTGCTGGTGCTGGGAACGGGGCGGGGGCCAGGGCAGCCAGGGCTCACGCGCACGCCGTGCCGGCCGGTGACGGCTCCTCGCGCACCACCGGCGCCAGGCAGGGCGCCGAGCTCAGCGATCCATCGGTGAAGAACCGCGCCGCCAAGTCCGCGACTTCCTGCGGGCGTTCGAGCACCACCCAGTGATCGGCGTCCGGAATCGTGAGGAAGCGGCTGCCCGGGATGGTGGCCGCGAAGTCCCGCTGCCGGGCCGGGGAGGTCACCGTGTCGTGCTCGCCGCTGAAGACGAGAGTGGGGACACCGGTCAGCCCGCCGGAGAAGTCCGGGCGGTCCGAGATGCCGCGGAGCAACGAGTCGACCGCGTGCTGGGAGTTCCGGGCGGCATGCAGCATCGCGCGCCGGACGTAGCGGTAGGCCAGCTTCCGGCGGGCGACGTGCCGGCGGTCGTCGAGGCACATCAGGCCCTGCGCGACCAGGGTGGCGAAGGCCTCGACGTCGCCCTGTACGAGATGGTCGGACGCCCGCCGCCACAGCTCGACCTGGGCGTCGCTGATGTGCGTCGGCACGCCGCCGAGGGCGAGCCGAGCGATGCGCCCGGGGAACCGCAGGGCGCACCCATAGGCCAGCCCGGCCCCGTACGAGAAACCGAAGAGATTGATCCGCGGCACGTCCAGATCGTCGATGATGCGCTCGATCGCCGCGCACACGACCTCGATGCTCGGCCCCGGAGGGAGCGGGTCCGCGCTGCCCATGCCCGGCAGATCGGCGGTGACCACGTCCGCCACCGGCCCCACGTGATCCTCCATCTGCGGCCAGCCGTACATCCCCTGCAGGGCACCGCCCAGCACCACTACGGGCTCGGTGATCCGCGTCGGCTGTCGCAGCCGCCGGTAGGCGAAGGACACTCCGCGCACCGACAAGGAGCGGATCATTTCCTCGGACATGGCAGTTCCTTCTCGGGGCACCGGGGGGAGGGGACGCGCCGGGCGGGGCGCGCTAGCGGGTCAGTACGAGCGCGGCGTTGTGCCCGCCGAAGCCGAGCGACGTCTTGACGGCGCAGTCGAACGCCGCCGGCCGGGCCGCGCTGCGCACGATGTCGATCGGGATCCGCGGATCGGGTACCTCGAGATTGGCGGTCGGTGGCACCAGCTGCTGCTCCAGGGCGAGCACGGTGAGCGCGGTCTCGATCCCGCCGGCGGCACCCAGCGCGTGCCCGGTCATCGCCTTGGTCGAGGTGACCAGCGGGTGCTCGCCGAGGACCCGCCGCAGCACGGTGGCCTCGACGCGGTCGTTGACGACCGTCGAGGTGCCGTGCGCATTGACATGGCCGACGTCCCGGCCCTCCACCTGGGCGTCCGCCAGCGCGCTGCGCAGCGCCCGCTCGATGCCGTTGCCGTCGGGGTCCGGGGCGACCGCCGCATAGGCGTCGCTCGATGCGCCGTAGCCGCGGATATGGGCGCGGACGGGGGCCCGGCGGGCGCTCGCGTGCTCGGGCCGCTCCATGACGAGGAGCCCGGCGCCCTCGCCGACCACGAAACCGTCCCGGGCCGCGTCGAAGGGGCGGCAGGCCGCGGACGGATCGTCCCGGCGGGTGGAGACCGCCTTCATCTGGCAGGCGCTGGCGATCAGCAGCCGGGACAGCACCGACTCCGCCCCGCCCGCCACCGCGATGTCGCAGACCCCGGCGCGCAGCAGCTGGTGGGCCGTGCCCACGGCGACCGTGCCGGAGGAGCAGGCCGTCGCCACGCCCATGCTGGGGCCCTGTGCGCCGAGGTCCATGCAGACGCTGCTGGCGGCGCTGTTGACGACGGTCAGCGGGGCGAGCTTGGGGGAGACCCGGCGGGCGCCGCGCCGGGCCATCGCGACATGCTGCTGGTCGTAGAAGGGCAGCCCGCCGTGCGCGGAGCCGATCACCACCGCGACCCGGCTGCCGTCCCAGGACTCCGGGTCGAGACCGGCGTCGGCGACGGCCTCCCGGGCGGCGATCACCGCGAGCTGCGAGAAGCGGTCCATCAGCCGCTGGGTGGCCACGCCGAGGAGTGCGGTGGTGTCCAGATCCGTGACGGTGTACATGAAGTCGCAGGGCAGATCGGCCAGTTCTTCCTGGTGGTGCACTCCGTCGGGCACTGTTTCCTGGGTGACGGAGTGCCAGGTGGCCTTCGCCCCCACGCCCGCCGCGGTCACCAGCCCCAGTCCCGTCACTGCCGCGGAGAACGGCTCCTGGCGGGCCGTCATGCCGGCACGTTGCCGTCGACGGCCGTCACCAGCTGGCCCACGGTGTTCCGCGGGGTCAGCGACACCTCGTCGAGGTCGAGGTCGAGCCGCTCCTCGATGAGGACGCGGAGCTCCTCCAGTGCCAGGGAGTCGAGGCGCAGGCTCCGCAGCGGAGTCTCGTCGGTGATGTCGGCGGGGGCCACCCCGAACCGCTGGACCAGCAAGGTGTTGACAACTTCTGCCGCTTTCACGTGGCGCTCCTCCGCTTGTCGTAGGCGATGCTGCCAACCGCGTCGTGGGCGGGATTTCACCGGCGGCTCCGGCTGGTTTGACCACCCTTTATACGCCTTTGCGCCGATGAGGCCCCAACCTTGGTAGCTCAATGGGGTGATGAGCGACCGGGGTGGAGAACCCGTCCGCACCTCGCCTTGCGGACACCGCGGAAAGCACCTACGTACGTAACGCCGCGGACCGCCGGGAGGTACGGGGCGACTGGCGGCGGACTCCGGAACCTCCCGGGGTCAGGCCTCGTCCAGGGCGCGCGTCACCCGGCCCAACAGGCCCTGGAGTGTGCGCAGTTCCTCGATGGTGAGGCCGGTGGCGGCCAGCATCCTGCGGGGGACCGGCAGAGCTTCGGTGCGCAGTTCGTCGCCGGCCGGGGTGAGGTGGATGGTGACCGACCGCTCGTCCTCGGTGCTCCGTTCGCGCCGGACCAGACCGGCCGACTCCAGGCGCTTGAGGAGGGGGGAGAGGGTTCCGGAGTCCAGACGGAGGCGTTCGCCGATGCTTTTGACCGGCTGGGAACCGTGCTCCCACAGGACCAGCATGACCAGGTACTGGGGGTAGGTCAGGCCCAGGCCCTTCAGGGCGTCCCGGTAGACGCCGCCGAACGCGCGCGAGGCGGCGTGCAGGGAGAAGCAGACCTGGTGGTCGAGGCGGAGCAGTTCGGCGTCGGGTACCGGGGGCCTGGTCGCGGAGGTCATGGACCCAGGTTAGCCCGCGAGCCATTTAGTTGCGCACAACTTAGTTGCGCGCAATTTGGATGTGTGCAACTGTGGTGGCCGTCGGGCGGCCGGGGAACGGCCGCCGCGCTATCGAAGGGGAACCGTGATGGACGCGCTGTACACCGCTGTCGCCACCGCCAATGGCCGTGAGGGCCGGGCCGTCAGCTCCGACGGCCGGATCGACCTGGCCCTGGCCATGCCGCCCGAGCTGGGCGGCAACGGCGCCGGCACGAACCCGGAGCAGCTCTTCGCCGCCGGATACGCGGCCTGCTTCGCCAGCGCGATGAGCAATGTCGGCCGGCAGATGAAGGTCGACACCAAGGACGTCTCGGTCACCGCCGAGGTCTCCATCGGCAAGGACGACACCGGCTTCGGCCTGGCCGTCGTCATGCGGGTGGAGCTGCCGGAGACCCTCGCGGGCGAGACCGGCCGGCAGCTGGTCGAGGCCACCCACCAGTACTGCCCGTACTCCAAGGCCACCCGCGGGAACATCGAGGTCGAGCTGGTCATCGAGTAGGGACGGGCGGCGCCCGGTGGGCCGGCCCCGGTGGCGTGCGGGTCCGGTCCGCCGGGCCGGGGCGGCCCGGGACGCGTGCGGGGCGGTGAACTGGCCCGCACGACAGGCCCGCCGGACCCGGCCCGGCCGACCGTGTCCGACGGGCCCGGCCCGCTACCCCTCCCGCTCAGGCGTCATCGGCCGCGTACACCCGCTGCCCTCCGACGAACGTCTGCAGCACCCGGGTCGCGGCGATCTCGTCGTCCGGGCCGTCGAACGGGTCGCGGTCGAGCACGACCAGGTCGGCCAGCTTGCCCGGCTGGATGCTGCCGGCGTCGTCGAGGTGGTTGGCGTAGGCGCTGCCGGCCGTGTACGCGGCGAGTGCCGCGCCCAGGTCGATGCGCTGCTCGGGCAGGAAGACCGGCGCCGACGGCTCCTCCGGCGCCCGGCGGTTGACCGCGACATGCAGCGCGGCGATCGGGTCGGGGGAGCTGACCGGCCAGTCGCTGCCCGCTGCCAGGGTGGCGCCCGAGCGCAGCAGGTCGCCGAACGGGTACTGCCAGGCGGCGCGCCGGGGCCCCAGGAACGGGATGGTCAGCTCGTCCATCTGCGGCTCGTGGGCCGCCCACAGCGCCTGGATGTTCGCGGTCGCCCCGAGCCGGCGGAAGCGCGGAATGTCCTCGGGGTGCACGACCTGGAGGTGGGCCAGGTGCGGCCGGGTGTCGCGCAGCCCGTTCGTCCGCCGGGCCGCCTCGACGGCGTCCAGCGCCTCCCGTACGGCCCGGTCACCCAGGGCGTGGAAGTGCACCTGGAAGCCCTCGGCGTCGAGCTGCGTCACATAGGTCCGCAGCGCTTCGGGGTCGATGAACGAGATGCCGCTGTTGTCGGAGGCGCAGCCGCAGGCGGTGAGGTAGGGGGTGAGCATGGCGGCCGTGTGGTTCTCGGCGATGCCGTCCTGCATGATCTTGACGCTGGTCGCCCGCAGCCGCCCCGCCGTCAACTCGGCCCGCCGGGCGATGAGTTCCGGGATCTGCTCCGCGCCGCGGGCGCGGTCCCACCACAGCGCCCCGGTCACCCGGGCGGTGAGCTTTCCGTCGCTCCGCGCGGCCACGTACGCGGGGGTGGCGTCGGGCATACCGGGGGCGTAGCCCAGCATCGCGTCCTGCCAGGCGGTCACCCCGTATCCGTGGAGCAGGCGCTGTGCCCGGAGCAGCCCTTCGGTCTGCTCGGCGAGCGTCGGTTCCGGGATCAGGTCGGCCACCAGCTGCATGGCGCCCTCCTGGAGCATGCCGGTCGGCCGGCCGTCGGCGTCCCGCTCGATCCGCCCGTCGGCCGGGTCCGGCGTACGCTCGGTGAGCCCGGCCCGCTCCAGGGCGCAGGAGTTGGCCCAGCCGCCGTGGTGGTCACGGTTGACGAGGAACACCGGACGGTCGGGAACGAGCCGGTCCAGGAACTGGCGGGTCGGCGTGCCGCCGGGGAACGCCTCCATGGACCATCCGCCGCCCGTGATCCAGGGAACCTCCGGGTGCTCCGCCGCGTACGCGCTGATCAGTTCCCGGTACGCCTCCGCCGTGTCCGCCGCGCTCAGATCGCACAGCGCCAACTCCCGCCCGCCGCCGACCGGATGGACATGCGCGTCCTGGAACCCGGGGACCAGCAGCCTGCCGTGCAGATCGACGACCTCCGTGCGGGGCCCGGTCAGCGCGCGGACGTCCTCCTCGTGCCCGACGGCGACGATGCGGTCGCCGCGCACCGCCACCGCGCTCGCCCGGGTGCGTGCGGAGTCGACGGTGTGCACGGGACCGGAGAGGAAGACGAGGTCCGCGGGGCCGTCGGCGGCGGAACCGGGTGTGTGGGCATCCGGGGTGGTGCTGAGGTCCATGGGGTGAGTGCTCCAGTGGTGTGGGGAATGTGGTGTGGGGAGTGTGGTGGCCGCGAGGGCCCGGACGGGTGGGGGAAAGGGGTTCGGGATGGATCCGGGGTGGTCAGCCCTCCACGGGACTCGGGACCGGGCGGCCGTCCCCGTCCATCGGCAAGGTGAGCGCATCGGCGTCCGTCCCCCGGCCGGTGCGGAAGTACGGGGCGCGGCGCACCCACTTGGCCCAGGCGGCGGTCGCCAGTCCGGCCAGGATGAAGAGGGCGGGGAGCAGCAGCATGAACCAGCCGTTGTCGGGGCTCGCCTCGAAGTGGTCGCTCATGGTCGCGTAGTCCCAGACGAGGTAGCCGCCGAGCCCGAACAGCGACAGTGCGCTGGCTGCCGGCACGACCACGTCCCGGAGTGCGCGCACGGCCCCGGCGCGCAGGCTGTCGCGGAAGCGCACCGCACAGGCGAGCGCGGTGAGCCCGTAGTAGAGGGCGACGGTCAGGCCGATCGAGTTGACGGCCGTGAGGATCATGTCGTTGAGCTTGGGGATGCCGACCGCGAGCACGGCGAGCAGCGCGGCGAGGGCCATGATCAGCAGGGTGCCCACGGCGGGCGAGCCGTAGCGCGGGTGCACGCGCTGCCACACCGGGCCCAGCGTCCGGTCACGGGCCATCGCCAGCGTGCCGCGGGCGGTGGGGATGACGCTCGACTGGAGCGAGGCGAAGGCGGAGCACATCAGGGCGGCCAGGGGCAGCGAGGCCCAGGGCTCCGGGGCCAGCTTGGCGCCGAGGAAGGTGAGCGCCTGCGGCCCGTTGTGCACGAGTTCCCCCGTGCTCATCACCCGCTGGAAGGCGAGCGCGCCGACCAGGAACAGTCCCATCATCACCACCAGCGCGATCAGTCCGCCGCGGGCCGCGTCGGAGGTGCTGCGGGTCTCCTCGTTGACGCTGAACGCGGCGTCCCAGCCCCAGTAGAAGAACACCGCCAGCACCATCCCCTGGGCCACCGCCTGCGGCGAGCCGATCTCCAGAGGGTTGAGCCAGGACAGCGAGAACGGCTGGTCGCCTATGAGCAGGGCGTAGCCGCAGAAGACCAACAGGACCGCGTACTCGAAGATCAGCAGCGCCATTTGGAGCCGGGTCGCGGCCCGCACGCCCGTGATGGCGGTGACGGTGACGACGACCAGCGCGACCAGGCCCACGGCGGTGCTGACGCCGGTCGAGGCCGGGTCCAGTCGGAGCCCCAGGACGCTGTACAGGCCCAGCTTGTTGAGGAACTGGAGCACGACGGAGCCGGTCACCGCCCCCGTATACGCCATGAAGATCACGTTGCCGACCAGCACCACCCAGCCGGTCAGGAAGCCGGGCCAGGGGCCGATGGACCGGCCCACCCAGGTGTAGCCGCTGCCGCAGTTCGGCTCGCTGCGGTTGAGCCGGGCGTACGACAGCGCGATACCGAGGATGGGCACGAAGGCCAGCAGCAACAGGGCAGGCGTCTGCCGGCCGGCGTACGCCGCCAGGGTGCCCATGCCGATACCGATGCTGGTGGTCGCGGCGGTGCTCGACGCGGCGATCGCCACCCCGTCCTTCACCCCCAGCGAGCGGCGCATACGCGCCGGGCCGGGGTCCTGCTGCACTTCGGAAGGCATGGCACTCACTCCTTGGACGGCGGGCCGGTCCGGTCGCGGCCGGACCTGGGGGAACGGGGAGGCGCGGGCGGGGGTGGCGGAGCAGGGCGACGCGGGCCGGGCCCAGGGATCGGGGCCCGGCCGCCTCGTACGGAAGGGGGTGGTGCGGGATGCGGCACCGCGGCGGTCCGTGTATGTCCGCCGATGAAACAGGCCGTTCAATCTTGTGTCAACGGTGTTGACGTAACCTGGTGATTAACTGGCTCCGGGAAGGGTCAGGGGCCGGGGCCGGAGCGAAGCGGAGGGGTTCTGCGTGGCGGAGAGCGAGCGCGTCCCGGTCGAGCGCAAGCGTCGACGGCGGACCAGTTCAGGCGTGGTCCTGTCGGCCGATCTCATCGTCGACGCCGCCTGCGAACTCATCGACGCCCAGGGGACGCAGGCCTTCACCGTGCGCAAACTCGGCGCGGCGCTGGGCGCCGATCCCTCCGCCGTCTACCGCTACTTCCGCAACACCGAGGATCTGCTGCTGGCCCTGGCCGACCGCCTCATCGGCGAGTCCATGGCCGACTTCGCCCCCAGCGGCGACTGGGCCGCCGATCTGCACGACCTCGGAATGCGCGCGTACCGCTCCGCGCTGCGCCATCCGCAGATCGCCGCGTTCAGCACGGTCCGGGTCACCCGCCGGCCCCATGAGCAGCGCACGGTCGACACGGGCATCGGGCTGCTGCTCCAGGCCGGCTTCGACGACGCCACCGCCGTCCGGCACTACCACACCCTCGTCGACACCGCCCTGGGCCATGCGGCCATGGACGCCGGCGTCCTGCGGCTGGCTCCCGCCCAGCGCGCGGCCGACGAACAGGCCTGGCAGGAGGAGTACGGCAACCTGCCCGCGGACGACTTCCCCGTCCTGCACCGCGTACGCGAGCACCTGCCGCTCATGGGAGGCTCGGCCGTCGAGTCCGCCCTCGCTCTGCTCATCGCGGCCATGCGCCAGGAGGTGGCGGAGCGGTCGGGGTGAGGGGCGGGGCGAGCCCCTGTCGCCCTCGTGGCGGGCGCGGCGCGGGAGATGAATTCCCTCACGCAGAGAATTACCGGATGGGTAGCCGATAGAAGGCATACCGTGAAAAATTCTCCGCCCTATATTTCCGAATTGTTCGCCTGTATTCCGATTCGCCACCTCACGCTCTGCACTCACCCGTGCCGCCGCCCGGCCCCCGAACTGCCCCTTTCCCCCCTGACGCTTCCTCAGTGCCGCCCCACTTGATAGACACGTCCGAATCATCCGCAAGTGGCATGGGACGCGCACCATGAACGACCGCAACACCTCGGAACCCCGGATACCGGAGCCTCAGACATTCGAGGTCGACCTCACCGCGCACGAAACCCGGCGGCGGGCCGAAGTCCTTGCGGCCCTGGGTGACACCTGGGACCCCATCGCGGCGATGGAGGGCGAGGCCGAGGCATACCGGCTCCTCTACTCCGGCCTGGACGCGGAGCAGCAGGCCACCTACGACGCGCTGGTCGCCGCCGGGGTGCTGCCGGCCTCCGGGCAGGCCTGAGCATGCTGCCGCTCGACCCCACCGCCGACATCGGCCGCCGGGCCTGGGTCCCCTGCCCCCGCTGCCAGGACCACCAGGGCTGCGCGACCTGCCTCGACGGCCGTACCTGCGCCGACCACTGGCGCTACCTCCTGTCGAACAAGGGCAGCGTGCTGCATCTCCAGTGCCCCAACTGCACCCATCTGTGGGCCTGGCAGTCGGGCTTCGGGGCCGGCGGCCGCAACGACGGCTGACGCCAGTCCCGCGGGCGGACGGCCCAGGCCCGGCCCCTCCCCGGCCGTCGGCTCTCGACGCGGACCGGGTCCGCCGACGGGGCGCCGCTCGCGGCCTTTCCCTTCAGGTGCGCTGCGCCCGGCGACGGGCGGCGGTAGCGTGCGGGACATGGAGCTGCAAGCACGATCGCTTTGGCTGTTGACCGAGCCGCTGCACGCGGTCTGCTACTTCGACGAGCGGTGCCGCAACCTGGGCAAGGACCTCGGTCTCAAGGGTTTCTGGATGGGGTACTTCGCCTCGCGCACGGCACCCTTGGGGGCGGTGGAACCGGCGGCGGCCACGGCCGTCCTCGGGGTGTTCGCCCCGGGCATGGTCGCCCGCGCGCTGCCGGCGGCCTGGGGCATCGTCAGCCCGGCCCATGCGCTCGACGAGCGCGGCAGCCGTGCGGCGGACGCCCTGCGCGGGATCGACCCCGGTCTGGAGCACGCGGCGGCCGAGCTGCTGCCCCCGCTCCAGGCGGTCGTCGACGACGCACCGGCCACCGCACGGCCCCTGTTCGCCGCCAACCGCGCCCTCTGCGACCACGCCGACCCCGTCGAGCGCCTGTGGCAACTTGCCACCACCGTCCGGGAGTTCCGGGGCGACGCACACCACGCCGTACTCGCCGACGAGGGCCTGGACGGCTGCGAGGCGCTGGTCCTGGCCGCCGCGTCCGGTCGGGTGCCCAAGGACACCATGCGGGAGGACCGCGGCTGGAGCGAGGCGGAGTGGGCCGCCGCAACCGACCGGCTCCGCTCCCGGGGCCTCGTGGACGCATACGGCGACGCGACCGACCACGGCCGACGGGAACGGGAGCGCATCGAGGAGGCGACCGACCGGCTGGCCGGCCGACTGCTGCGCGCGCTGCCCGAAGCGGAGACCGAGCGACTGCTCCAGGGCCTGGATCCCGTCGTCCGGCGCATCCTGGCCGCCGATGTCCTCCCGTTCCCCAACCCGATCGGCCTGCCCCACCTCGACGAGCCGGTACGACGCGACCCCGGAGCCTAGGCCCCCTGCCGCCCCCTCTCCTTGAGCTTCCGCCCCAGATCCATCGTGTCGGCGGCGGGTGGCGCCTGGACCGTGACCGGCTTGCCGCGGTCGAGGATCCGTATGGTCACGTCCAGCGGTCCCTGAGCCGCCTTCGCCCGCTCACGGAACTGCACCGTGCGGTCGCCGGGGCCGACCCAGAGATCGAGATGCAGCTTGCCCACCCCGAGCTGCTGATACTGCTCGATGACCTTCGCCCGGCGCCCGGCAGCCGGCGGACCCGCGACGCCCCGCTCCTCCGGCAGCTCCGCCACGTCGACCACCCCCGCGTAACGCGTCGTCCGCACCCCGTCGACGGTCTCCTCGCCGACCTTCCTGACGTCATCGGCCCGGCGGAGCAACGACGCCTGCGCCGCCGGGTCCTGGTCGGCCTGCCGCTGCATACCCCCGAAGGCGTCGGCCCCCGCGTCCGCCATGGCGAGCTTGAGCCAGTGCTTGCCGTCCAGCAGGGCAGCCGCTTGCCCGCCCCCGCCGAGATACACCGCGTCCCCCAGCAGCCGCACCGAGAACTCGCCCTCCTTCAAGCCCCCGGACGCCGTCATCCGCATGTCGACGGCGCGTGGACGGAGGCTGGACGATGCCTTGCCCTCGACGGTCCCCTGCCCGGGGACCTTGCCGGAGACGCGATACGACAGGGAGTTGAGCGCGGCGTCCTTGTCGACGGCCCTGCGCACCGCGGCGACCGTCGCCGCGTCGGGGCGCTGCGACGCGGCGGAGCGGGCATCGGAAGGGCCGTCGGCCGAGCACGCCGCCGTGCCGCACAGCGCGGCGGCGGTGAGCAGCGCCCCGGCGACGCGGGACGAGATACGGAAGCGCTGAGCCATGGTCCCCCCATGAACACCTGGAAATGCGAAGATGCGACTGATCCAGACCGTAACTCATGGCACTGACAATCGGTCTTGCGTCTTTACGCGGGCCTCTGGCCAGGGCATGTGACGCCAGATGGGGTCCGGGGCGGTCCGCGGCCGCGCATTCAGGACGATTTTCATCTGGTGGTTCGATGGGTGCTTTGGGGTGCTTTACTGCGCCCGATCGGGACACCTGGTGCCACGAGCCGTTGAATGGGTATGGATCCTAGAGAGTTGTGGGACCGCAACGCCGTCCTGGCAGAAGCGTTTTGCCTGGGTGACGAGCGTGTGCGCGAGGCGCAGGCCAGGCTTGACGAAGCCCAGGCCGACCGGTCGCGGGTGCTGGCGGCGTTCGCGGTGACGGTGGGGAGCACCGGCGCGGTGGCCGGCCTGTTCGGTCTGAACGAGCGCGAAGTGCGGATCGCCCGGCGCACGGTGGGCAAGGAGGACGCCCGCGCCGTCGCCGACGAGCTGCTGGCGGCCGCCACGCCCGCCGCGCCCCCGCGGGAGCCCGAGGAGGCCGCTCCGGCGCCGGAACCCGCGGTTGATTATTCCCACCAGAATCCGCCCGCCGGAGCGCGCCCGGCCGGCGCCACCCGCGAGGCCACCGGCGGTGTGGGGGCGCCGGAGCAGACCTGGTCCCCGGCGATGGACGCGGTGCTCATCGGCAGTTGGCAGACCGGGGTGGACCTGCGCGAACTCGCCGCTGAATTCGGGCTCGACCTCACCCGCCTGGTTACCCGGGCCCAACAGCTCTCCGCCCAGGGGCGGTTCTACCCGGGGCCGGTGGAAACCCATGCGGGACGCCATCGGCGCGGAGCCGACGTTCATGAATCCGAATACAGCATCCCCGCACAGCAGACGGCCTCCTGGAACGCCGCGGCCTCGGGGCATCACATGGCGTCCGCATGGCACACGGGCACGATGCCGTCGCCGGAGTCCGTGCCGGACATGACCGCCCTGGCCTCCGAATGGGACAGTGCTCTCGCCCCGTGGGGCACCCTCGCCCCCTCGCACGAGGAGCCGGTGGCGGCCCATCAGCCCTGGGCCCAGTACCACCTGAGTTCCTGATATTGGCACGGTTTCTGGCGGATGACGGGAAGGAAGCAGGCCGCGCCATGAGGAGGGAGGACGCGCGGGCGGGGGCGCCGGGTGGGCCGGGGGGAGTACTGGAGGGGAAGGTGGCGCTGGTGGCCGGCGCCACCCGGGGTGCCGGGCGGGCGATCGCGGTGGAACTCGGGCGCGCGGGCGCCGTTGTGTACGCGACCGGGCGCAGCAGTCGGACCGCCGGCCGGTCGGAGATCGACCGGCCGGAGACGATCGAGGAGACCGGTGAGCTGATCGCCGCGGCCGGGGGCACCGGCGCGGCCCTGCGGGTGGATCACCTGGACAGCGATCAGGTCCGCGACCTCGTCGGGCGTATCGACCGGGATCACGGCCGCCTCGACCTCCTCGTCAACGACATCTTCGGTGGCGACGCCTACGCGCAGTTCGGCACCACCCTGTGGGAGCACGATCTCGGCGGCGGGCTGCGGATGCTGCGTATGGGCATCGACACCCACGCGATCACCAGTCATCACGCGCTGCCGCTGCTCATCCGGCGTCCCGGCGGGCTGGTGATCGAGATGACCGACGGGACCGCGGAGTACAACGCCGCCTACCGCCATCACGAGGGCTTCTACTACGACCTGGTCAAGGCGGCGGTGCAGCGGATGACGCTGGCCCAGAGCCATGAACTCGCCCCGTACCGTGGCTCCGCCGTCGCCGTGACCCCCGGCTGGCTGCGCTCGGAGAAGATGCTTGAGGCGTTCGGTGTGACCGAGGGCAACTGGCGGGACGCGACCGCCGACGTGCCGCATTTCTGCATCGCCGAGTCCCCGGTCTATGTCGCACGGGCGGTGGTCGCGCTCGCCGCCGACCCGGATGTCGCCCGCTGGACCGGCCAGGTCGTCTCCAGCGGGCAACTCGCCCCGCTCTACGGGTTCACCGACACCGACGGCACCCAGCCGGACTGCTGGCGCTACCTCGTCGAGGTGCAGGACCCGGGCCGCCCCGCCGATGACACCGGCTATCGCTGACGGTTCCTCGTGCGCCGCCTCGTGGCACGGCGGTACCGCGGGGCCGGGCCACCGGACGTCACTTCGTGATCAACGGAGAGTAGGGCTTGTCTTCCGGTGTGTAGACGAGGACGAAGTCCTTGCCGGTCTCGACGGCCACCTCCCGCATGCGGGCCAAGGCGTCCGCCTCCGTGGGAAGGGTGAGGCCAAGGGCCGTGGCGGCGCGGCCCCGTTGGGCCGGCAGGTCCGGCATGTCCTCCAGGTAGTCCGCTGCGACTTCCCGGCTCTCCTCCTCGGTGAATGTGCGGCAGTCGCGCCACCACGGGGCGACCAGGAGGAGTCGCAGGAGTTCGGGCAGACCGATCGCGAGGAGGGCGGCCCCTCCCTCGGAGTCCGCGTACAGGACCGGGCGTTCCTCGCCGCCCTCGCCGCAGAAGAAGAAGGTGCCCCCGGCCCCGTCACCCGCGAAACCCTCCAGCGCGGCACCCGAAGCGAGGTGGACCTCCTCGACGTGATCGCCTCGGCCCAGCTCGAAATCGCCTGGCCAGGCAAGGAAGTCGGTGGCGTCGTCGTGTTCGCGGATGGCGGTGATCAAGGAGTCCATGCGGGGCACCTTATGGCGCGGACCCTGGCAGGCACGTACCGGGGCGGGGCTGTTCTAGCCCGCCGTCTCGCCCGCGTGCGGCGACAGGGTGCCCGCCGCGACCAGGGCGAAGAGGGCTATGCCCAGGAGGATGCGGTAGATGACGAAGGGCATGAAGGACTTGTTGGAGATGAACTTCATGAACCATGCGATCACCGCATAGCCGACGACGAAGGCGATGATCGTGGCGAAGACCGTGGGTCCCCAGGAGACGTGCCCCTCGCCGGCGTCCTTGAGCTCGTAGACGCCGGAGGCCAGTACGGCCGGGATGGCGAGCAGGAAGGAGTAACGGGCGGCGGATTCGCGGGTGTAGCCCATCAGCAGACCGCCGCTGATCGTGGCGCCGGAGCGGGAGACACCGGGGACGAGCGCCATCGCCTGGCAGACGCCGTACAGCAGGCCGTCCTTGACGCTGAGGTCGGTGAGGGTCTTGCGCTGCTTGGCGGCGCGGTGCCGGCCGCCGGTCTCGTCGCGGGCGGCCAGCCGGTCGGCGATGCCCAGGACCACGCCCATGACGATGAGGGTGGTGGCGATCAGCCGCAGATCGCGGAACGGGCCCTCGATGGCGTCCTTGAGCGTGATGCCCAGCACACCGATCGGGATCGAGCCGACGATCACCAGCCAGCCCATCTGCGCATCGTGATCGTGCCGCAACTCCCGGTTGACCAGGGAGCGGGCCCACATCGAGATGATCCGCCCGATGTCCTTGCGGAAGTAGATGATGACCGCCGCTTCGGTGCCGATCTGGGTGATGGCGGTGAACGCCGCACCGGGGTCGTGCCAGCCGGCGAACGCCGCGGTCAAACGGAGGTGTGCACTGGAGGAGATGGGCAGAAACTCGGTCAGCCCTTGAACAAGTCCGAGGACGAAAGATTCAAACCAAGACATGGAAAATACGCTATCCAAGGGTGATCAAGCGCTGACCTGCGCGAGACGGGAGAAAGCGGACAGTGGCGGCTGATGCAGATCACCGCCGACCCGGGCAGCGTAACGTCCGGCCATGTCCGGGCGGGCAAAGGGGCCTGTTCGTACCCTGCCCACCCCGGGGCAGCGGCGGAATCCGGCGCCCGCACCGCCGCGTTCAGCGCCCGCGCAGCGCCTTCCGTTTGCGCCAGGCCACCACCAGCGCGGCCAGCCCGCTGACCGCGATGAAGCCCAGGGCGAGGAGGAAGACCGGCGAGGTGGGCGTCGTGGCCCGCGCACCGGCGATGGCGTACGCGGCGGTGTTCGGGATGCTGCCGAGCGCTGTTGCGAGAAGGAAGGGGAGCCAGCCCATACGGGAGACCGCGGCGCAGTAGTTGGTGGCGCAGAACGGCAACCCGGGGAAGAGCCGGAGGGCCAGCATCGAGCGGAAGCCGTGCTCGCTCAACTGCCGGTCGGCGGCGGTCAGCCAGCGGGCTCGCAACAACGGACGCAGAGCGTCCTGCCCGAGAAGCCGGCCGAGCCCGAAGGCCATCCCGGCGCCCAGCACCGTCCCGGCGAGGGCGGCGGCCAGTCCGGCCTGGCCTCCGAAAAGGGCACCCGCCGCGAGATTGAGGACCGGGCGCGGCACGAAGGCGGTGGTGCACCCGCCGTAGGCCGCGGCGAAGACCAGCAGGGCGGTCGGGCCGGACAGCCGGTCGGGCCAGCCGTCGGTGAGGAGCTGCTGCGGCCGCCACAGCAGCATCGCGGCCGCGGCGCAGGCCAGCAGGGCCAGCAGCAGCCCCAGCCGGGCCCAGGGGGAGAACAGCACACGCGAGCAGCGCGCGGCGAGGCCGTCGGGCGTTGCGGCGGGCGGGAGCATTCCGGGAGCGTAACCGACGGCGGTGCCAAGCGGCGTCCCCAGGCACGCCGCCGCCTTGCCGCCTCCGGGGCCGGATAAATCGTTCGACGCCGGGGCGGCCGACCGGCACCATAGGACGCATGTCCCGGTACGCCTTCCTCGCGCTCCCGTCCGCAGTCGCGGACGCGCCGAAGGCTGCCGTCGACCCCCTCGCGGCCCTCGCCGCAGCGGACTTCGCACCCGCAGGCGCCGATGCGGTGGCCGCGGCCACCGCCGTCGCAGCAGCCGCCGTCCCGGCCGCCGCAGCGACCGACGGCGCACGAAGCTGACCCTCTCCGGATCGTCCGGCGGACCCCGCAGGGGGAGGGTCGGCCGGTTCCAGGGGTCCCCACGGCGCCAAGTCGCCGTTCTCACCGCATTGTTGCGAGGAAGAACACCATGCCCAAGACGGCATTCGTGCGCACCAAGCCGCACCTCAACATCGGCACCATGGGCCACGTCGACCACGGCAAGACCACCCTGACCGCGGCCATCACCAAGGTCCTCAGCGACCGGGGGAGCGGGACGTTCGTGCCGTTCGACCGGATCGACCGGGCCCCGGAGGAGGCCGCCCGCGGCATCACCATCAACATCTCGCACGTCGAGTACGAGACCGGCACCCGGCACTACGCCCATGTCGACATGCCCGGCCACGCCGACTTCATCAAGAACATGGTGACCGGTGCGGCGCAGCTCGACGGCGCGATCCTGGTCGTCTCCGCGCTCGACGGGATCATGCCGCAGACCGCCGAGCACGTGCTGCTCGCCAAGCAGGTGGGCGTCCGGCACATCGTCGTGGCCCTCAACAAGGCCGACGCCGGCGACCCGGAGCTGACCGACCTGGTGGAGCTGGAGGTGCGCGAACTGCTGAGCGGCCACGGCTACGACGGGGAGCACGTCCCCGTCGTACGGGTCTCGGGGCTGCGCGCCCTGGAGGGCGACCCGCGCTGGACGCAGGCGATCGAGGCGCTGCTGGACGCCGTGGACACCTATGTCCCGATGCCCGAACGGTATGTCGACGCGCCGTTCCTGCTGCCGGTGGAGAACGTGCTGACCATCACCGGGCGTGGCACGGTCGTCACCGGAGCCGTCGAGCGCGGCACGGTGCGGATCGGCGACCGGGTCGAGGTGCTCGGCGCGGAGACCGAGACGACGGTCACCGGTCTGGAGACGTTCGGCAAGCCCATGGAGTCCGCCGAGGCGGGCGACAACGTCGCGCTGTTGTTGCGTGGGGTGCACCGTGACCAGGTGCGCCGCGGGCATGTCGTCGCCGCGCCCGGCAGCGTCACACCGCGGCGCCGTTTCACCGCCGAGGTGTATGTGCTCTCCACCGAGGAGGGCGGCCGCCGGACGCCGCTCTCCACCGGCTACCGGCCGCAGTTCTACATCCGTACCGCGGACGTGGTCGGCGACCTCGACCTCGGCGAGCGGGGCATCGCCCGTCCCGGCGAGACGGTGACGGTGTCGGTCGAACTGGGCCGCGAGGTGCCGCTGGAGCGGGGTCTGGGCTTCGCCATCCGTGAAGGCGGCCGGACCGTCGGCGCGGGCACGGTCCGCACCGTCGAGGAGTAGGACCGCAGGTCAGCAAGTGCGCCCGGCGCCTCCCCGGTGCCGGGCGCAGCCGCTCGCTGTCCCGGGGACAGACGGAGTGCGAGACTGCTCGCCACGGATGACGAGGGCGATCCGGCCGCGCCGCGCCTTGCGGGCGGCCGGCCGGACGGGCGGCGCGAAGGAGACCCCCATGGCGGGCACGGCACTGGTCCTGGGCGGCGGCGGGCTCACCGGCATCGGCTGGGAGATCGGGATGCTCGCCGGGCTCGCCGAGGCCGGTGTGGACCTTGCCGGTGCCGATGTCGTCATCGGCACCTCCGCCGGATCGGTCGTCGGCGCCCAGCTCACCTCCCGGCAGCTGCCCCTGGAGGAGATGTACCGACGCCAGCTCGCCGTACCGGATGGCAGCCCGGCCGCCCGGATGGGACCGGCCGCGCTCGCCCGGTTCGCGGCCATCGCGCTGCGCTCCCGCGACACGGTCTCCTTCGGCGTACGGATGGGGAAGCTGGCGCTCGCGGCCCGTACGGTCCCCGAGGCGGAACAACGCGCGGTGATCGCCCGGACCCTGGGGATGACCGACTGGCCGGCCCGCCGGCTGATGATCACCGCGGTGGACGCGGCAACGGGGGAGCGCACCGCGTTCGACGACACGAGCGGGGTGGCGCTGCTCGACGCGGTGGGCGCCAGCTGCGCGGTCCCCGGCATCTATCCGCCGGTCAGCATCGACGGCACGCGCTGGATCGACGGTGGGGTGCACTCCACCGCCAACGCCGATCTGGCCACCGGATACGGCCGGGTGGTGGTCGTCGCGCCGATGGCGGCCTCCGGCGGGCCGATCGCCGGACCGCGGGCGCAGGGCGAGCGGCTGGCGCGGGACGGCGCCCGGGTGTCCGTGCTCACGCCCGACCGCGCGGCCCGGTCCGCGTTCGGCCGCAACGTCCTCGACCCCGCCAAGCGCGCGGACGCGGCCCGCGCGGGACGCCGGCAGGCCGCCGTCCATGCGGCGGAGATCCGGCGGGTCTGGTCGGACTGACCGGCGCCCCCGTGCCCGGAGCAGGAGCGCGGAGCCGCACCGGCACAATGGGGCCGTGGACGAAGCACCCGAGCCGATACCCGTCACCCGGACCGTGGACTGCGGCACCGCCAAGCTGCTGCCGGACGTCGACCGGCCCCGCGCCTGGCTGCTGACCGTGGACGGCGCACCGCAGTCGTACGTTGACCTCGACGCCCCCGCCCACCTGGAGTTCGAGTACGTGCGCCGGCTGGCACACGTACTGGACGAGGCGGCCGCACCGGGACGGCCGCTCGACGTGCTGCATCTGGGCGGCGGAGCGCTGACCCTGCCGCGCTACCTCGCCGCCACCCGTCCGCATTCCCGGCAGGACGTCGTCGAGGCCGACCGCGGGCTGCTCGCCCTGGTGACCGAGCGGTTGCCGCTGCCCGGCGCCTGCGGGATCACCGTGCATGCCGAGGACGCCCGTACGGCGCTGGAGGCGGCGCCGGAGGACAGCGCCGATGTCATCGTGGCGGATGTCTTCGGCGGATCACGGGTACCGGCCCAGCTCACCTCGGTCGAATACGCACGGGCCGCCGCGCGGGTGCTGCGACCGGACGGCTGCTACGCGGCCAACCTCGCGGACAGCGCCCCGTTCGGCTTTCTGCGCGGCCAACTCGCCAATTTCGCCACCGTCTTCGAGCATCTGGCACTGATCGCCGAGCCCTCGGTGCTGCGCGGCCGCCGGTTCGGCAACGCCGTGCTGCTCGCCTCGCGCGCGCCGCTCCCCGTCGCCGCCCTGGCCCGGCGGACGGCCGGTGACGTTTTCCCCGCCCGCGTCGAACACGGCACCACGCTGCGGCGGCTGATCGCGGACGCGGCCCCCGTGGGCGACGCCGAGGTGGTGGCGTCCCCGGTGCCGCCGGACGGCGCGTTCAGCGTGGGCTGAGCCCGGTCCGCTCCGGCGCGGGGCCGCCGTGACCGGTCACTCCGTCCCCGCGGGGTCCGGTTCCGCCGCACCGGGCGCGCGGGAGGCCGGTGCCCCGGCGGCCGGTTCCGTGCTCGTACGCCGCGTCAGACGCCGGACACCGGGCACGCACAGGACCGCCGCCGTCAGCAGCACGATCAGCGCCGAGCAGCCCCACAGCGCCGCCCTCCGGCCGATCAGGTCCTGGACCGGGCCGGCCAGCGCGGTGGCCGCCGGGACCAGGGCCAGGGACCCGAGCCAGTCATAGGACGAGACCCGGGAGAACTTCTCCTCGGGGATCTCCTGGTGCAGCGCCGTCATCCACGTCACCGCGAAGACCTCGATGGCGATTCCGGTGCCGAACATGATCGCGGAGAGCCCGGCCGCGGGCAGCGGGACGGCGAGCGCGGCGGACGGCAGGGCGAGCGGGAAGACGCACAGCACCCCGGTCAGCAGCATGCGGTGGGGTGCGACGCGCGTCATCAGCAGCGCGCCCGCCGCGGTGCCCACCCCGAACGCGGCCAGCGCCAGCCCCCAGGGCCCGGGGCCGCCCAGATGCTGCTCGGCGACCAGCGGTCCGTAGACCGCCTCAGCGGCCGCCACCACCGCGTTGACGAGGGAGAACTGCACCACCACCGCCCACAGCCACGGGCGGGAGACGACCTCGCGGAAGCCGTCCCGCAGGTCGTGCAGCATCCCGCCGCCGGGGGCCCGTTCGGGGACCCCGCGGACGTCGAGGAAGGCGCGCAGCGCCGCAGCGAGAGCGAAGGCGGCGGAGTCGACGGCCAGCACCCAGCCGGGCCCGACCGCGGCGACCAGCGCGCCGCCCAGCGCCGCACCGCCGATGTTCGCGCCGTTCATGCCCATGCGGAACACGGCGAAGGCACGCCCCGCCCGGTCGCCGGAGACGCCGGCCAGCACCATGCCTTCGGAGGCCGGCGCGAAGAACGCCTGCCCCGTGCCGCCGAGCGCGGCCAGCAGCGCCATCTGCCACAGCCGCGGCTCCCCGGCCAGTACGAGCAGCGCCAGCAACCCCTGGGAAACACAGCTGAGGGCGTTCGCGGCGACCATCACGCGATGCCGGGGGAACCGGTCGGCGACCGCGCCGCCGATCAGCAGGAAGCAGAGCAGCGGGACCGTCCGCGCGGCGGCGACCAGGCCGACATCGGTGGCGGAACCGCCGGCGCCGAGCACCGCGAAGGCGGTCGCGATCAGCGCGCCCGAGCTGCCGAGGTTCGCGATCACCGTGGCGCCCGTGAGCAGCAGAAAATTGCGCCCCGCCCATGCGGGGACGGCCTTCACCAAGACCGCACCGGCCGGGAGGGTGCCGTGGCGGACCGCTGCCTGCCCGAGGCGTCGGGCCGGTGCCCGGGGTGTGCCGGACACGTCATCCGCCCGGCTCCGCTGTGCTGTTGTCCTGCCCACATGGGCGTCAACGATATGCGGGACGGGGCAGCGGACGGCAGCGGGGCGTCACTCGTTGTACGGCTACGGCACGCACCGGCCGAGGCCGGCTCTTCACACCTAAGCTACCGCTAGGTAACATGACTCCATGTCCTCCGAGACCCTGCCGTCGATCGGCGAAATGATGGCGGCATCCGTGCCGATGGCCCGCACCCTGAACCTCGAGTTCACCGAGACCACCGCCGAGCGCGCCGTGGTCCGCCTGCCCGACCAGCCCGACTTCCACAACCACGTCGGCGGCCCGCACGCCGGCGCGATGTTCACCCTCGCCGAGTCGGCGAGCGGCGCCATCGTGATGGCGGCCTTCGGCGACCAGCTCGGCCGCGCGGTGCCGCTGGCCGTACGCGCCGAGATCGGCTACAAGAAGCTCGCCATGGGGCCCGTCATCGCCACCGCCGAGCTGGGCCGGCCGGTCGCCGAGGTCGTCGCCGAGCTGGACGCCGGGGAGCGCCCCGAATTCCCGGTGAACATCGCCATCACCCGCGAGGACGGCGCGGTGACCGGCGAGATGAGCATCGTGTGGACCCTGCGCCCCAATAAGTGAGCCGCCGCTCCATGGGGCCTCTCGCGGCCCGCCGTGCACCGCGCGGCGGGCCGTCGTCGCGTCCGGACGCCAGATGTTGCGTACCGCACGTGGATTCGGCCCCGGGGTGGCCCGATCAAGTACGCTTCCCGGGCGCGCTGCGGTGCGCCAGGGGATCGACCGGCACGGTGTTCACGGATGTCGGGTCACGGCCCACGGGGCCCTACACCAGCGGAGGAATCGGCGTTGCACATCCAGGAGTGGCTCGAGTCGGTACCGGCCGTGAGCGTCTACCTCCTGGTGGGGGTGGTCATCGGACTGGAGAGCCTCGGTATCCCGCTGCCCGGTGAGATCGTCCTCGTCAGCGCCGCGATCCTCGCGGCGACCCAGGATCACATCAATCCGTACGTGCTGGGCGCCTGTGCGACCGCCGGCGCGATCATCGGTGACTCCATCGGGTACCTGATCGGACGCAAGGGGGGCCAGCCCCTGTTGCAGTGGGCGGGCCGGAAGTTCCCCAAGCACTTCGGCCCCGACCATGTCGCGATGGCCGAGGCGAAGTTCGACAAGTGGGGTATGTGGGCGGTCTTCTTCGGCCGCTTCATCGCACTGCTGCGCATCTTCGCCGGACCGCTCGCCGGCGTGCTGAAGATGCCGTACTGGAAGTTCCTGATCGCCAACGTCCTCGGTGGCATCGTCTGGGCCGGTGGCACGACCGCGCTGATCTACAGCGTGGGCATCGTCGCCGAGTCCTGGCTCAAGCGCTTCTCCTGGCTCGGCCTGGTCGCCGCTCTGCTCTTCGGCCTCTGCTCCTTCCTGCTCATGAAGCACCGGGCGAAGAAGGCCGCCGCCGCCCGCGAGGCGGCGGAGAGCCCGGTCGCGGCGACGGTCGACTGAGCGTCCGGACGGCGGCTCGTGTCCTAGGGGCCGTACGCGACGACTGTCCGTGAAAACGGGCAGTTGACCGTATCGGTGGTGCAACACGGCCACGGGCAAGAGGCTTTCGGGCCCGGCGCGAAGGGCTGCCGCCTCAGGGCATCAGCCAGACGTCGGGTCCGCCGTTCCGCCACTCGAAGACGCCGGTGTCGTCCCAGACGAAGGTCGTGGCACAGAAACCGGCCCGGCGCAGTATCGCGGCCACGTCACCGGGGCGCAGCGCCCGTCCCAGATCCTGTCCGTAGAGCGTCACACGGCGACCGCCCGTACAGGGCGGATGCACGATCACGGGGGCACGCTTCATACGCCCAGCATGCGGCCGGCCCGTCATCGCCGCATCCTGAAAGTGGCGCTCCCGTCACACAGCGTGTTCAGTCGCCGGGCGGTCAACTGCCGGGGCGGTGCCGGGCGGGCACCGGCCGTTCCGGCCCTCAAGGCCCCGCCCGCAGCCGTGAGAAGAACGGGTGCGGCGGTACGCCCGGTCCGCCGGGCCGCCACCACGGGTCCTCCTGCGGAGGGTCCGGCAGTGGTTCCCCGCTGCGCACCTCACGCCGCAGACCGGCCACCATCTCGCGGGCGCCGGCGATGAACAGCGGGTCCCCGATGAGCTTTTTGGCCGCCAGCGCCTTACGGCAGGCCTCCAGCGCCGCCCCCGGCTTCCCATGGACGCGCTCGGTCGCCGCACAGGCATAGAGGACGGTCGAGTACAGCCAGAAGTCGCCGTCCGAGTGCCGGTTCTCCCAGGCGTGCCGGGCCGCCGCCTGCGCCCGCTCCGCGTCGAGCGAGGACAGGGCGAGGGCGAGCAGCGCCCAGCTGTGGGCCGGCCCCGGACCGAACCACGGGTCCCTGGAGCGGTGCCCGGCCGCCTCCTCCAGACAGGCCACCGCCGCCGCGGAGTTCCCACGGCGCAGCGCCAGTACCCCGTGCGCATGCGCGATACGGGCCAGCCCGTCGGCGTCCGCATGCATCACGGCCGCCGTCCACGCCTGGTCCAGCAGCGCTTCCGCGGCGCCGGGCGCATGCTCCTGCGCCGCGAGATATCCGGCCAGCCACAGCGCCCTGGCCCGCAGCGCGGTGTCGTCCCGGGAGAGCAGCAGCAGCCGGTCCAGATGCGCCCGGCCCTCCCGGCGGTGGCCGCAGGCCGCCCAGTGGAACCACAGCGACACCGCGATCTCCAGCGCGCCCAGCGCATCCTCCGCGTCCTGCGGGGGCCGGGTCAGCGCCGCGTCGAGATTGGTCCGCTCGTCCGCCACCAGGCGCACGGCGACCTGCTGGTCCGGGCCCTGCCAGGCGATCTGTGCCTCGGCCGCGAGCGCTGCACAGGCCTGCCGGAACCGGCGCAGCGCCGCGGACTCCTCGCCCGCCTCGCGCAGCTGCGTCCGCCCGAAGTCCCGGGCGGCGCGGGGGAGTCGGTAGCGCGGCGGCAGCGCCGCGCCGGTGTCGTCGTGCGCGCCGCCGTCCCGTACGCGTTCGAGGACGGAGGCGCCGACGAGCCGCTCCAGCGCGCCGTCGACCGCGGCCGCAGGAACGTCACAGCTGGTGCAGACACAACCGGCGAGCCAGGGATCGAAGTCGCCGGGCAGCACCGAGAGCCGCGCCCAGACCCGCCGGTCGGTGGGCGAACAGAGGGCGTAACCCGCGGCCTGCGCGGCGTACAGCGAGGTGTGCCGCACGGTCGCCGCGGGCCCCGAGTAGTACAGCGGGCCGTCCGCCCCCACCTGCGCCGCGAGCTGCGGCAACGACATCCGGTCCAGCTGCTGCGCGGCCAGCGCGATCGCCAGCGGCGAGCCCTCCAGGGCCTGGCACACCGCCGCCAGCAGCTCCGGCGCGGCGGCTCCGGCCCGCGCGGCCAGCAGCTCGACGGCGGGGCCGGCGGTGCCCTCGCCCAGGGTCACCGGCAGCGGTGCGAGCTCGACCACCCGCTCCTCGGGCAGCCCGAGCGCGCCCCGCGCGGTCACCACGATGCGCAACGCAGGATCGGCCCGGAGCAGTTGCCGTACGAGCCGTGCGCACTCGTCGCGCAGCGGGTCGCAGTCGTCCAGCAGCACGGTCGAGCGATGGCGCCGGCAGTGCGCGGCGAGCCCGGCGATCGCCGTATCGTCCGCCGGAGCAGGCCCTGTTGGGACATCCGGCGGCCCTGCCGCGCCGGGCACCGGCTCGCCGACGCGGGACCCGGCGGTCCGCCGGACGAGAGCCGTCGCACTGTCCCGGCGGGCGCCGTCCCCTGGTTGGGCCGCCCGGAGCAGCGCCGCCACCAGCCCGCCCTCGGCCGGTCCGTCCCAGCAGCCGACCCGGAGGACCGTGCCGTCGTGCCGGGCGGTGTGTTCCTCCAGGACGGCGCGGGCCAGCACGCTCTTGCCGACTCCCGCGGCTCCGGTGAGTGTCACGAGCGGGGCGCTCTGCAGCAGCCCGGACACCAGATCGTGCTCAACTGCCCGTCCCACTACGCCGGGCAGTGGCCGGCGATCGGCCCTCGCGGTCATCCGTCATCCCCAACCACGGCACAATGCCGCGCCCTTCGGAAGTGGGAACCAACCTTGCCAGAACCGACCGACCGGTAAACAACCCGTGGCCTCATCGAACGAGGGAAACGTGGCCGGTGCAATTGACGTGCCGGGACGGTCAAGTGGGGCGCGGGGAGTGCGGATCGGCAGGTCAGCGTGGCAGAAGACGGGGCCGGGGGCGCTGCGGACGATCTCACCGTCGTGTCGTGCGACCGGTGCCGCAGTGGCAGCGTGACTGCCCGCGGCCGGCCCGAGGAACCACGGCCGGCCCGAGGAACCGAGGAGAACGTCCCGATGAAGCGCCTGCGCGTCCGCGTCGCGGTGAGTGTGGTGGCCCTGGGGCTCCTGGCCGGCTGCGCCGGACGGAACACCGTCGACGCGGCGAGCGTGCCCCGACGGCCGGCCGCGGACGCCCTCAACGGACAGCCCCGGATGGTGCCGCCCCGCGGCCCGCGCTCGTCCTTCACCGCGTTCCGTACGACCGGTGGCGACGGCACCCGGGTCGTACGGACGACGTGGCACGGCCGCAAGTCCGGTGTCACCGGCGACATATGGGCCTGGGTGCCGCCGCAGTACCACCAGGCGCGGTACGCACGCAGCGGCTTCCCGGTGCTGATCGCGCTGCCCGGTGCCTACGGCTATCCGTTCAACTACTGGGCCGGGGCGGACTTCGCGCTGGAGGAGCGGATCGCGCGGTGGTCGCGGCAGGGCCGGACGCTGCCGTTCATCGTCGTGATGCCGGTGCTCAATCCCGGCCGGACGTATTACGACGGCAGCGACATCCCGGGGCAGCCCAAGATGGGCAGCTGGCTCACCGAGGACGTACCGGACTTCGCGCGGGCCAACTTCCGTACGTACGACAGCCGTGACGGCTGGGCCTTCATGGGGTCCTCCTCCGGCGGCTTCGCCGCGCTGAAGGCGGTCCTCAAGGAACCGCGGAAGTTCAAGGCGGCCGTCGTCAACGGTCCGGACACCGCGCCGGATTCACCGCTGTGGCAGGGGTATCCGGACGAGATGCGCGCCAACGACCCCCGCCACCTGGCACGGCGGCTGGCCGCGGGCCACGGACTGCCGGTCTACCTCGCCTTCGAGCTCGGCAGCAGGGAGGCGGCGGTGCCCGATGTGAAGCGCTTCATCAAGGACTACACCGGCGGGCCGGTCCACTCCACGCTCTTCGAAATACCGCACGGCGGGCACAGCGGGCACACCTACATCCGGCGGATGGCCGACTCGCTGCACTGGATCAGTGAGCGGATGCAGGGCCCCGTACCGTCGGTGTGACGCACCGTCGCCTGGCCGGACGCGCGGGGGGTGCCTCTATGTCTTTCGTCAAGCGAGGCGTGGGGTTCGGGGTTCGTAGAAGGTGCTGTCGCGGAGCATCGCGAAGAGCACGTTGATCCG
>NZ_JBHYPE010000030.1:0-96970 GCF_042746015.1 Streptomyces sp. NPDC058773
GTCGGAGGCGCCGACGGGGTTGTTGGGCGGGTGGTAGAGGCGCTTCTTCGATTCGGGCAGGAGGTAGAGCCCGGAGAGGAAGAAGGTCATTGCGGCGTTGTGGTCGCGGGCGAGCTTGCGGAAGCGGGGGAAGAGGCCGTTGCCGACCTCGCCCGCCCCGTCCCAGGAGAAGACCACGAACTGTGGTGGCTTCTGGCCCGGTTGCAGCTTCTCCGGTGCGGGCGGCTGGTTGGGCTGCTTTCCGGTGTATGCGGTCGAGCCGTCGCCGATCGGTTTCGTCCGGGAGGTCTTCCCGGGCTTGGCCGAAACCTTGCCGGAATCCGACGTATCGGGGGAGCAGCCCGCGACGGACAGCGCCGTCGCCGCACCCACCCCGAGTCCGAGCATTCCTCGCCGACTGATCTCACGCATAACGGCCCTCATCGCATTTCATCGCCCTGTAGTGCCCCAATGGGCGCCCAGAGAGATGGGCGCACGGACGCCGGGGTTCCGTCGCGGCCGGCGAAACTCACAAGGTGGATTGAGTGACGACGGAGGGTCGTTATCCGGTCACTGATGCGCTGTGGCGGCGGAGGGGCGGAGGGGGCACGAAGGACGGTGTCGGTGTCTCCGTCGGCGTCTTCATCGGCGTCTTCGTCGGCGGCGGAGCTAAGAGGAGCGGCGAGGCGAGGGGAGGAGAGGAGAAGCGGGGAGCGGAGAGGAGCGGCGTACGACATGCCGAGGAGGACATCCGTCCCCACCAGCCTCTCCCCCCACCGGCACCGATCAGCCGGTGTTCCGCCCCGCTGCCGTCTTCCCCACCGTCAGGGCCAGCCTGCGCACCCTGCGCCAATTCATCGGCGGCTTGCCGCGCGGGGTGCCGGGGCGGTTGCGGGGGAGCCGTACCCGCAGGGCGCCGGGCTCGATCCAGCAGCGTACGGGCGTGGGCACGGTCAGGGCCTCGCCGTCGACACCGGCCGGGACGACGGGCGCATCGGCATCGACGACCACCTCCTGGGCGGCGAGTGAGGTCAGCCCCGGCCCATGCCTCCCGCGCAGCATCGCGGCGGCCTGGACCGCGTTGTCGACCTGGACACCGAGCACCCCCAGGACACCGGAGTCGAGCCGCTCCCGCCGCCCCAGCCCCGCCGGATCTCCCATCCGGTAGGGGTTGTTGCTCACCAGGACGGCTTGCGGCGCATCGACGGTCACGGCGCCGGCGTGCACCGTCAGGCGCGGTCCGCTGTGGTGGGTCAGCAGGTCCGGCAGCATCTGAAGCGTGGTCCGGGCCTTGTCGTCGCGATAGGCCGGGCTCTGCACCACGGTCGCGTACGCGCCGAAGGAGGCGTTGTTCACGAACACGCGCCCCGGGCCTTCCGCCGTGGGCTGCCCCACGTCGACGAAGCCCAGGTCGATGCGCAACTCGACGCCGTCGGTGAGCGCCTGCAGACAGGCCGCGGGATCCTCCCGGTCGAGCCCGAGATCCATGGCGAAGTGGTTGCGGGTCCCGGCGCAGATGACGACGAACGGAACGTTGCGCGCCGCCGCCACGCCCGCGACCAGCGCCTGCGTACCGTCGCCACCGGCCACACCGAGCAGGTCGGCACCGTCGTCGACGGCCCGCCGCGCCAGCTCGGCCACGTCCTGCGGCTGCGCGGGATCCAGCTCGACGACCTCGGCGCCGAGGGCCCTGGCCCGTTCCACCAGGTGAAATGCGCCGACCTTGCCGCCGCCCGAGCGCGGGTTCATGATCAGGAAGGCATGTTCCGGAGGGGTGGCCGGGCGTTCCGGTACATGTGCCTGGCCGGTGCCCTGCGCCAGTGCCGTTCTGCCCGTGAAGACGGCCACCGTCCACAGGGCCAGCGACACGAGCACCACCCACAGCAGCCCGGCAATCGCGTAGAGCACCAGTACAGCTATCGGCGTGGCGGCCGCCAGCACAAACGCGAGCCCCCTGATCACACCGGTATGCGCCAGCACCCACCACAAGCCGGCCGCCGTCGCGGCCAGCCCCGCCAGCCCCACGCCCACCAGCGCGATGCTCCGCAGCCCGGCGAACACCAGCAGGACCAGCACCGCCGCCACTCCCGCCACCAGCGCCAGCCGTGCGGCCCAACGCCTGTCCACCCGCACCCGCCTCCCGCCGATTCCGCCGCCTTTCCCCTTCTCCATTGCACGAGCGCAGGCGACGAAGCGCATCATCTGGGCGCGGGGCCCACCGCCGGGCGCTACGTGGCGGGCGTCCGGCCGAGCGCGTCGACTCGACTCGACTCGACTCGACTCGACTCGACTCGATTCGAGCCGAGTCCAGTCCGGTCCATTGAGGTCCTACCGTGGACGTAGGGACGGCACCGGTCGCACAGGGGTGACCGGGACGGCACTCTGAAGGTGCGTCCTGGGGCATCACCACCCGGGAGCGGCCGTCGTCCGAGCCGACACGTTCCCTGACAGCCGGCCGCCGTCAGGCCGTTCTTCCTGGTCGGCTTGGCCGAGCGCCGGACCGTCCTGAGGGCCCGGGGTACCAGCCCGGGGCGACCGTCCGGCGGGCCGAGACCCGGTCGCCTTCCCCAGCGACAACGGGAAAGGAGGGGCATGGTGGCCGCACGAGCGCGGAGATCCGGCCGCGGCGGGCGCACGGGCTCCCGCTCCGTGCTGAGCGTGCACAGCGTCGTCGGCCAGATGTTTCTGTTGCAGTTGGCGGTCATCGTGCTGCTCTGCGTCGGCGCCGCCTTCGCCCTCGTCATCGACGCCCAGCACGCCGGCACACACGAGGCCAGCCGGCGGTCACTGAGTGTGGCCGAATCCGTCGCCCATGCGCCGGGGATCGAGGCGGCCATGCGGTCCCGGGATCCCACGGCGGTGCTCCAGCCCCGGGCCGAGGCGATCAGGGTGGGGTCCGGGGTCGATTTCGTCGTCGTCGTGAACCGGGACGGCATCCGCTACACGCACCCCAAGCCGAACCGGATCGGCAAACACTTCAGCGCCGATCTCACTGCGGTGATGGCCGGGCAGACGAAGACGGAGACGACCAAGGGCACGCTCGGCCCCCAGGTCCGGGCCTCGGTGCCCATCAGGGATCCGCAGGGCCGGGTGATCGGCGCGGTCGTCGCCGGGATCACCACCAAGAGCGTCAGCGGCACCCTCAACCGGCAGGTGCCGGTGGTCCTGGCCGCCGCGGCCGCCGCGATGGCCGTCACCACAGGCGGGGCGGCGGTGCTGAGCCGGCGACTGCTGCGGCAGACGCACGGCCTGGGCCCGGCCGAGATCACCCGGCTCTACGAGCACCATGACGCGGTGCTGCACTCCGTCCGGGAAGGGGTCCTGATCATCGACGAGGACCGCCGGCTGCTGCTCGCCAACGACGAGGCCCGCCGCCTGCTCGACCTCCCCGCCGATGCCGAGGGCCGGCACGTCGACGCCCTCGGCCTCGCCCCGCGCACCGCCGCCCTGCTGGCCTCGGGCCGCCCGGCCAGCGACGAGCTGCACTCGGCCGGGGACCGGCTCCTCGCCGTCAACCAGCGCCCCACCGGGGGGCAGGGCCGCCCCGAGGGCACCGTCGCCACTCTCCGCGACTCCACCGAACTGCATGCCCTGTCGGGGAAGACGGAGGCGGCCCGGACCCGGCTGAACGTCATGTACGAGGGCAGCGTCCGCATCGGCTCGACCCTGGACGTGACCCGGACCGCCCAGGAGCTGGCGGAGGCGGCGGTACCACGGTTCGCCGACTTCGTCACCGTCGACCTGGCCGAGCCGGTGCTGCGCGGCGAGGAGCCGCACGGCACACCGATGACGCTGCGCCGCACCGCCACCGTCGGCATCCGTGACGACCATCCGCTCTACCCCACCGGTGAACGGATCACCTTCCGGCCCTCGACACCCCAGGCCAGAGGGATGACGGCGGGAGGCGCACGGATCGAACCGGACCTGCGCACGGCTCACGGCTGGCAGGCCCAGGACCCCGAACGCGCCCGCCGGATGCTCGACTACGGCATCCACTCCCTCATTGCCGCCCCGTTGTACGCCCGCGGTCTCGTCGTCGGCGTGGCCAACTTCTGGCGCTCGGAACGGACCGCACCGTTCGAGGACGACGATCTGGCCCTGGCCGAGGAACTCTGCGCCCGCGCCGCGGTCTGTATCGACAACGCCCGCCGCTACGCCAGGGAACACCACATGGCGGTCGCCCTCCAGCGCAGCCTGCTGCCCCGGAGCCTGCCCGCCCAGAGCGCCCTGGACGTGGCCTACCGCTACCTTCCCGCACAGGCCGGGGTGGGCGGCGACTGGTTCGACGTCATCCCGCTCTCCGGTGCCCGGGTCGCCCTGGTCGTCGGCGATGTCGTCGGCCACGGGGTCCAGGCGTCGGTCACCATGGGCCGGCTACGGACCGCGGTCCGTACCCTGGCCGATATCGATCTGCCGCCGGACGAGCTGCTCACCCACTTCGATGACATCGTGCTGCGGCTGGCCGCCGAGGCCGCGACCGAGTCCGGCGTCGAAGCCGACGGGTCCCGTCTCGCCGCTCCCGGCGACGTCGGCGCCACCTGCCTGTACGCCGTCTACGACCCGGTCTCCCGGCACTGTTCACTGGCCCGCGCCGGCCATCCCACGCCGGCCGTGGTCACCCCGGACGGCCGTGCTCACGTTCTCGACGTACCGCCTGGGCCGCCGCTGGGACTGGGCGGGCTGCCCTTCGAGGCTGTCGAGGTCGATCTGCCCGAAGGCAGCCTGCTGGCCCTCTTCACCGACGGCCTCATCGAGACCCGCGGCCGCGATCCCGACGAGCAGCTCGAGCTGCTGTGCAGCACCCTCGCCCGGCCCGCCGCGTCCGTGGAGGCGGTCTGCGACAACGTCCTGGACGCACTGCCCCCGCCCCGGCCCGACGACGACATCGCGCTGTTGGTCGCCCGCACCCACGCCCTGGGGGACGACCGGGTCGCCAGTTGGGACGTGCCCTCCGATCCTGCCGTGGTCGCCCGGACCCGGCGCGACGCGACCGCGCAACTGACGGCCTGGGGGCTGCATGACGCCGTGTTCACCACCGAGCTGGTGGTGAGCGAACTGGTCACCAACGCCATCCGCTACGGGCAGCCACCCATCCAGCTGCGGCTGATCCACGACCGAAGCCTCATCTGCGAGGTCTCCGACTCCCGCGACACCGCCCCGCATTTGCGCCGGGCCCGCGTCTTCGACGAGGGCGGACGGGGCCTCCTCCTGGTCGCCCAGCTCACCCAGCGCTGGGGCACCCGGCACGCCAGGCGGGGCAAGACCATCTGGGCGGAGCAGGACCTGACCGTCGGCTGAACGGCGCCGGCTGCGCCGCGACGCAGGCCGCCTGCCGTTCCGGATCGCACCGTGCCGACGTCGTCGGCCAGCAGGCGGCCACGGCCTTCGGTGGCCGCTGTTGGAGGGCGAGGCGTCCGGATACGACCTCGCCAAGGGGTCCGATGCAACGGTCGCCGACTTCTGGATGGCGACGCCCCAGCAGCTCTACCGGGAGCTGGAGCGGATGGAGAGCGAGGGGATGGTCACCGCCCGCGTCGTCGAGCAGGAGCGCCGCCCCGACAAGCGGCTCTTCTCGTTGACGCAGGCCGGGCTGGAAGCCGTGCATGCGTATACGGCCGAAACCCCGGGCAGGCCGGCGGTGGTCCGAGATGAACTGATGGTCAAGGTGCAGTGTGCAGACGTCGGCGACATCGAGGCGGTACGGGCGGCCATTGCCGAACGCATGGAGTGGGCTACCGGCAAACTGGCCCACTACGAGCGGTTTCGACAGCGCCTGCTCGGCGGGCGGTCGGAGGAGGCGTACTTCGCCGAGGCCGAGCGTATCGGCCCGTACCTGACCCTGTTGCGCGGGATGGCGCTCGAACGAGAGAACCTCCAGTGGGGGGACATGGCGCTCCGCAGACTCGACCAGCGCCTGAACGCCCTCCGGGCCAACGACTGAGCGCACAAGACGGGATGGCGCGACGGGAGCGCTCACCTCATCTCATCGCGCTCAGGAACGGCCGGACGCACGGCAGGCGGAGCCGCTCCGGGCAGGCGTCCACCTCCTCCGGGTGGCCGCCCTCCGGTGACGCCCCTGGCGCCGGCCGTCTCGACCAGGCCCTGGTGGCCGACCCGGCGCGGGGCATGCTCGCGGACCTGACCGACCCCGAGGTGCTGCCCCACTGGCTCACCGAACAGGACCTGGACGCGCTCACCGGGAGCTGTGCCAACGGCTTCACCGGTGCCCTGAACTGGTACCGCAGCGTGGACCGCGACTGGGAGCTGACCGCCGCCTGGCACGGCGCGGTCGTCAGTCCGCCCGCGCTGTACATGTACGGCGACCGCGACCTGGTCCCGGCATTCCCGGGCGTGCCCGAACTCATTGCGAAACTCCCGGAGTTGATGCCCAACTTGCGTCGCGAGCCGATTGCGCTGCAGGGCTGCGGCCACTGGACCCAGCAGGAGCGGCGAGGTGGGTGTCAGTGCCGTGGTGGTTGGGAGGGCCGGCTGACGATGCCACCGCCGTCGCCACCGCCCAGCGCGGCGATGCCTGGACGCGGCGATCCGGCGGGGCCACCTCGCGGGCGAGGGCGACCGGGGCTCGCCCTATTCGCTCAGCCCCACGACGCCCCAGCCCCGTCGGGCTGCTCCGGCCAGGACGCGGCCCCACTCCTCCAACAGGGCGGTGAACGCCTCGAAGCCGGGCAACCAGCGCGCCGCAGGAACGGCGGCATGCTCGTCAAAGGCCCCGCGCAACCCGCCGAGCCGGGGCCGTACCCCCTCCCATGTCGCGGCCAGTTCCCGAACACTGTCCGGCGACCGCCCGATCAGGAGGCCGTAGGAGCATCCAAGGTCATCACAGAAGAAGCCCGCATCCGTGTGCTCCGCCTCGCCGTCCGGACCATCCCAGATCAGTCCCAGCAGCAAGGCGTCCAACCCGGTCCGCAGCGTCGGGTCGGCGTGGTCGCGGAGGGACTCCCATCGTTCCCCGGCCCAGAAGTGGGGCTTGAACGAGCCGCAGGTGCGCAGGAACTCGTAGACGGCGAAGAAGGCGCCGTCGGGTCCTCGCGGCCATTCCCAGTCTCCCTTGACCGCCGGTGCGCCGTGGTCCCACAGCCCCGTCTCGTCGGCGTACCAGGCATCCCTCAACCGCGACAGCCGCTCCGGAGGTGGCACTTCCCCCAGCCATGACCAGTCAACGATCAGCACAGTGATGTCCAGTCCCATGGGGCGAGGCTACTGATCACCCCGATACGACAGTGACCTTCGTGGGCAGCCGTGCTGGTCCTGGCACCAACCGTTCACGTGCGGTGCGGAGTTGCCTGAATGTGTCAACACGGCTCTCATGAGCAGCTCATAAAGCCGCCACCGGACGTGCCTGATGCGCTCCGGCGGAATCGTTCGCATCCGTCATGCCGTCAGGGTCCGCACGCTGTGTCATGACGGCTTGATGGCCACATGGTGGAGAGAGGTGACAACGCGCCGCGACCGCCTCCGCCCGCTCGGCCATCGCACCGTCCGGCCTTCAGCCGACGGCATACCGGACGCACGCAGCGCGGGCCCGTTTCGTAGCGGCAGCATCCATAGCCACTGGCTCCGGCCCCTGCCCGTGACTGTAGCCACCGCGAGCACCTCACCTAGGGCCGTCCGTCCCCTCGTCGGGTACCCAGCGCAGTACGTCGCCGGGTTGGCAGTCGAGAGTGCGGCAGATCGCGTCGAGGGTCGTGAAGCGCACCGCCTTTGCGCGGCCGTTCTTCAGTACGGCGATGTTGGCGGGCGTGATGCCGACGGCATCGGCGAACTCGCCGACCGACAGGCCGCGTTTGGCGAGCTGGACGTCGAGGTCGACGATGATGGCCACTAGACCACCTCGGCGATTTCGGTCTGCAGATCCGTCGCCTTGTGCAGGAGGCTGCGCATGATGACGATGAGCATCGCGAACGACGCCCCCACGCCAACGCTCGCGACCGCGGCGCCCAGTGCACCGATGAGCTCCATGCCGTCATTGGGTGAGGGAATGTCGGTCAGGGCCAGATGCACGGTGACGCCGATCGCCAGCAACGTCGCCACGATCGAGGACCCGATGATGAGGTCGACCCAGCGGAAGGCCCGCGACGTGAAGAGGGCGTCGCGCTGGACCATGGTGAGCAGCATCCACACTGCGGCGAGGGCGACTTGGATGCAGGCGATGCCGAGGATCGCCACCGTCACATAGGGCACAGCGAACGGGGCGTACGGCGGGAACTTGTCGACCTCATCGGCTGCCGTCGTCGGGATGACCACGGTCTGGCCGAACAGGCCGAACGAGATCGCTGTGGCGATGCCGGCCCGGAGTGCGGTGATGTAGAAGCTATGCATGTATCGATTGTCGATGGGTTTCTATCGAAAATCAATAGCTGGCCGTCGTGTCGATCCCGTTCCGCCGTGTCCCGGCCTGTGGTGTCCCGTTCCGTCGTGTCCTGCGCCGGCGCTGGTCGCGGCCGGCATGACGCCTTCGGCCAGGGTCACAGCCGCGGCGTCACCGGCCCAATGGCCGACGAAGATCTGTTGGCGTCAAGGGGTGGGGTCAAGCGACCTGGTCCGCCGCGGGCAAGCGGGCCCAGTGTGTCGCCCCGGCCTCGTGGCTGCGGGTGCCGTGTGCGGTGGCCAGGGTGTCGACGATGTCCAGGCCGCGCCCGTGTTCTTCCGGGGTGCAGGATGCCGTCCAGGCTCCCTTGCGTGTGCTCGGACCGCCGTCGGTGATTCCGACCCACACCCGTCGGCCGGTCCGTTCACGCAGCACATGCAGGGCCAGTGGCGGCTGCGCGTGCTCGACGGCGTTGGTCACCAGCTCGGACACGACCAGCAGGACCGATGTGGCTGCTTCCTCGGTGACCTGCCATCGGTGCAGCAAGGACCCGACGATCCGGCGGGCCTGACCGACCGACTCCGGACGGTGCGCGAGACGGCACGTCGTGTGGTTGCCGGAGAGGGCGGCGTCCGCAGAGCGGCCGGGAGCTTCCCGGGGCTGCCGCCGGCGGCGCTGCGTGTCGGTTTCCGGGGCGGGCGGGATCAGGGCGGGGTGGGTTTCCATGGTCGTCTGCCGGAGGTGAGGCGTCGGTGATCTCAGCGAGCTCGGTGAGGTCCGTGGTCTGTGGCCTCGGGGCTCGGTGCCGGGGGGCTCGGATGTCCGTGGGCTCGGTGGTCTTGGCGAATCCCTGTGAGGTCAGCGATCGAGTGCATCCACCGTGCGCCGTGACCGCCCGCCGAAACAGGCGGAGATATACGTGAACCGCCACCCGCATACGCACTACCTACCTGTGACCTGGACAGCGCCGGTCCGGTCGCCGACCGTACGAGAACCGCCGCCTGCCTCGTACGAGCCCCGTACACGCCTGGGGCGGGCGCCTGCGGCAAGCCCCAGAGGCATGCTTCACCGGCACCGCGTGGGTACCCACGGCGTACCCCGCAAGTACCCCCTGGCCGAGTACCCCTCCGGGTGTTTCTCCCCTCACAGGGGCAGGCGTTCTGCCCGCATGATCGCTGTCACGACATCCGCGAGGCGGCGCCCGTTCGCGAGGCAGCCCGTCACTTCCGGGGGGTGAGGCACCGCCGCCGGGGGCAGCAGGGCACAGCACGTTCGGCGCCTCCGCCCACCATCCGAGGAGTGCTCATCAACACCGCCGATGTGGACGACAGATCATGCGCGCACTACCGGGCCGCGCGGCTGCTGCACGACCAGGACGGTCCGCTGGAGGAGGTTGCCGGGCAGTTGCTCGACGCCGAACCCGCCGGCCGGATGTGGGTCGTCGGCGCGATGCGGGCCGCCGCACGCCTGGCCACGGCTCGCGATGACACCGAAGCGGCTGTGGCGTACCTGCGGCGGGCCGTGCGCGAACTGCCCAGCGCGGGCCGGGGCGCGCTCCTGGCCGAACTCGGCCGTGCGGAGGCACCGGCTCATCCGGCGGCGGCGGTACGGCACTTGTGTACCTCGCTGGACGAGCTCACCACCCCTTCGGAGCGGCAGGACGTGGTGCCCGTACTGGCCGATGCCCTGGCGCGCGGCCAGCGCGGCTGTCAGGCGGCCGAGCTTCTCGAACGTGAGGCCCGGGTGCTGGCAGCGAGCGATCCGCCGCACGACGATGCCGTGTTCGGCCTGCGGTTGCAGCGCGTGCTGATCGAGCTGAACGACCTGAACAAGCGGCCTTGGGTGAGCGAAAGGCTGGCCGAGCTGGCGGCCGACGGCGCAGGGGAAGAGGCCCGTAACGGGTTCCGCGACCGGGCACGGGAGCGCGAACGGGCGGTGCGGGCCGTGCGAGCGGCGCTGGCGGTCGGCAGTCCTGACGACGCGGCCACCGCGGCCTCGTACGCCCGCGATGCGCTGGACGCACCACCCCCGCAGGACGAGGGTGTCATAGCCGTGACCGGGCTGGCCGCCCTGGCCCTGGTCTGGTGGACCGGCCGGACGAGACCACGGATTACCTCAACTCCCTGTCGGAATGCGCCCGGTGGCACGACTCCGCCCCGGCACGGACGGTGCTCGCGATGGGACGGAGCGAGGCGGCCTACCGCGCCGGCCGTCTTCCGCAGGCCCTGGACGCGGCACACCGCTGGTACGACCTGGCCTCGGCCGCGCGCGGAAACCCCATGGTTCCCCTCGCCGTCGCCGGCGTCCTGCGCGTACTGGTGGAGACCGGACGGCACGCGGAAGCTTGGCCGCTGCTCCGCTCGGTCGACCCCGAGCGGTACGGCACCGGGTGGCAGTGGGCCCACCTTCTGGAAGCGCGGGCGCGGCTCCATCTGGCGCGCGGCGACCTGAACCCGGCGCTGGAGGACCTCCAGGAGTGCGGCCGCCGCCAGATCGCCTGGCAGCGCGACAACCCCGCCATCCTTCCGTGGCGCTCCCTCGCCGCCCTCACCCACCTCGCCCTGGACCGCCCCGAGCAGGCCGCCCGCCTGGCGCACCAGGAGTGGGAGCAGGCCCAGGGCTGGGGGACACCCCGCACGCTCGGCATCAGTCTGCGTACGGTTGGCATCACCACGCGCGGCCGGCACGCCCGGAAGCCGCTGGAGGAGTCCATCGACCTGCTCGAAGAGGCCGGAGCCACCCTCGAACAGGCCCGGTCGCTCATCGAATACGGCACCGTGCGCTGCGCGGCGGGCCACACCCGGCTGGCCCGTGAGGTGACCCTCCGGGCGCTGACCCTCGCCCGGCAGTGCGGGGCCGTCGAACTCGCCGATCTGGCGCGCGACCGCCTGCGTGCCTTCGGCGCGCGCCCCCGCAGAGCGCATGCGACCGGCATCTCGGCGCTGACCGACAGCGAACGCAGGGTCGCGGTACTGGCCGCCCGTGGACTGACCAACCGGGAGATCGCGGAGACCCTGTTCATCACGCGGCGGACCGTCGAGAACCATTTGACCAGCGGATTCCGCAAGCTGGGGATCTCGGGCAGGCGGGCGTTGGCGCCGCTCCTCGAGCGCGAGGGGCGACCATGACCGCCGCTCGTGACGCCCGTTTGTGACGACCGTTTGTGATGGCTGCGTGTGTGCCCGCTCGTCACCAAACAGGCATGTCCCATCGGTCTTCGTTCGTGACGGACACGGAAGCCGGCCGGCCGCGCCCGTCCGTGCTGTACGGACGGCCGCGGCCAGGGGTGGCGGGCCGTAGTCCCGGGCCGGGCCTCGCCCTACTTGGCCCGTTCCAGCCCCGCATACTGCAGCGCGCCGAAGACCATCACGGCGACGCCCAGGAACACGACGTAGGCGTAGCCGAACGGGGTGATCGGGAACCAGGCTTTTCCGACGGCGATGATCGCCAGGCAGCCGGCCGCCCACACGGCGTTGAGGACGACGGCGCTGACGCCGATCGCCCGGATGACGGCCGGGCGGGTGCCCGCGTACCAGAGCACGGCGGCGTACAGGGTCAGGAACACGCCCTGCGCCCAGTGCAGCCAGGCAGGCAGACCGAGCAGGGCATCCAGTGCCGAGGCGCCCAGCATGCTGAGCGCGGCGACGAGCCCGGAGACGGTGCCGTCCAGCTTCAGGGCGAAGCGCAACAGCTCATCGTTTCCGGCGGCACGGGGCGTACGGGGACGGGTGGTTGCTTCGTCAACCATGTGGGGGCTTCTCCTCAGAGCGCGCTGACGGCGGCGCGGGTGATCAGGTGGGCGATGTCCTGGGCGTGCGAGAGGGGGGAGGAGTGGCTGGACGGCACCGAGGTGGTCACCGCCCGCATCCGCTCGGCCATGAAGCGCTGCGCTTCCGGCGGCAGGGCGTTGTCCGCCTCCGCCACCTGGTACCAGGAGGGCAGCGAGCGCCAGGCGGGCTCGCCCGACGGGGATTCCAGGCAGGTCAGCGCGGAGGGCTTCTGGACCGCCGTGAGCACCTGGGCGCGCACCGCCGGCACGTCGGCCGCGAACACCTCCCGGTAGCACTCCGGATCCAGGCCGCACAGCCCGTCCTCCTGCGGCAGGACCGCCTTGCTCACCGTCGCGCCGAACCGCTGGAGGATCTGGAAGCCGCTCTCGCGCTCGTCGGGAGCGAAAGCCGCCACGTACACCAGCGCGGCGACGTTCGACGACCCCACGGCCGCGTTGGTGATCACCGTCCCGCCGTAGGACCAGCCCACCAGGACGACCGGACCCGATATCTGCTGCAGCACCCGCTGCGTGGCGGCCACGTCGTCCGCCAGAGAGGTCAGCGGCAACTGCACCGCCGTCACCCGGTGTCCGGCGTCGTGCAGAAACGGAATGACCTCGCTCCAACTGGACCCGTCGTGCCACAACCCGTGTACCAACACCACATTTGCCACGGTCATCGATTCCTCTGCTCGTCTTCGGCTCGTATCCGGAACGGCCGGGCCCGTCGTCCGCGTCTCGGCAGCCCGCTCGCGGGAGTCCGGGGGTGCTCGCCGCCGTGCGGGGGACAGCACGGCGGCGAGCGGCGGAGGGCCCCGCACGAGGAACCAGACTGCCGGGCCGGAAACGTCCGCGGATCACGGAATCTCCGTGAGAATTGGCCCTGTCCACAGGCCGGCGGCAGCAGATTGCCGGGTCCGCAGCGGGCGTCTACGGTGTGGGCATGGGCGGCACTGTCCGGGGAGCCGGCACTCTGCCGGCCGAGATGACCCGGTTCATCGGACGACGGAGTGAGCTCGCGCAGGCCAGGAAGCTGCTGTCGCGTGGGCGGCTGCTGACGCTGACCGGGCCGGGCGGGATCGGGAAGACGCGGTTGGCGCTGCGGATCGCCGCCGAGGTGCAGCGGTCGTTCCCCCGTGGCGTGTGGCTGGTGGAACTGGCCGCGCTGGAGGACGGGGACCGGCTGGCGCAGACCGTGGCGGCACGCCTGCGGGTGGGCAATGAAGCACTCGGCGATCCACTGACCCGGCTCGTGGAGCACACGGCCGGTGAGCGGATGCTGCTCGTGCTGGACAACTGCGAGCACGTACTCGATGCCAGTGCGGAACTGGTCGCCACCCTGCTGAGCGCGGCGCCGGATCTGCAGGTGCTGGCGACGAGCCGTCAGATGCTGGGGGTGTCCGGGGAACATGTGCTTCCGGTGCCCTCGATGCTGCTGTCCGAGGACAACGGCCGGTCCCCGGAAGTGAGCGACCCGGTGACGCTGTTCGCCGACAGGGCGGCCGCGATGCGCCCCGACTTCGTCCTCACCCCGGAGAACGCCAGGGTGATCCATGAGATCTGCCGCCGGCTGGACGGTGTACCGCTGGCGATCGAACTGGCCGCCGCCCGCCTGCGGGTCCTCTCGGCGCAGGAGATCCTGCACCGCCTCGACGACCGCTTCGCGTTGCTGACGGCGGGTTCGCGCACCGCGCTGCCCCGGCAGCGCACCCTCCGGGCGGCGATCGACTGGAGCCATGACCTGTGCACGGACCAGGAACGCCTGATGTGGTCCCGGCTGTCCGTGTTCGCCGGCGGCTTCGATCTCCAGGCGGCCGAGCACGTCTGCAGCGGGGACGGCATCGCGCAACGCGACGTACTCGATCTCGTCGTCGGCCTGGTGGACAAGTCCGTCCTGGCCGGCGAGGAGCGCGGGGCGCGGATGCGCTACTGGCTGCCGGACACCCTGCGCCAGTACGGACTTGAGCAACTGGCCGCGTCGGGTGCGGAGCAGGCGCTGCGCGAGCGGCACCGGGACTGGTACCGGTCGGTGGCCGAGCAGGCCGAGGCCGAATGGTTCGGCCCCGGCCAGCTGGCCTGGTTCACCCGGCTGCGGGCGGAACACCCCAATATGCAGGCCGCGTTGGAGTTCAGCCTGAGCGATCCCGGCCAGGCGCAGACGGCGATGGGCCTGGCCTCCTCCCTGTGGATCCACCGGCTCGGCTTCGGTTCCTTCAACGAGGGCCGTGGCTGGCTGGGCCGGGCCCTGGCACTCGCCGAAGAGCCGAGCCCCCTGCGGGCGAAGGCCCTGTTCGTCGACGGACTGCTGGCCGTACTCCAAGGAGACCTCAGCGCGGCCGACCGCCGCGTGGAACAGTGCCGCGCCGTCGAAGGCGCCCTGGGAGACGTGCCGGACCTGACGCGCGCACGGGTCAATCTCGCCGGCCTCGTGGCGCTGTTCCGGCGAGACTTCGCCCAGGCCGTCCCGCTGCTGGAGGACGCCCTCGCCAGACATCGGACGGCCGGCGACGCCGGAAACGCCGCGGTCACCTCCTTCATGCTCACCACCGCCTGCACGGATCCCGACGACCCGGCCGGTACCGTCCACGCCGAGCGCTGCCTGGCCCTGTGCGAGGCTCACGACGCCCCGTGGTCCCGCACCCATGCGCTGTGGGCCCTGGGCCTGGACCACTACCGCCGCGGCCGGCACCAGCGGGCCGCCACCCTGGTCCGGCACGCCCTGCGGGAAAAGCCGCTCTCCCACGACCAGTGGGGCGTGGCCCAGTGCCTGGAGGTACTGGGCTGGTGCGCCGCCGCGGCGGGCCTCGGCGAACGCGCCGCCACCTTGATGGGCGCGGCCGACGCCACCTGGCAGGTCGCCGGCTCCGCGCTCTCCGGACTCGGCCACCTCCAGGCCGGCCACCAGCAGTGCGAGGCAGCACTGCGCACCGCCCTGGGCGACACCGGCTACGCCGCGGCCTTCGAAGCGGGCCGCCGGCTCACCCTGGAACAGTCCGTCGCCTATGCCCTGGAAGAGTCCTCGGCACCCTCCCCACCACCGCCCGCGCAGGAGGTCTCGGCGCCGCTGACCCGCCGCGAACACCAGGTCGCGGGACTGGTCGCCCGGGGTATGACCAACAAGGAGATCGCCGCCGAGCTGACGATCTCCCGCCGCACCGCCGAGGGCCACGTCGAACACATCCTGACCAAACTCGGCTTCACCTCACGGGCCCAGATCGCCGCCTGGGCAGCCACGCACCACGCGGCCGGGCCGGGGAAGAGCGGCCGGACGGCACCTTGAGTGCGTGGTGGGTACGCGGTTCAGCGTCCTCGGGGCCCGCGGCTCGGTCGCCCTGGTCCGAAGGCCGTACTCGGCTGGCAGGCGCGCCACAAGAACACTCCGGACCTCGTGCTTCCCTCGTCGGCCCCACGGCGAAGGGCGAGCGGCGAGCTGCTCGGCGTCCGGCCGAGGTGCCGAAGAACGACGGCGAACTGGGCTTGTGTCGTGGCGCACCGGGTACCGCATGCGTATGCGGTTATGGAGAGAGACCTTGTCGGTGGAGCGTTGGGCCAAGGCTCTTCTGCCTGGCGTGATGAGGCGGGTGCTGGCGGGGGCAGAGCCTCAGCCGCCATGGCTGCCGAGGCGTGTGCTGACGGTGATGTCGGCCGACATCGACACCCACACCGGCATCGGGGCGGTGTGGCTCCTGTGGCGGCCCAAGTCCACACGTGCGCAGGAGCACACCACCTTCCTGGAGTGGCACGACGAGCGGTGGCATTACACAGGCGGCAGTAGTAGCAGTCCGGCTGAGGACGACCCTCCTGACGCCGACGTACTGGAGATCGCCGGATGCGGGGGCAGCGTCAGCCACGCCCGCCGCCTGGGCGCGCAGCACTTCATGTCCCCGGACCCCTATCTCAACTGCGCCGAAATCCACCTCGGCCCGGACGTCGGCCATCTGCTCGTAGGCAACCGCAGGATCGATGCCCCCAAGCGGCGCAAACTCATCGTCGCCTGGCTGTCGCCGCACAGTGCTGCCGTCGACCGTCCCGTCATCGTGGCTTTCGGACGCGACGGCACCGAACTCTCCCGCATCGGCCCTCACGACATCCTGGACACCCACACCTGGGCACGGCTGGAGAAGGAGTCGCAGGAGACGGACTGCTGACATGTGCTGCAACTGGGACGGTTCGCCGGGACGGGCGCAGGCGAGCAGGCCCGCCACGGTGTGGCGGGCCCTCAGCCGGGAACTCCCGTCGGCTCAGCTCAACTCACCGTTGTAGTCAGGCAGCTTGAAGCCCTTCTCGTAGTGCCCTCCCTCGAAGTCGGTGCTGCGGTTCCCGACATTGGCTATCAGCGTGTATCCCTCTGCTTCGTACTTCTTGCGGCAGCCGAGTTTGACCTCTGCCTTGCCGGGGCTGTCGCCTTCCGGCTTGAGGCAGAGCCCGTCGACGGTGTATCCGGCCGAAGTCAGCTGCTCGGTCGTGGAGTCGTGCGAGTCGGCGCTGCGGTACGAGGCGAACAGCACCGCCGCACCGTGTCCATGGGCGTACTCCGTGGCGTGCAGAATGGCCTCGATGGCCTTGCCCTTGTCGTAGTGCGTGGCCAGAGAGGTGTTGTCGATGTCCAGGACGACGGCGGGCTTAGCTTCTCAACCCCGCCGACGCTGCCCAGGCGCTGCTCCAGATAACTCTGGAGATCCGCTGCTACGGGGGCGACGTCATCGAGCCATTCGCTCTCGCTCGGCAACGAGTCCGCACGGGGCGCGGCCTGCGCCGCCGAGGGGAGAGCTGCCAGGGTGCACATCATCGTGCCGAATACGAGCGCGGTTTTCCTGCCGAGGTTCATGGTCGCCTGCTCCTTGTGTGCTCAACCGAGAGCCTTGGGGATCGAGTTCGCATGGCGGAGGGGAAGTGCCGGCCGGCCTCGGGACCTGCCGACTGCTCACTCCTGTCTACTGACTGCCTTCCATGGGGCGCCGTCGTTCTCCACACCGCCTAGGCAGATTTCTATCCGAACCGAGATCGACATGGTGTCCCAACTGCGTCAGCGGCAAGGATGCGCCCGGTTCCGGGGCAGGCCTTCGTAACGACAGCCGCCCGCCCACCCGTTCGCTGCTTGCGCGAAGCCGGGGCTGCGGGACCGCCTCAGCAGAGCGGAGGAGACGGCCTCAGCCACGTCGCCGGATCACTGCGCGGCCCGCCTCCACGTCGATCCCAGTCCGGGGCGGGGCTCCGTTCTGCGGGTTGCCCACCGGTTCAGCCGCGTTCCGCCCGTGCGTACACCTGCTTGGCGACGTCACCGAGGACCGGTCCGTACATGTGGGTGCTGTCCGTCTGCGCGTCGCCGTGGCTGTTGACGGAGACCAGGACGCCCTGACCGGTCTTGGCGTTGAAGTCGGTCAGCCAGGGGCCGCCGCTGGAGCCGCCGTTCATGTCGCACGGCACGGACTGCTCGTTGTCGCGGGCCGGCGCTGCCGTACCGGTGCAGTGCAGCAGTTCCTCGCCGCGCTGCGGGCGGGTGGCGGGGTAGCCGAAAGCCACGGTCCGCCCGCCGGCCCGGTGGCCGAAGGCGATGGCCTGGCCGCCCACCACATCGGTGAGCTCACGGCCCTTGGCGTCGGCGTCCACGACCAGTGCGGCCACGTCGTTCACCGCGTCCTCCGCCCAGGTGCGCGGGGTCAGGGTGGCGCGCACCGGGAAGGCGCCGTAAGGCTGCGCGCCCTTGTGGTAGCCGGGCACGAAGACCAGGTCGATGTAGGTGTTGACGGGCGAGGCGGGGCGGCGTACGCAGTGTCCGGCGGCCATCACCACGGAGCGGTTGGCGCTCCGTACGGCGGTGGCCGTGCACCAGGTGTCGGTTCCGTCGGCGTTGACGAAGAAGAGCCGCCCGACGGTCTTCATGGCCGCCCCGTGCCACGGCTGGGACTTCGGACCGGTCGGGCCGAGGTCCACGGACTTCCCCACGGCCTTGATGCGGGCGGGGGTCCAGTAGGAGAGAGCCTCCTTGCGTTCGCCGGCGGTGTAAGTGACGGTGGAGACCTTGTCGGCCGGGGGCTTGGGCGCGGCTGTGGCGGGCACCGGCGCGACGGTCGTGAGCAAGGTGCCCGTGGCCACGGCCAGGGTGATCCGGTGGCGGCGACGGGACATCGAACCGGCGGGCGCGGACGGAGCAGTCGGGACAGCCGGGGTGGGCGGAGCGGGTATCGAAGCGGGGGCCGATGGTGTGGGGCTGGCGGCCATGCGAGGCTCCTGGAGGCAGTGGTCGGTGGGGATGGACACTGTCGGTACACAGGACATGACGGCCTTTCACCTCGCCGGGTTTCATCGGACACGTGCTGGGTGTCCGTTCGGCAGCCGGCGCACGGTGGTCCGTCGCAGGGTTCGCAGAGCGAGTTGGCGAGTCCTCGCCGGTGGGGGCATTCCCCGGTACGTTCGCCAGCCACCTGCCGACCTCCCCGCGACGGCCGTGGCACTCACGCCCTGTCCCGGTGTGAAGCCCTTGCCCGCCGCCTCGACGTGCCATGGAGCGGGGCCGCGCCGCCCGTCTCCGCCCATGCGCCGGCCCCTGAGATCCCATCCCTGGAGTGGCATGCAGCTCGTGCCGTGTAAGGCAGGAGGGCCGGACGTATCCACGCACAGCCACAGCAGATGAAAGGGGCACATTGTCGATACAATCGAATGGCTGCACGAAAAGAGGTGCAATTCGTGAGCAGAGGGTTCATCGAGGTCGATTACGGAAGCGACGAGACCGTTCCCGAGGGCATGGGGCATGATCGCGAAGGGCAGGCCGAGGCCTTCGATGCGATCGGCGACCGTTATGACGAGGCGTTCCCGTACAAGGAGGGGCAGCTCGCGGCCGCCGAGTGGCTGATCGGGGCGCTGCCCGCCGGAGCCCGTGTGCTGGACCTGGGGTCAGGAACCGGTCTCCCGACCGCCCGGCAGCTGGTGGAGGCGGGGTTCGAGGTGGTCGGCGTCGATCTGTCCCGTGGGATGGTCGATCTCGCCCGGAAGCATGTGCCCGGCGCAACGTTCCACCGGCTGGACATCGCCGATCTCGGGCCCGACGGCCCGCACGACCTGGGTCGCTTCGGTGCGGTCGTGGCCTTCTTCTCCCTGCTGATGCTGCCGCGCGCGGAGATCCCCGACGCGCTGCGCACGGTCCACGACCTGCTGATCCCCCGTGGCTTGTTCACCCTCTCGATGGTCGAGGCCGACGTGGACGACTTCAAGATCCCGTTTCTCGGCAACGCCATCCGGGTCTCCGGCTACCTGCGGGACGACTTGCGCAAGGTCGTCGAGGAGGCGGACTTCAAGGTCATCGAGGAGTCCTCATACAGCTACGCTCCGGCGATCTCGGACGTGCCGCCTGAGGAACAGCTGTTTCTCCATTGCACGCGACGCGACTGAGGCCGCGCCGCGAGGTCCTTGGCACCCACCGGACGGGCGAGACGAGTGAGGGAGTCCCGCACCCCTGATCAAGGCCCCGGCAGCTTCTCCGCCGGGGCCGGGGGCAGCCCTGGTCCCCGGGACGTGACCGTGCGTGCGACACCCGTCGAAGCCAGTGCCACCGCCAACGCGCAGGCCAGTGCCAAAGCCGACGCCCACACCCACACCACCGCGCCGCCTCAGCCGACCAGGCGGCAGCCCCCGCAGCCCGACGAGGAACGGTCCCCGTCGACCGTGCAGCCGGGCCCAGCACCCTCACGGACACCGCAGTCCTGGCCGCTGCGTCCCGGGGCCCCGGGAAGCCTCCGTGCCGAGGGCCAGACGCCCGACGAATACCGGGAGGGCCTGACCGCCCAAGGCTCCGGCGCCACCGGTCCCGCACCGTCCGCCGAGCGCCCTGCGGAGGGGCCCGGGGACCGGACGGAACGTGCCCCCGAGGACCAGTCCGACCGGCTTCGGTTCCTCGAAGTCGCGACGCGCCGGATCGCCCGCGGCACCGACCTGGACGAATCGGTCCGAGAACTGCGCCAGGCCGCGATTCCCGCGTTCGCCGACGCGATTCTCGTGCATCTGCGCCATCCGCTGCCGACCGGCGCAAGGCAAGCCGCCGAGCCTCTTGTCCTGCGACTGCACAGCCTCCCCGAGGGGTCGGAGGACGGGGTCGCTACGACGCCGCCTCCAGGGGCCGCCGCGATCAGGCCTTATACGGTCACCGGACGGTTCGTCGAGTCCCTGCTGACCCGAGAGCCCATGTTCGGCGATGCCCCGGAGATCGCGCCCACAGTGGCCGAGCTGCTGGAGCCCGTGGCGAGCATCCCGACCACACCGGCACCGGGCCGACGGCTGATCATCGCCCCACTGCACGGCCGCCATCACCTCATCGGGACCGTTGCCTTCCTGCGCGGAGCCGACCGGTCCACCTTCACCACGGACGATCTGCTCGTCGCGTCCCAGCTCGCCACGCACACCGCCTTCGGCGTCGACGAGCCGGTGCCGGACAGCTCCGAAGCCTCCGTCGCCGATGCACTCCAGCTCACGATGCTGCCGTCGTCACTCCCCGAGACCACGGGCATCCGGCTGGCGAGCCGGTATCTGCCGGCAGCCGGGACCTCTCAGGTGGGCGGGGACTGGTACGACGCGATCCCGCTGCCCGGCAACCGCGTTGCGCTGGTCGTCGGCGATGTCATGGGCCACTCCATCACCTCCGCGGCGATCATGGGCCAGCTGCGCACCACCGTGCAGACCCTCGCCAGGCTCGACCTGCCGCCGGAAGAGGTCCTCTACCACCTCGACGAGCAGGCCCAGCGCCTCAGCAGTGACCACATGGCGACCTGTATCTATGCCATCTACGACCCGATATCGCAGCGGCTGCAGATGGCCGACGCGGGCCATCCGCCCCCGGTACTGCTCAATTCGGACGGTTCGGGAGAAGTACTTCAGGTCCCGCCCGGCGCGCCGATCGGAGTGGGCGGCGTTCCCTTCGAAACCGTGGAAATGCCCGCGCCCACCGGGGCGACGCTGCTCCTGTACACCGACGGCCTTGTCGAGTCGAGGAACATGGATGTCTGGACGGGAGTGGAGCTGCTGCGTACCCGCCTGGAAGCCGCTGCCGCCGGGCTCACCTCCCCACCACTCGAAGTGCTCTGCGACGCGGTGCTGACCATCCTGGACCCGGACGCCCGCGCTGATGACGTTGCGCTGATAGCCGCCCGGTTCGACGGCTTTCCGTCGCGCAATGTCGCGTACTGGTTCCTCAGCCCCCAGCCGCAAACGGCGGGCCGGGCAAGGCAGTTGACCCGCAGGGCGCTGCACCGCTGGGGCCTGGGCTCGATGCTCGACGCGACTGAGCTCATGGTCAGCGAGGTGGTGACGAACGCGGTGCGCTATGCCTCCCGGCCGATCGCCCTGCGGCTGCTCCGCACCGACCTCCTCCGGTGCGAGGTGGGCGACGATTCGCCGCAGCTGCCCCGGATGCGGTGCGCTCGGGCGGGTGACGAGGGCGGACGCGGCCTGTTCCTGGTCGACCAGCTCGCCCAGCGCTGGGGAGCGACGATGCTGAGCACCGGCAAGGTCGTCTGGTTCGAGCAGCAGATCCCCGAGGAATATCGCCATAGAGCGCCGGACGTTCTGTAGCTCCGCGCCCGGGGGACTCCGCCATGCAGCGTCCGGGGGAGGAGACAGAGCGGTGGGTCCGGGGAAGCCCCGCCTCCTGCCGCTCACCGGGATCGAGAGCGCGTCGCGAGGGGGCATGTCCGCGGGCCTGGGGTGCGTCACCGGGCCTCCTCACGCCGAGGAGTGGAACTGTCTCGTGGGGCGGGCAACGCATCTGCAGCGGGCCGGCCGAGGCCGTACTGGGCGGCCTGGGCGGCGAACATGCCCCGGTAGAGGCCGTCGTCGACAGCCATGAGCTGCTCGTGGGTGCCCTCTTCGACGACGCGCCCTTGATCGAGAACGTAGATGTGGTCGGCCTTCGCGGTGGCCGCCAGCCGGTGTGTGACCAGCACGACCGCGTGGCCCTGTTCGGCCAGCGACCACAGACCCTCGAACGCCGCGATCTCCGCGTGCGGATCGAGTGCCGAGGTGGGTTCGTCGACCAGGAAGAACGGTGCGTTCCGGTACCGGCTGCGAGCGGTTCCCAGCTTCTGCCACTGACCGCCCGAGAGCTGGACCCCGCGCTCGTACCCCTTGAAGACGATCGAGTCGTATCCGTGGGGCAAGCCGGCGATGAGTGCGTGCACGTCAGCGGCCTGTGCAGCCTCCTTGACCTGGTGCATGTCCCGGGGGCGGTCGCCGGCGCCGATGGCCACATTGGTGGCCGCGGTCATCTCCCAGTGCGGGAAGTCCTGTCCCAGCAGCCCGACCGAGGCGAAGACCTCCCTGCGGTCGGCCTCGCGGACCTCGACCCGTTCACCGGGCTCGCCCTCCCACCACACGCTCCCTTCAGTGGGCAGCAGCAGCCCTGCCACGATCTTGGTCAAGGTCGTCTTGCCCGAGCCGTTCGCGCCCACCAGGGCCGTCACCTTGCCCTTATGGACCGACAGGCTCACTCCCTTCAACGAAGAGGACTCGGCCCCGGGGTAGGTATACGACACGTCCTCCACGTGCACCGCGCGTGCGGGGGAGGGCAGGGGCTTGCCGGTACTGGGGATCGCGTGCTCGGTGGCCACTTCGGTGGCGTGCTTGGTGTCGGTGAGGAACAGCAACTCCTCGTACAGCCGGTTGACCTGCTGAACGAGGGACGTCAGCCGCTCAGTGGAGTTACGGATGGCGATCACCGCGGTGCCGCCAACGGCAAGCGGCAGCCCGCCGACAGCCAGCAGCCACCACAGCAAGCCGTAGCAGGCCAGTGATGCCAGACCGGCGAAGCCACCGGCGACCAGCCCCGTCTGCGCCTGCGCCCGCGCCAGCCGCCGCTGCTCCGCCTCCGTCAGCCGGGACATCTCCTCGTACCCCCGCAGCAGCATCGCTCCGGCCGCGTGCACCCGGATCTCTCCGGCGGCATGCGGCCGCGTCAGATAGGCCAGCAACGACGAGATCGCACGCCGGTGATCGACCCAGTTCAGCCGGGAGATGTACTCGCGACGAGCGGAGCGCACCGCCCCCCACCCCTTGGGAAAGGCGATCGCCAACAGCATCGGCAGCAAAATCCAGTGCAGCGACACCAGGACAACAGCTGCCGCCACCATGCCGATCAGGACGTTGCCCACACCCACCGAGAGCCGCAGCATGCTGCGTGCCGAGTCAGTGCCGAATCTCCCCGCCTCCAAGACCCGTTGGACCTCCGGCCGCTCGGTCGCCTCCACCTCGACCTGGGTGACGGCCGCGTAGTACCGGGCCGACACGGCGCGCTCCACCTGCGGCTCCAACCGGCCGGACATCGCCGTCGACCACGCCGTCAGCAGCGCCGATCCCACCGACACCACCGCCAACACCACCAGCGACGGCACGGCGTCACGCAGTTTGTCCGCGGTCGGCCCGTCCGCGAAGAGCTGTGTCAGCACACGATTGACCGCGACCAGCCCCCATGCTGCGGTCACCCCTTGCCCGACCTGCGCGGCCACGACGCCGACCAGCGCCCGCCGGTCCGCCTCCCATCCGGTGCGCAGCACCATCCCCACCATGCGCGGCAACGCAGCCGCCATCTGCCCGAATCTCAGCCGGGTCAAGGCACCCTCGTATTGGACGAAGGTCTGATCCCAGCGGAGTCGGCCCCCGTAGAGCTCGCGCTCCGCGTTCGAGATCCCCTCCGCCGCTGCCGCGCTTCGCTCGCCCTCGTCCGCATCGCGGCGTCGTCCGGTCGATGTCAACGTCGATCCCCCCTGTGACGTTCGATCCTGCGTCACCAGGCTCAACGACCGAGCGAGAATTTCGAACACATGTTTTTCGGACGGCCCCAAAACCCCGACGCCGAGCGGTTCGTGGAGGATGTGGGATACACCGGCCCTTGTCCTGCAACGCCGCTCGATGACCGCCGAGTGGCCGAAACGCCGATGCCCTGCCGATGACGGAATCGTGGCTGCCGGGTTCGTTGATCAACTTCAGGATCGAAGCGCGGAGCGCAGCGCAAGGTGGGTTGGCCTGTGTGACAGCCGGACGGGTCGCCCGGTCCGCAGCGCCCTGGCCCGGTGGCAGGAATGCGGCTGACCCGGGAATCCGGGCTCGGTAGGATGCGCAATATGCCGAAACACCTGTTATTTGTGGCCCTTGCGGGGCACGGGCATGTCAATCCCACACTGCCGTTGGTCCAGGAACTGGTGCGGCGAGGGCACCGAGTGGACTACGCCACCAGCGCCGAGCATTCCCAAGCGGTGATCAGCGCCGGCGCACGCTGGGTGGAACTGAACCCGATGGGGGCGATGGGGGCGCCGCCACGCGAGTTCGGCCCTGCGGATATCGCCGTCGTCCTGCGCCGTATGTTCGCAGCCATGCGCACTGCCTACCCTGTGCTGCGGGAGCACTGTCTCACCGAGTCGCCGGACGCGATCTGTTACGACGCCATGAACTGGTTGGCCCGGGTCCTGGCCGAGCAACTGAACATTCCCGCCGTGCGATGCATCCCGAACCTCGCCTCGAACGAGGAGTATTCGCTGTTCTCCTCCTTCATGGAGGGGCACGGTGATGAGAATCCTCTGACCGCCGCGCTCGCCGCCGACTGTGCGGAATTCTCATCCGAGTTCGGCGTCCCGCTCGATTCGGCGAACCTCCTAGAGGTCACCGAGAAGCTCAATCTCGTCTTCATACCCCGGGAGTTCCAGCCCGCGGGTGACACCTTCGATGAGCGCTTCCACTTCATCGGCCCCTCGGTGGGAAACCGGGAGCACGCCGAATCGTGGTCGCCTCCCGACCCCGACACCCCCGTGCTCTACATCTCACTCGGGACCGTCTTCAACGACCGTCCTGAGTTCTACCGCACCTGCATGGAGGCCTTTGGGGAAGGCCCGTACCAAGTCGCCATGACCGTGGGCGGCGTGGACCTTGCCGAGCTGGGGGAAATCCCACCCACCATCGACGTCCGGCCGTACTTCCCGCAGCCCGCCGTGCTCCGGAAGGCCGCCGCCTTCATCTCCCATGCCGGCATGAACTCCACGATGGAGTCCCTGTATTACGGGGTCGGGCTGATTACCGTTCCGCAGATGCCCGAGCAGGCTGCCAACGCCGGGCGAGTGCAGGAATTGGGGCTCGGGGTGCAGCTGGATGCGGCGACGGTGACCGCCGAGTCATTGCGCGCAGCGGTCGCCGGGGTCGTCTCCGATTCCGCGGTACGTGCCAACCTCGATCGAATGCGCAAGGTCATCGGGGAAAGCGGGGGAGCCGTGCGCGGTGCGGATGTGATTGAGGGCTACCTTCGCTGAATTCGGATGCTTGCTGAATTCTGCAGGCTGTCTGTCGCTTGAGTTCGCCGAATCTGCGGCGGGCAGGCCGTCGTTACGGCCTTCGTCCCTCCGTCGGTACTCAGGTGGAGCTTGCCGGTGTGCCGACGCATCCGAGAAGTGGCGCACTGGTTCGTCCAGGGCATGGTGGTCACCGCAGCCTGCCCTGGGCAGCCCGGTTTCCCATCGGCCCCGAAAACGGATCCCATACGGGTCCCATCGGTCGTAGGTTCATGCCATGACGACCGTCGACGACATGGACTACGAGGTCCGCACTGCCCGACCCGAGGACACCGAGGCCATCGAGGCACTCGACGGGTCCTTCACCACCCGCACCATCTTCCACGTGACCGCCACCGAGGACGGGTTCGCCCTCCAGGAGGTCCCGGTGGACCCGCCCCTCCACAAAGCCTTCCCAGCGGAGGACAGCGAGGACGGTGAGGGCCACACTGCCGAGGAGGATCCGAACTGCCGTACCTTCGTCGCCGTCGACCGTGACGGTTGTCCAGTGGGCTTCGCTGCTGTCTCTTACGCTCCGTGGAACCGGCGACTGGCCATTGAGGACATCGAGGTCGCTCCGGCCCATCGGGGCAAGGGGGTTGGCCGTGCCCTGCTGGGCCATGCCGTCGAGTTCGCCCGTGAGTGCGGTGCCGGACATCTGTGGCTGGAAGTCACGAACATCAACGCTCCGGCGATCCACGCCTACCGACGGATGGGATTCACCTTCTGCGGACTGGACACGGCGCTCTACGACGGCACACCGTCATCGGGTGAAAAGGCCCTCTACATGAGCATGCCCTGTCCCTGAGCCACCAGCAGGCAACGGGCACCGGGAGCCGATACGCCGCCCGGGCGCGACCGCAGTCGCCGATGGGGGACGGCCGGGCGCGTAGCGGATGACGGTCGGCCGGGGCTCATCGACCCCACCGGCCGCAAGCCTGGCCACAGCTAGCGCGATCACCCGGAGGCGACAGCGGTCTTCCTGCGTGCGCGGTAGGCGGCGGCCTTGATCTTGTTGCCACAGGACTCCATGCCGCACCACTGGCGCCGGCTGCCGCGCGAGCGGTCGATGTAGACGCGGGTGCACTCGGGGTTGCCGCACTCCTTGAGCAGCGGTACGTCGGGGCCGCTCAGCAGTTCCACCGCGTGCCGGGCGACCGTGGACAGCGCCTCTCGTTGTGTCGCCGCTGTCCAGCGGCCGGAGCGGGTCAGTTGCGGTGCCGCGGGAGCCTTGCGTGCCGCGTCGTTGACCACGGTCAGGGCCTCGTCGTCGAAGTCCGCGTCGCGGCACCGGGCCTTGATCAGCTGGTAGACGGCCTCCCGAACGGTGGTTGCCCGGTCCACGTCGGTCTGCCGGGCGGGCGAGACCGAGTCGACGATGCCGGACTCCACGTACCACGCGTCCAGGCGGTCCGCTGTCGCGAACATCTCGAATCGCGTCGTGCGGCGTGCCCGGAGCGTGGCCGCGAAGTCCAGGGCCGGATTGCCGCACACGAAGACATGATCCAAATTCACGTCACCATCTTGACGGGTGACTTTGGTGCTTGCAAGGGTCGATGGTGGTGACCGATGCCCCGACCGACGCCCTGGGCGAGGCGCGCGAGAGCCTCACGGAACTCGTTCGCCTCGCCCGGGGCCCGGCCCGTATTCCGCGCCCACCAGGTGTAGCACCTAGGCCATAGCCATGGCCCGTACGTCAGCGGCTCAGCCCTGCGGCGCTCCCGTCTCCGTCAGCTCGCCGTCGGCGACCCGCAGCCACCGGTCGACGCCGATCCGTTCCAGGAACCGTTCGTCGTGGCTGACCACCACGAACGCGCCGCGATAGCACGTCAGGGCGCTCTCCAGCTGGGCCGCGCCGACCAGGTCGAGATTGTTGGTCGGCTCGTCCAACAGCAGGAGCTGCGGGGCCGGTTCGGCACAGAGGACGCAGGCGAGGGTGGCGCGCAGGCGTTCGCCGCCGGAGAGTACGTGCACGGGCAGGTGTGCCCGGGGGCCGCGGAACAGAAAACGGGCGAGCAGGTTCATCCGCTCCGCCTCCGGGCGGTGCGGGGCGAAGACCGCGAAGTTCTCGGCCACGGTGCGGCCGGGGTCGAGCAGGTCCAGGCGCTGCGAAAGGGAGGCGATCCGCCCGTCGGCACGTGTGATGTTCCCGTCGTCCAAGGGGAGGTCACCGGCGATCAGCCGCAGGAGGGTGGTCTTTCCCGCGCCGTTGGGGCCGGTGAGTGCGATGCGTTCGGGACCGCGGATGGTGAGGTCGACGCCGTCCCCCGCGAACAGGTTTCGCTCGTCGTGACGGATCTGCATCCGCTCGCCCAGGATGACGGTGCGACCGGCGGGGACGTCGGTGTCGGGCAGCTCCAGGACGAGCCGCTGCTCGTCGCGCAGGGCGCGTCCCGCTTCGTCGAGCCGGGCCTGTGCCTCGTGGACGCGGGTGGCGTGCATCTGGCCCGCCCGGCCGGCGGATTCCTGGGCGCCGCGCTTCATGTTCCCGGCGAAGATGCGCGGCAGGCCGGCGTTCTTGAGGTTGCGGGCGGCGTTGCTCGCGCGGCGCTCGGCCCGTTCGCGGGCCTGCTGCATCTCGCGCTTCTCCCGCTTCAGCTCCTGTTCGGCGTTGCGCACGTTCTTCTCCGCGACGTCCCGCTCGGCCCGTACGGCCTGTTCGTACTGGGTGAAGTTGCCCCCGTACAGCCGAAGTTCGCCGCGGTCGAGTTCGGCGATACGGTCCATGCGGTCGAGCAGGGCACGGTCGTGGCTGACGAGCAGCAGACTGCCGTTCCAGTCCGAGAGAACGTCGTAGAGCTTGTGGCGGGCTTCGGCGTCGAGGTTGTTGGTCGGTTCGTCCAGCAGTAGCACGTCGGGGCGCTTGAGCAGCTGCGCCGCCAGACCGAGGCTGACGATCTGGCCGCCGCTGAGCGTGTCCAGGGTCCGGTCGAGGGCGAGCCGGTCGAGGCCGAGCCGGTCTAGTTGGGCGCGGGTGCGCTCTTCGATGTCCCAGTCGTCGCCGATGGTCGTGAAGTGCTCCTCATGCACGTCGCCGGACTCCACGGCGTCGATGGCGCGGATCACCGCGTCGATGCCGAGGATCTCGGCCACTGTCGGCTCGCCGGCCAGGGGGAGGGTCTGCGGGAGGTAGCCGATCGTGCCCTGGACGGTCAACGAGCCTGCTGTGGAACCCAGTTCACCGGCGATCAGCTTCAGAAGGGTGCTCTTGCCGGAGCCGTTGGGCGCCACCAGGCCCGTGCGGCCTGCGCCGACGGTGAAGGACAGGCCCTCGAAAACAGGGGTGTCGTCGGGCCAGGAGAAGGTCAGCTGGGAGCAGGTGACGGAAGCATCGGACATGGGGATGACCTCGTGAAAGAAAGAGGGCAGAGCGCTCCGCGGGGCCGTAGGCAGGGCCGGGGGGAAACCGCCGCGGGAAGGGCGCTGCACCTGAGACAGGGAAAAGGGGACGACGAGATGACCACAACGGCGGCACTGCCAAGGGGGCGCGCCTGCCGGTGGTCGACCGGATCCGGGTATCACCCGGAGATGTCGTCGTCACCCGCCATGTCTGGACTCCTCTACGAAGGATCAATTCCGCGGTCACCGTACCAGGCTCCGCGAGGGCGTCCGAAGGGTTTTTCCTCCGCCGTCGGCGCGAAGGGCCGCGGCCCGCGGTCCGAGCGGCGGAGGAGCGCGCGTCAGAGCACCAGGTCCCATGCCAGGCAGGTGAGGAGGTCCCTCGTCCCGGCGTCGCCGGCGTCTTGCTCGGGGGCCCTCGACGAGGCCGCCTTCACCTCGACCATGTCCTCGTAGGCGATCCGCTCGGGCAGTGCGCCGAACCGCTCATGGCGCGCCGCCGAGTCGCTGTCCCTGTCGCTGTCCTGTGTGCTGCGGTCCTGCATCGTCAGCCTCCTGCTCCCTCGGTTGCATGGCGACACGCGCACCAACTCACCTGCCGCGCCGGACATTTCAGTAAAACACGCAAGGGTGCACGTAATTGATGGCCCATCAGAGGTCAGCGGTGTCGATGACTGCTTGGGCGAACGCGGTGGGTGCCTCCTGCGGCAGGTTGTGGCCGATGCCCCTCAGGGTCCGGTGGTCGTACGGGCCGGTGAACCTGTCCCGGTACGCGGAACCGTCGCCCGGGACCGTGAACGGGTCGCGCTCGGCGTCGAGCGTCACCGTCGGCACGGTGATGACCGGCCGGGTGGCGAGCCGCTTCTCGTGCGGCTCGTAGCGCCGTTCCCCTTCGGCCAGGCTCAGTCGCCAGCGGTAGTTGTGGATCACGATGGCGGCGTAGTCCGGGTTCTCGAAGGCGGCGGCCGTGCGCTCGAAGGTGGCGTCGTCGAAGTCCCATGTCGGGGAGACGGTGTCCCAGACCAGCCGGGTCAGGTCGTGCCGCTTGGCCTTGTCCTCCATGGCGATCCGGCCCCGCTCCGTGGCGAAGTAGTACTGGTACCACCAGGCGTGCTCGGTCGCCGGCGGCAGCGGCTGGAGGTTCGCCTCCAGGTTGACGACGAGGTAGCCGCCCACCGACACCAGCGCTTTGCAACGCTCGGGCCACAGGGCAGCAATGATGTTCGCGGTCCGCGCTCCCCAGTCGAAACCGGCGAGCACCGCCTTCTCCAGCCCCAGCGCGTCCATCAGGGCGATGGTGTCGAGGGCGAGGGCCGACTGCTGCCCGTTCCTGAAGGTCCGGGGGGAGGTGAAGCGCGTCGTGCCGTGGCCGCGCAGATAGGGCACGATCACTCGGTGGCCCTCCGCCGCCAGTAAGGGCGCGACCTCGGCGAAGCTGTGGATGTCGTACGGCCAGCCGTGCAGGCAGATGACCGGCGGCCCGTGCGTCGGCCCCACCTCGGCGTAGCCGATCTCCAGCAGACCGGCCCTGACCTTCTTGAGCGGGGGGAACGCTTCGTGCCCGTGGGGGCCGGTCGCGGTCGCCGTGGCTGCACCGGCCCGCTGCTCTGTCGCGGCCGAGGCGGGCGCCGCCCCCGACACGCCCGTCAGTGTCGCGGCGACCGCGCCACCGGCACCCAGGCCGAGCGCCTGGCCGAACGTACGCCTGTTGATCATGTGAAGCCCTCCGTGCGTCTCGAAGTGCCGTGCCCTGCGACCGGTCTGCGCCTCGCAGGAGATCCCGCGCGCACCGGAGTTCGGATGACTGCCGCGTGCGTGTCAGACGACTGTGGCACAGCATGCGTCACCGGTCAAACAGGTGACGCGCGCCAACTCTGCGCGCGCCAGGGATGCTTGGCTGCACCAGCCTCTTAAGGGAAGATCCGCTTCGCTCCTGCGGTCTGTCGCGGTAGGGCGGGGTCTTTCGAGGCGGAGGGAGTGATCGTTCTTCCTGGGGCTGGCCGTGGAACTGGGGGAGTGGCGGTTCGGCGGCCTTTTGTGGGGGACGGCTCAGTCGGCCTGGTCCGGTGAACCCGTGATGTGGACCATTTTCCTGAGCTGGTGGCCGGGAGCGAGTTTCGGTGAGCGTTGTATCGCCACCGCGGCCGCGTCGTCGTTCAGCTGCCCTCCGACATAGGCCAGGAGGTCGGTACGGATGTGGCGCAGGAGCGCTTCAGGGCCGCTCTCGGTCCACTGGGCAATGCGTTCGGCGAGCGGGTAGAAGGAGCCGTCGGACGATCGGGCTTCGGTGATGCCGTCGGTGTAAAGCAGGAGCGTGTCGCCGCTTTCAAAGGTGAACGGGTCGACGGTCAGCCCCGTCCTCGGCAGCTCACACATGCCCAACGGGGGTGCCGCCTGGCGCGGGTGCAGGGCGGTTACGTGATGCTTGTGCAGCAGCAGGGGCGGAGGATGACCGCAATTGATCATCCGGGCCACCTGACCTTCGTCGGGGATGTCGAGCATCAGGACGGTGACGAATTGCTCGAACAACTCGTCCGCCTCGGCGTGCGGCGCGTGCTCGGCCAGGTGCCGGCAGATGCTCTCCTCAAGCGTGGCGGCCAGTTCCGCGAGGTTGGCGGTCCGGTGGGCGGCGTCCCTGAAGGACCCCATGATCACGGAGGCGTCGCTGATGGCGGTCATGCCCTTGCCGCGGACGTCGCCGATGAGCAATCGCACGCCGTTCCCGCTTCGGGTTGCCGCGTACAGGTCGCCGCCGATCAGTGACTCGTCGGCGGCGGCCCGGTAGGCCGAGGCGATCCGCAGCGGACCCATTCGATGGGGGAGCGGCGGCAGAACCACCCGCTGTGTGGCCTCGGACACCGACCGTACTTGTTCCAGCTGGCGAATGCGGCGCTCGCGCTGCCTGCTGAAGAGCACGATGACGAGCGAGAGCGCCGCGAGGGCGATGATTTGCACCTGATGGTTGGTCGAGAACAGTTCGTTGGGGTCGCGCACGACCGCTATGCATGCCTGGGCCACGACGGCGAGCGCGCCCACGAGTCCGGTCAACCAGGGGCCGGCGAACCAGGGAGTGATGGCGGGAGCGACGATCAGCAGCGGCCCCAGGTGAATGTCACCCGGCACCAGAACGTCCGAGACCGTGATCGCAACGATCAGCCCGAGCGGTATCGCCAGCAGCGCGTGACCTGTCTGCCATGGCTGCCACAGATCCGCAACGCGCCGCCGGAAGCCCATACCCCCACTCTGCACCGGCTACGGACGGGCCGCAGGGTGCGTCCAGGCCGTCCCGCCGCTGGAGCCGGGCGGGCATGCGGCGCATCGTGCGTCCGTACCCAACTGGCTTGCTTCACCACGCAATTCCCGTGTGGCCCAGTGAGCCGCGATCGGACCCGACTGCTGCGCCGGACCATCGCGCGACACCGCGAGGGCGCACCCGGAAGCGAGCGTCAACTACGTGTTGACGGCGAGAGATCGTCAACTTATAGTTGACGCATGAGTCCGCTCGACATCAGCCTCGCCGACCTGATCGCCCGTCTCGACGAGGAACTCCCCGGCGCCAACGAACTGGCCCGCATCAGCGAGGCGCGACTGCGCGCCCAGACCCTGGCCGACCTCGGTGACCAGCTCATCGACCACTACGTCAGCAAGGCCAAGCAGAACGGCGCGTCATGGACCGAGATCGGCGACGCCATCGGAGTGTCCAAACAGGCGGCCCAGCAACGCCACACGCCCGCGGCCTTCGAGCGGTTCACCAACCTGAACCGGCACGGCATCGTGCTGGCGCAGGAGGCCGCCCGCACGCACAAGCACGACTCCATCGGCACCGAACACCTCCTGCTCGGCCTCCTCGGTGAACCGCGGGGCCTGGCGTACGCGGTGCTGGTGGCGAACGCCGAGTCGGAGCAGCGCATCCGTGACGCGATCGCGGAAGCGCTGCCGCCGGCCGGGGAGAAGGCGCCGCGGGGCCACATCGCGTTCCGGCCGGAGAGCAAGGAGGCCATCGAGCAGGCACGCCGCGCGTCGGCCGACCTCGGTCACGACTGGGTCGGCACGGAACACATGCTGCTGGGCCTGATCCGCGCCGAAGAGAGCCCGGCCGCACAGATCTTGCGCGACCTCGGCTTCACGTCAGACGAGCTGCGGGAGACGGTCAAGACCGAGGTCGCCAAGCGACTCGCCGCGCGCGACAAGCAGTAGCGAAACGGTCGGTCGCCGCGAAGGAGCGGGCGGCACAGCCTCCTCACCCGTCACGGGGTGGTGCGCTCGTGCCGCCCACACCCTCCCGAAGTCGTCACGGCTGCAGTGAAGACGGGCATCCGGAGGCTCAACCTCCGGTCCCTGTCGGGCGTCATTACGGCTGTGGGCGCCCGGACGGGCCCGCTGTGCACCGGCGTCGAAGGGCAGACGGATGACCTCGCGGGACTGCCGAGGCGGCAATCCCGCCGGGGGTGAAGTCTTCGCCACGAAGCTCGCACCTCCCGCATTGGGGAACCCGGTCGAGCGAACCAGACTGTTCCGGATGCTGGACGAGGCGGTCCGGAGACGACTCACCCTGGTCATCGGCCCGCCCGGGGCCGGCAAGAGTGTTCTGCTCGCCACCTGGGCCCGCTCGCGGGCGCAGCAGCTTCCCGGGCCTCTGGCGTGGCTGACCCTCGACGAGGAGGACAACGCACCGGAGCGGCTGTGCCGGCATCTGGTGGCAGCGATGCGGCAAGCCGGTGCCGGAGGCCGGAGCCCGATGCAGTACATGTCCCAGACCGCCTGGCGGGACGGTTCGGTGTCCGCACTGGTCCACGACATGGGCTCGTTGCGCACTCCCGTCGTGCTGGTACTGGACGACTTTCACGAGCTGCGGCCGGGACCCGCGCACACGATGGTGCTTCAGCTGGTTCGGCATGCCCCGCCGGCCCTGCGGCTGGTACTGGCCGCCCGCGGCGAACCCGGCCTGCCCCTGCACAAGCTGCGGGCGGCCCGCGAACTCGCCGAGGTGCGGGGCTCCGATCTCGCCTTCACGGTCACGGAAGCCGGCGAGTTGTTCACGAGGACCGGGTTCGGCCTCACCCCGGACCAGACGGCCGCCGTCACCCGGCACTCCGGAGGCTGGGCCATTGCGCTGCGACTGGCGACGCGCCTCGGCCCGGTGGGCGACGGCTGCCTCTCACGGCGCCTGACCGGCTGGTCGGAGGTCACCCGGTTGTGCTCCGACTTCCTCGTACGGGAGTTGTTGGAGCGGCTGCCGCCGGCGGACCAGGAGCTGCTGCTGCGGTGCAGCGTGCTCGACAGGCTCAACGCCTCGCTGGTCCGGGACGTCACCGGGCGCGCCGATGCGGGCCTGATGCTGCGCCGTCTGTCGTCGGAGCAGGATCTGCTGCGCCAGGAAGACGAGTGGACCTACGAGCAGAACCCGCTGTTCCGGCAACTCTTCACCCAAGAGTTGATCGCGCGTCATGGGAGGGCGGCGGCCGCTGAGGTGCGGCGAGCGGCGGGCCGGTGGCGCACCGTACACGGGCGGGCCAATCAGGCGAGGCGGCGAGCGGCGGAGGTGAGGCTGCCCGCCCCCTTCGCAGAAGGGCCGGGTGCCGACGGTCCACACACCGTCGAGGCGGCCGGCTCGGCCGAGGCGCCAGATGCGCCAGAGGTGGCGGACGTTGTCGGCTCGGCCGATGTGCCGGATGTGCCGGACGTGCTGACCTCCAGCGAAGACGAGGTGCTGCGGCTTCTGCCCACCCGCCTCACCCTCCAGCAGATCGCCGCCCGGCGCCATGTCTCGATCAACACGGTCAAGACGCAGGTGAAGCGCATCTACGTCAAGTTGCAGGTGCGCGATCGCCAGGAGGCGGTGTGCGCCGCACGTCATTACGGCCTTCTCTGACCCCACCGTCCTTCGCCCCCTTTCCCGTCACTCCGGCGGCCATCGGGCCACCGGAGTGACGCGCACTCCGCTCCGTGCCGGACCGGGCTTTCACCCGCAATTGAGGCGACGGCATTCCGGCGCCACCCGCACCCCCGGGTGGTGTCACCCGCCCCCGGCCCGGCATCACCCGCCCGGCCGGTCGAATATCACCCGCCGGCTGGAACAACATCACACGGTATGTGTGATGACCAGTAACCCGCCTTTCCTGTTGTCTTGCGCTCAGAACGGCAGCCGGACGCCACTGCGGAACGTGACAGAGGCGCCGCCCGGCCGTCGTCAGCCCCTTTACCGGAAGCATTCATGGTCCGGGACAAGGGCCCAGGGCGCGGAAATCCGGCAGTCAGCGCTGTCCTGTGCCTGCCCCTCCGGACATCGAAGTGAGAGAAGTGAAAATGAAGAACACGAGTCGTCAGGTGCTCCCGTCCCGGGGCAGTAAGCGGGCGAAGGTGATCGCGGTGGCAGCCGCAGCCGTCACCATGACCCTGGGCTTTGGTATTGCCCCGGCGCAGGCGGACTCCCCTTGCAGCGGTGGTTCGTGCATGCCTGCTGACCATTCGCGGGACCTCGACACCCCGGACGAGGTCGCCGCGTACCTCGCCGACTGTGGTGACAAGTGCTCCGTCGACTCCGGCGAATGGATCGGTGACCCGGTGGAGGGTACGCCGAAGCGGCTGGTGGACGAACGTCAGAACTGCTCCGCGAACCCTGACCCCAACGTCCTCAGCTACAAGAGCGAAGAGACCAACGGCGAGTCGATGGTCGTCGGCGTGCAGCTCAGCGGCGGCGCTTCCAATACCGTGACGGCTTCCGTGCTGCCGAAGTTCGAGAAGAGCTGGTTCAGCAGCATCACTACGGGAACCACGGACCAGATCCACATCGGCCCCTACCAGGCGGGCTGGATCGAGGAAGTACCCGTTACCCAGAAGTTGAAGGGAACGTGGACGTCGAATGAATTCGCCGACGGGCCGCGCAGTTTCCCCGATGTCGAGGCGGACATCACCTACAAGGTCATCAAGTACAAGACCCGGGACCTGACCGAAGAGGAAAAGCAGCGCTGCGCAAACACCTCCAACGTCCCGCCCAGCGCGAACTCCTAGAGGCGTAGGCCAGAAGTCTCCGTGGGTGAAGCGAGGGTCTCGCGGGTTCGTTGGTGACAACGAACCGCGAGGCCCTCGCGGCTTTGTGCGGACGCAGCCCATCCGGCCGCCAACTCAGTGACGGAGATCACGCACGGGGCGGGGAGTGCGCGTCGCGGCGCGCTCCTCTTTTTCCATGAAAGCGCCTCAACGGACGTCGCGTCAGGGCCCTGCCGCTCATCCCGCTGTACCACCGCCCCCTCGTAGAACGAGAGCTGACACACATGCTGATATGCGGTCTGAAATTGACGCACGACGGAGGCCTGGCCCTTATCGAGGACGGCCGGCTCCTGACCTCGGTGGAGATGGAGAAGCTGCACAACAACAAGCGGTTCCAGCCCCTCGATCGCCTGGAGATGGCGGAAGAGGTGCTGTCCCGGGAGGGTGTCGGGACGGATGACATCGATCGTTTCGTGGTCGACGGCTGGTTCCCCCGTCTGCGCCAGGACCCGCAGCACCCCACTCTTCGCGTGACCCACCACGGCCGCGCGGTCGAACTGCCCGTCGCTCCCTACCTCGAAGAGCCCGCTGCCGAGGTCCTGGCGCGTCACACCTTCACCGGCCTGCCGTGGTCCGATGCCCAGGGGCAGGAGTACGCCGGCTACCACCACAGTGCTCAGCATCTGATGGGCGCCTACGCCACCAGCCCGTTCGCCCGGCAGGGCCAGGACGCACTGGTGCTGGTGTGGGACGGCGGTATGACACCCGTCCTCTACCACGTGCGGCCCGAGCCGTTCCAAGTGACGCGGGTGGGTGAACTGTTCCCGCTGTACGGCAGCATCTTCGCGGATTTCTGCGCCGCACTGCCGCCGTTCGAGGCCGCCGCCGCGAAGGCTGGGCCCATACGGCAGGCCATGCCCCGCAACCTGGACGTGGCCGGAAAGGCCATGGCGTACGCAGGGCTCGGCGAGGACCACCCCGAACTCGACTCCGTCATCACCGAGTTGCTGGACGGCAGGAAGCTGTCCTACACCATGGGCGACTACCTCGCGCGTGCGCTCAAGGGTCATGTCGCCCGCCAAGGGTCCGGGTTCGGCGATGCCGATCTGATCGCCGGTTTCCAGGGGTATCTCGGCCGCCGTCTCCTTGCCGCCCTGACCGAGGTGATGGCGGATCGCGGCCTGCCGCCCCGGCTGTGTGTGGGCGGTGGTTGTGCACTGAACATCAAGTGGAACAGCCGCATTCGCTCCTCGGGGCTGTTCGACGAGGTGTGGGTGCCTCCCTTCCCCAATGACGCCGGGGCCGCCCTGGGTGCCGCCGTTCTGGAGTGGACCCGGATCAGCGGACAGCCCGTCCTCGACTGGCACGTCTACCAGGGCCCGCGCCTGCTGCCGGCCGAGAGCGACCCGCCGGGCTGGACTTCCCGGCCGTGCGATGTGGACGGTCTCGCGCGGGTGCTGCACGAGAGCGGTCAGCCCGTCGTGGTACTCACCGGGCGGGCCGAGCTGGGCCCGCGGGCGCTGGGGCACCGCAGCATCTTCGCACCGGCCGTCGACCCCCGGATGAAGGAACACCTCAACCGCATCAAGGACCGGGAGCACTACCGGCCCGTTGCCCCCGTGTGCCTCGAACACCGGGCGGGTGAGCTGTTCCTGCCGGGCACCCCCGACCCGCACATGCTGTACGACCACGACACCCGGCCCGGCTGGGCGGACAAGGTCCCCGCGGTCGTGCACCTGGACGGCACCGCGCGCCTGCAGACCGTCAACGCCGGGGAATCGCCGTTCGTCCACCGGCTGCTGACCGCCTACGAGGCGCTGTCCGGCATTCCGCTGCTGTGCAACACCAGCGCCAACCACAAGGGCCATGGGTTCTTCCCCGATGTGGCCTCGGCCGCCGCATGGGGAGGAGTGACCGCCATCTGGTCCGAAGACCGGCTCTACCAGCTGGCATGACACACCCGGTGCTGTGACCGCGTGGGCTTTGCCGAGGGACGGGCCGCGGGACCGCGGCCGCCGCCGTGAACGGGAATCCGGCGCGCGCAGGCGGTCACAGCGCCATGGTGTGCGGGTCGGTATCCGGAACGTGCTGCGGAGAAGTTGAATCCGGGTGAAGGAAAGGGGTAGCAGTTCGTATTTGAAGAAATGACCGGCGGGGAAAATGCCCTTCGCTCCGGACAGGAATCATCACCCGTTCGTTGGCTTGTTGCGTGCCTGCGAGGGGGCGGGTCGGCCATTCCCTGAAACCGGGGAATTGTGCGCGTGGTTCGCGTGCAGCGTTTCAGACGCGTATCTCGTGCCAGGCGGCGGAGAATACTCCGCGGGCCCGGTGCAAACGGGAACGGACGGTGCCGACGGGTACCGACAGCGCGATCGCCATCTCCTTCTCGTTGAGGCCGTAGACGGCGCGCAGGACGAGGATCTGGCGGTGCTGGTCCGACAGCTGATCCAGCACGTCGGAGATATGAACAAAAGTCAACGGGTTGCTGTCCTGCGCTATTTCGGGAAGTTCATCCGCGGTGCCCTGGCTCAGCCGCTTCGAGGTGCGCACCGCCTCCCGCACGGTGACCGCCCGGACCCAGCCGTAGAAGGCGGCGGGCTCCCGCAGCCCGCCGATACCGCGGTAGATGGCGAGCAGCGCTTCCTGTGCGGCGTCGCAACTGTGCCGTCGGGCCACCGCCCTGCACAACCGCGCGACGAACGGCGCGATGTGGCAGAGGAGATCATTCATGGCCCCGCCGTCCCCCGCCTGGGCGCGGGGAAGAAGTGCCGTGACGGGCAAGGCAGGCGGGTTGTTCACGGTTCTCACGGGGTCGGAACTCCTGGAGTTGGCCGGCTGGTCACCTCTGTGTCCCCGAGGCTTCGGAATCGGATATCCGCATCGCTCGGATACACGTCAGTAGTCAGCCGGAAACCGTTGTTGTTGACGAGTTGTTGCATGCGCGGCGGACGGTGCGCGCATCGAGGCCGGAAATTGATTACGTACATTCAAAAGCACCTGATGCGTCGCTGGGACACATCCCCGCAGGCGGAAGTCAGCGTAACCCAGGAAGTGTTAGCGCCTTATAAGTGGGCGTGAGCTTTATTGTTTAACTTGACTGGCTCAGTCGCCTTCCGGCAGGGTTAAGGACGGGGCTGGGCGCCTCATTGAAGTCGCCCGTGATGCCGTTCCCCGTAAAAGCCTTTCCAGACTGCGCTTTGTGGTTCCCGACGTCTGCGTACCGCTGAACTTCGCCCGTCGATCCGGGCTGCAGTGCATCCGTCCGACGCCGCGTGCGGCTGCTCTCGCAGGACGGCATTCCGTCTGAACTCGCACTACTACTGAGGGTTGGTGCCATGTCAGCTCACGACGACACCGTCCGCCCCCTGTCGGGCGCTGAGGAAGGCATCTGGTTCGCCCAGAGGCTCGACCCCGCGAACGCGGCCTACAACACCGGTGAGTACGTGGAGATTCATGGCTCCGTCGACACCGAACTCTTCGAAACCGCGCTGCGGTGGACGATCGCCGAGGCCGAGACGTTCGGGCTGAGCTTCCTCGACACCGCCGAGGGCCCCCGCGCCCGTCACGCGGCCGTGTGGGACTGGGCCCTGCACCGTGTCGACGTCAGCGGCGAGCCCGATCCGCGGGCGGCCGCCGAGACCTGGATGCGCGCCGACCTCGCCACGCCCGTCGACCTCACCGAAGGCCCACTCTTCACCGAGGCGCTGTTCACGGCCGCCCCCGACCGGTTCTTCTGGTACCAGAGGGCGCATCACATCCTCCTGGACGGCTACGGCTACTCCCTCGTCGTCCGTCGCGTGGCCGAGGTGTACACCGCGCTGGCCGCCGGGAGCCAACCGGAGCGCGGATTCGCGCCGTTGGCCCGGCTGCTCGCCGAGGAGCACGGCTACCGTGCCTCCGGGAACCTCGCGCGCGACCGGGACTTCTGGGCGGAGCGCTGCGCCGGCGCCCCCGAAGCCGTGAGCCTCACCGATGCGACCGCCCTGCCCTCGCCCACGGCCCTGCGCCGCGCCACCGCGCTGACCGCCGACGCGGCCGCACGTCTTTCCACGGCCGCCACCCGTCTGGGCGTCGCCCAAGGCGACCTGCTCCTCGCGGCGGCCGCCGGCTACGTCCACCGGGTCACCGGCAGCGCCGATGTCGTCCTCGGCCTGCCCGCCATGAACCGCTTCGGCTCCGCCGCCTTGCGCACCCCGGGCGTCGTCTCCAACATCCTGCCGCTGCACCTGACCATGGACGCCGGCACCACCCTCGACACCCTCGTGCGGACGGCCGCCGCAGAGGCCCGGACCGTGCGCAAGTACGCGCGCTACCGCGGCGAGGACCTGCGCCGCGACCTCAAGCTCCTGGGCCGTGGCCGGCGGCTGTACGGGCCGGTCGTCAATCTGATGCCCTTCGACAACGAGCCGCGCTTCGCCGGCCACCCGGCCACCTTCCACCATCTGTCGGGCGGCCCCGTCGAGGATCTGTCCCTCACCGTGCGCCCCGCATCCGGTGGCGGCGGGCTGCATCTCGCGTTCGCCGCCAACCCCGCGCTGTACACCGAGGAGCAACTGGCAGATCATCACGCACGGTTCCTGCTGCTGCTGGACCAATTCGCGGGAGCCGACGCCGAGCTGAGCCTCGCCGGTACGCGACTGCTGCGGCCCGACGAGGAACCCTCGTACGCCTCGGCCGTGAGCGCCCCGCCCGCGCCGGATGCCACCCTGCCCACCCGCTTCGAGGCACAGGCCGCCCGCAGCCCCGGCGCCACCGCCGTCACCTTCGGGGACACCGCGCTGAGCTACGCGCAGCTCAATGCCCGCGCCAACCGGCTGGCCCGCCTCCTCGTCGAGCGCGGCGCCGGGCCGGGCGGCATCGTGGCGCTGGCTCTGCCCCGGTCCGCCGAACTGATCACCGCGCTGCTCGCCGTACTCAAGTCGGGCGCCGCCTACCTGCCGCTCGACCCCGGCTACCCGGCGGAGCGCCTCCGGACGATCGCCGACGACGCGGCGCCCACGCTGCTGGTCACCGACCCACCGACCGCCCCCGGCCTGCCCGAGACCGGCGTGGCCACCGTGCTGCTCGGCGACCCCGCGCTGGAGACGGCCCTGGCCGGCCTCCCGGCCGACGACCTCACCGATGCCGAACGCACCGCGCCGCTCACCCCGGGCGACACCGCGTACCTCATCCACACCTCGGGCTCCACGGGACGCCCCAAGGGCGTGGTGGTCCCGCACTCCAACGTCGTCCGGCTCTTCGAGACCTCCGCCGCGCACTTCGACTTCGGCCCCGAGGACGTGTGGACCCTCTTCCACTCCTACGCCTTCGACTTCTCCGTCTGGGAGATCTGGGGCGCCCTGCTGCACGGCGGCCGGCTCGTCGTCGTCCCCAAGGAGGTCACCCGCGCGCCCGCCGACTTCCTCCAGCTGCTGCGCGACGAGCGGGTCACCGTCCTCAACCAGACGCCCTCCGCCTTCCAGCAGCTGGTCCGGGCGGACGCTGAGTGCCACCGGCGCGGAGCGTCTCACCCGCCGCTCGGCCTGCGCTATGTCGTGTTCGGAGGCGAGGCGCTGGAGCCGGCGCAGCTGCGTGGCTGGGTCGAGCGGTACGGCGACCGGGCACCGGTGCTGGTCAACATGTACGGCATCACCGAGACGACCGTGCACGTCACCCACCAGCGCGTGACCCGCGCCCTCGTCGAGCAGGAGCGGGCGCCCAGCCTGATCGGCTCGCCGCTCCCGGACCTGCGGGTGTACGTCCTCGACCACAGCCGGCAGCCGGTACCGCCCGGCTGGGTGGGCGAGATGTACGTGGCGGGCCCCGGCGTGGCCCGGGGCTACCTCGGCCGGCCGGAGCTGACCGCGGAACGGTTCCTGGACGACCCGTTCGGCGCGCCCGGCGCGCGGATGTACCGCACCGGCGACCTGGCCCGCAGGCTGCCGGACGGCACGCTGGAGTACGCCGGCCGCGCCGACCAGCAGGTGAAGATCCGCGGCTTCCGTATCGAGCCCGGGGAGATCGAGGCGGTCCTGGTGGGCCACCCCGATGTGGCGCAGGCCGCCGTGGTGGCCCGCGACGGCGCCGACGGCGACCGCATCCTCGTCGCCTACGCCGTGCCCGGGACCGGCCGCGCCCCCGAACCGCCGGCGCTGCGGAGCCACCTGGCGGACCTGCTCCCCGCGCACATGGTGCCGAGCGTGTGTGTGCTGCTGCCGGCCCTGCCGCTGACGTACAACGGCAAGCTGGACGTCAAGGCGCTGCCCGCGCCCGACTTCGCCGCCGCCGCGCGCGGCCGGGGCGCCGCCACCGCGGCCGAGGAACGGCTCTGCCGGCTCTTCGAGGAGGTGCTGCGGCTGTCCGAGGGCACGGTCGGCGCCGACGACGACTTCTTCGACCTCGGCGGACATTCGCTGCTGGCCACCCGGCTGCTGACGCGGATTCGGGCGGACCTCGGCGTGGAGATCACCATGACGGCGGTCTTCGACGCGCCGCGCCCCGGTGCGCTCGCCGGGCTCGTCGCCACGCCGCCGGACGGCACGGCCGCCGGCACGGAGCGGCCGCCGCTGCTGCCGGCCGCGCGGCCGGAGCAGGTGCCGCTCTCGCCCGCCCAGGCCCGCATCTGGTTCCTCGACCGGCTGGAGGGAGCCGGCCCGACCTACCACATCCCGTGCGTCCTCACCCTCGACACCGCTCTCGACGCGGGGGCGCTGCGCGCCGCCCTCGCCGATGTCTGCGCACGTCATGAGGCGCTGCGCACCCTCTTCCCGGATGTCGAGGGCGACCCCCGGCAGCTCGTTCTCGGCCCCGACGACCCGCGCGCCCGGCCCGCACCCGACGTGGTGGACGTGCCGGCCGGCGAGCTGGACTCCCGGCTGCGGGCGGCGGCCCGCGCCGGCTTCTCCCTCGGCACCGAACCCCCCCTGCGCTGCCACCTGTTCCGCGTCGACGACGGCCGCACCGTGCTGCTGCTGGTGCTGCACCACATCGCGGCCGACGGCTGGTCTCTCGTGCCGCTGGCCGAAGACCTGGCGGCGGCGTACACGGCGCGGGTGGCGGGCCGCACCCCCGGCTGGGCGCCACTGCCCGTGCAGTACGCCGACTACACGCTCTGGCAGCGCGCGCTGCTCGGCGAGCCCTTTGGCACCCACAGCCGCGCCGGCCGGCAACTCGCCTCCTGGGAACGGGCCCTGGCGTCACTGCCCGACCAGCTCGACCTGCCCTACGACCGGCTCCGGGAGCGCACCCACCGGTACGCGGGTGACGCGGTGCCGCTGGCCTTCGACGCCGAGCTGCACCGCGCGCTGACCGAACTCGCCGCCGCGCACCGGGCCACGGTCTTCATGACGCTGCACGCCGCGCTCGCCGCCACCCTCACGCTGTCCGGCGCGGGTACCGACATCCCGCTGGGCACGGCCGTCGCCGGCCGGGACGACACCGCCCTGGACCACCTCGTCGGCTTCTTCAGCAACACCCTGGTACTGCGCACCGACACCTCCGGTGATCCGTCCTTCACCGCGCTGCTGGAGCGGGTGCGGGACGCCGGCCTCGCCGCGCACGACCGGCAGGACGTGCCCTTCGACTGGCTCGTCGACCGCCTCAACCCGCCCCGAGCGGTGGGCCGTCACCCCTTGTTCCAGGTCATGCTGGTGCTGCAGAACGCGGGGCAGGCACGGCTGGACATGGCGGGGGCCACGGCGCGGCTGGAGCCCACGGACGTCGGGGTCGCCCGGTTCGACCTCACGCTGTCGCTCACCGAGCGGCACGGCCCGGCCGGCGAGGCCGCCGGAATGACGGGGTCCCTGGAGTTCAGCACCGAGTTGTTCGCACGGACCACGGCCGACGCCCTGGTCGAACGGCTGCGCCAGGTCCTGGTGAGCGCGGCCGCCGACCCCGCCCGGGCGCTGTCCCGGCTGCTGCCGGCCGAGGACGCCGCAGGCGCGCTCGCCGGCAGCCTGGCCGCGTGCGAGCGGGCGCTGCTGGCCCAGGAGGGTGTGCACGAATGCCTGGTCTCGGTGCGCACCGCACGCACCGGCGTACCGGGGCCCGTCGCCCATGTGGTGCCGGACGCCTCCGTCGACCCGGCCCGGCTCGCTGTCGCCGGTCGGGCCCAACTCCCGCCTGAATCACCGCCGTTGCGCATCGTCCTGGTCTCGGCGCTGCCGCGTACCGCCGAGGGGGCGGTGGACGCCGAAGCGCTGTCCGCCCTGCCCGTCCTGGACGGCGGGCCGGCCGGCGCCTGGGAGAAGCGGCTGCGCGCGGAGCCCGGGGTGACCGGCGCTGCGGTCGCCGTACGCCCCGTCGAACTCCCGCCCCCCGGCCGCCTCCACATCGGTGGCCTCGGCACCGCATCCGGCGCGCCGGACGGGAGCGCCGTCCGGCCGGAGACGTACGGGGAGCCGGAGCCGGCGGGGGAGTCCCGGCCCTCGCTCAGTGAGGGACCGCCGCTGACCGCATCCGCCTTCCGCACGCTGGGGGAGGCGCTGCGGGCCGCCGCGGAGTCCGGCGGCGAGCTGGTGCACATCCGCCCCGACGGCGACGAGGAGCGGCAGTCCTACGCCGAACTCGCCGAGGACGCCTCCCGGGTGCTGCACGGACTGCGCGCGGCCGGGGCCCGGCCCGGTGACGCCGTGCTCCTCCAGCTTCCGGACACCCGGCAGTTCGTGACCGGCTTCTGGGCCTGTGTGCTCGGCGGTCTGGCGGCGGTGCCGCTCGCCGCCCCGCCCGGTGGCCACGAGCGGGAGAGCACCCAGCTCACCCGTCTGACGGACGCCTGGACGGCGCTGGAGCAGCCGTGGGTGCTGGCGCCGGCCACCGCCCGGGACGGCATCGCCGCCGCGCTCGGCCGGCACGGCGACGAGCCGCCCCACGTCGCCGCGATCGACGCGCTCCTCAGCAGCCCGCCGGACCGCGACTGGCACCCGGCCACCCCCGACGACCTGGTGCTGCTGCTGCTCACCTCCGGCAGCACGGGCGCACCCAAGGCCGTCGAACAGCGCCACCGCAATGTGCTCGCGCAGGTGGCCTCGGCCGTGCAGCAGCACGGGCTGACCGCCGCCGACCCGTCCTTCAACTGGATGCCACTCGACCACGTCGGCGGGGTGGTGATGTTCCATCTGCGGGACGTGGTGCTCGGGGCCCGCCAGGTGCTCGCCCCCACCACCTGGGTGCTGGAGGACCCGCTGCGCTGGCTCGACGCGGTCGACCGGCACCGTGCCGCCAGCACCTGGGCACCCAACTTCGCCTACGGGCTGGTCGCCGACCGGCTCGCCGCCGAGCCGGAGCCGGACTGGGACCTGTCCTGCCTGCGGCTGGCCATCAACGGCGGGGAGGCCGTCGTGGCCCGCACGGCCCGCCGTTTCCTGGCCGCGCTACGGCCGTTCGGGTTGCCGGACGACGCCATGCACCCGACGTGGGGCATGTCCGAGACCAGTTCGGGCGAGACCGACGGCGTACTGACCCTGGGCGACAGCAGCGACGACGACCCGCATGTCAGCTGTGGCCGCCCGCACCCCGGATTCGCCGTCCGGATCGTGGGCGAGGACGGGAATCTGCTGCCCGAGGGCCGGGTGGGCCGGATGCAGGTGCGCGGCGCGGCCGTGACCGACGGCTACCACCGGGCTCCGCACCACAACGCCGAGGCGTTCCGGGCCGGCGGCTGGTTCGACACCGGCGACCTCGCCTTCCTGAGGGACGGCGCGGTCACGCTCACCGGCCGCGCGAAGGACGTCATCATCGTCAACGGCGTCAACCACTCCAGCCAGGAGATCGAGGCGACGGTCGAGGAAATCACCGGTGTGGAGCGGGCGTTCACCGCCGCCGTCGCGGTACGGACCTCGGCCGCCGCGACCACCGACGAACTCGCCGTGTTCTGTGTGCTGACTCCCGAGGCGGACACCCGCCGCACCGTGACCGCGCTCACCGGCAGGGTGGCGCGTGAGTTCGGCGTCACCCCCGCGGCCGTCCTGCCGGTGACGGCGGCGGACATCCCCAAGACGGAGATCGGCAAGATCCAGCGCACCCTGCTGCGCCGGCGGTTCGAAGAGGGTGCGTACGCCGAGGTGCTGCGCCGCACGGATCTGCTGCTCGGCAACGAGCGCACGGTGCCGGACTGGTTCCACCGGCCCGTCTGGCGGCGCGCCGAGCGGTTTCACGCGGACGACCCACGGGGCACCGCGGAGCACACCCTGATCCTGACGGGCCCGCGGCGTGCCCCGGCCGACCGGCTGGCCGCGCGGATCGCCGCCGCCGGCGGGACGAGCGGCGTCGTCGTCCCGGAGCGGTCCGCGTCGTGGACCGAGGCGGCGGCGTGGACGGACCTGCTGGGTTCGGTGGGCGGGCCGGTCACCCGCGTCGTCGACCTCACCGAGGCCGACCGGCGGACGGTCTCGCTCGACCCGGCCGGGGCCGGTACGACGGCCCGCCGACTCGCCGCCCTGATCACCGCGCTCGCCGCGGACGAACGGCCCGTCACCCTCGACGTGGTCGCCACCGGGAGTTGTGCGGCGCTACCGGGCGAGGAGGTGCTGCCGGAGCGCGCCGCGGCGGTGGCCGTGCTCAAGAGCGCGGTGCAGGAACTGCCCTGGCTCACCGGCCGGTGGACCGATCTGGGGGGCGCCGCCCTCCTCGACCACGGCCCTGACCGGACCGCGCAGGCGATCCACGCCGAGATCTCCGCCCCGGGCGGAGACGTACTGGTCGCCCTGCGCGATGGCGCCCGCCTGGTCAGCCGGCTCGCCCCGCTGCCCGCACCGGAGGCGGGCACCGACGCCACGCCCGTGTTCCGCGAGGGCGGTCACTATCTGCTGACGGGCGGCCTGGGCGGGATCGGCACGGAGCTGGCCCGCACGCTGCTGACCCGCCACCGTGCCCGGCTCACCCTGACCGGCCGCACCCCGCTCGCGGACGCCCCGGAGAAGGCCGCCGCCTTCGACGCGCTGGCGGCGCTCGGCGACGTGCGGTACCTGACCGCGGATGTCACCGACCCCGACGCGGTACGCCGTCTCCTCGCCGGGGCGGAGGCCGGCCGCGGCCCGGTCGACGGGGTGCTGCACCTGGCCGCACACTTCGCCGAACGGCCGTTGGCCGAGGCCGACGCGGCGCACTGGGAAGCCGTCCTGGCCGCCAAGGCAGCCGGTGCGGCGGTCCTCACCGACGCGCTGCGCGACCGGCCGGGCACCCTCTTCGTCTCCTTCTCCTCCGTCAACGGCTTCTTCGGCGGCAGCATGGCCGCCGCCTACGCGGCCGCCAACGCCTATCTCGACGCGCTCACCGCACACCAGCGCGCCCTGGGGCTGCGCGCCCACAGCGTCGCCTGGAGCATGTGGGACGAGCTCGGCGCCAGCGAGGGCTACGCCCTCAAGGAGCTGACCCGGGCCCGTGGTTTCCGGCTGATCAGCCGGTCCGAGGGGGTGCGCTCGCTGGCCGTCGCCCTGCACACACCGGGCCATGTCCTGGTAGGCCTCGACCCGGCGGCTCCTTGGGTCCGCAGCCGGACCGACGCACCCGCCCTACCGCTGCAGGAACTCGTCGGCCACGTCACCGGCAGCGCCCCGCAGGCCGCCGCGGACCTCAGGGAGAAGGACGCCTACGGCACCCCCGTGCCCTGCCGGGTGGAGCGGGTCGACGAGCTGCCGGCCGCGGACGGCCCGGCGGCCCCGTCCGGCGGCGCCGGGGACGACGAGCCGGCCACCCCGCTGGAGAAGGCGCTCGCCGCGGTGTGGTGCGACGTCCTGGGGATCGACCGCGTCGGCCGGCACGACAACTTCTTCGCGCTCGGCGGGCATTCGCTGCTCGCCACCCGGCTGGTCGGCAGGATCCGCACGGCCGTGGGGCGAGAGTTCACCGTCGCCGAACTGTTCGCCCGGCCCAGCATCGCCGAACTCGCCGAACTCGCCGAGGCCGGCGATGCCGGGCCGAGCCACCCTCCGCTGACCCGCCGGGCCCGGCCCGAGCCGCTGCCGCTCTCGCTCGCCCAGACCCGTCTGTGGTTCATCGACCGACTGGAGGGTCCCGGCCCCACCTACAACATCCCCGTCGTCGCGCGCTTCCCGAAGCGGCTCGACGGCCGGGTGCTGCGGCAGGCCCTGACCGATGTCGTGGCCCGCCACGAGGCGCTGCGCACCCTGTTCCCGGAACGCGGCAACACGCCCGCCCAGCGGGTGCCGGCCGCCGACGAGGCCGAGCCGGACCTGTTCGTGGCAGAGATACCGCAGCGGCTGCTCGACGAGCACCTCCGCTCGGCGGCCCGGCTGGGTTTCGCACTGGAGACCGATCCACCGCTGCGCGCCCACCTGTTCCACCTGCCGGACGACACCAGCGTGCTGTTGCTGGTGCTGCATCACATCGCCGCCGACGGCGGGTCCCTGGCCCCACTGGCCACGGATCTGTCCACCGCCTACTCGGCCCGCGCCGAGGGACGCACCCCGAAGTGGGACGAACTGCCCGTCCAGTACGCCGACTACGCGCTGTGGCAGCGCGAGTTCCTGGGCGACGCGGACGACCCCGGGAGCCGGGCGGCCGGGCAACTCGCCTACTGGGAAGGGCGTCTCGCCGGGCTACCGGACGAACTGTCCCTGCCCTGCGACCGGCCCCGCCCCACGACGCCGAGCCGCCAGGGGCGGCTGGTCCACCGCACCTGCGACGCGGAACTGCACCGCCGGCTGGCCGAGCTGGCCCAGCGCCATCACGCCACGCTGTTCATGGTCGTGCAAGCCGCACTGGCAGCCGCACTGACCCGCTCCGGTGCCGGCGAGGACATCCCGCTCGGCACCGTCATGGCGGGCCGGCCGGTTCCCGAGCTCGACCCGCTGGTCGGATTCTTCGTCAACACCCTCGTGCTGCGCACGGACACCTCCGGCGATCCGGCCTTCACCGAGCTGCTGGACCGGGTGCGGGACGCCACCTCGGCCGCCCACGCCCACCAGGACCTGCCGTTCGAGCAGCTCGTCGAGCGGATCAACCCGCCCCGGCACCTGGCCCGCCACCCGCTCTTCCAGGTGTCCCTGGGTCTGCACGACGCCGCGCCCACCGTCGTCGAGCTGGGCGATGCGGTCTCCGAGTGGGAGCGGATGCATGTGGACGTGGCCAAGTTCGACCTCGCGGTCAACTTCTCCGAGCACCGGGCGGCGGACGGCTCCCCCGACGGCCTGGAACTCGCCGTGGAGTACAGCACCGACCTCTTCGACACCGGCACCGCCGAGCAGCTCGCCGAGCTGATCCACCGGGTGCTGGACGCGGCGGCCCGGGACGCCGCACGCCGGCTGTCGGCGCTCGACGGCGGCCCCGGCGGTCCGGCGGCCGGAAGCCACGACGCCTCCGATCTCACCGCCGTGCCCGCCGCCGTCCTCACCGTGCCCGGCGTACGCGAATGCGTCGTGACCCGGCGCGAGGACGCTTCGGGGCTGCCCCGTCTGGTCGTCCACGCGGTGCCCGAACGCCCCCTGGCGGCCGCCCGGGTGGCCGAGGCCGCACAACGTGCCCTGCCCGACCGGCAGTTGCCGCTGCACGTCGTGCTGGTCTCCGCGCTGCCGCGCACCGCGGACGGGGCGGTGGACACCGAGATGCTCGGCGCGCTGCCCGTGCTCGACGACGGGGTGCGGGCCGCCTGGCGCGACCGCCTCCTTGACACCCCGTCCGTCGGCGCGGCCACGGTGACCGTCGAACCGGCCCCGGCACCGCAGCCCGACCGCGTGCGCACCGCCGTCACCACTCCGGCCGCCCGCACGGCGCACGAGACGGACCCGCCGCCGGCCACCGAACGGACCGTGCCCCACTGGTTCCACCGCCCGCACTGGCAGCCCGCCCAGGCACCGCCCGCCGCCACGGACTGGTGTGCCGCGCAGGTGGTGGTGCTGGCGGCCGGACGGCGGACGCTGGCCGACGCCCTGGCCCGGCTGGTCGACGCGCACGGTGGCCGCAGCACCGTCGTCGACACGGAGCCCGCCGGGTCGCTCCCGTCCCTGGACGCGCCCGCCCATGTCATCGATCTGACCGCGCTCGCCGCATACGACGACGCCACCGGCAGCGAGCCTCCGGAGCCCGGACGGCTGATCGCCCTCGCCGGGCTGTTCGGTGCCCTGGCCGCGCCCGGCAGCCGGTGCGCCGCCCTCACCGTCGTCGGCACCACGGGGCCGGAGAGCGCCGCCGAGGCCGCGCTGCTGAAGAGCGCGCTCCAGGAGACCCCGGACCTCACCGGCCGCTTCGTCGAGGTGCACGGTGACCCGGCCGGCGACGACGAGGCCCTGGCCGAGCGGCTCCACGCCGAGCTGCTCGCCCCCTCCGCCGAACCGCACGTGGCCCTCACCGAGGGCGGACACCGCCTGGTCCCGCGGCTCACCGAGCTTCCCGCGCAGCCCGCCCCCGACGAGCCCGCGGAGGTCCCGGGCGGTCACCATCTGATCACCGGCGGCCTCGGCGGGATCGGCGTCGAGCTGGCCCGCCACCTCCTCACCCGGCACGACGTCCGGCTCACCCTGGTGGGCCGCTCCCGGGCCGGGGAGCACCCCCGTGCCGAGGCCCTGCGCGCCCTGCAGTCCCTGGGCGACGTGCGGTACGTGGCGGCCGACATCGGCGACGCGGACGAGGTGAGCCGCCTGCTGTGGGAGTCCGGGGAGCCGGACGCGGTGTGGCATCTGGCCGGGGAGCGCGCCGAGTTCCCCGCCGCCGAGGCCGCACCGGAGCGCTGGCGGAGCGTCTGGCACGCCAAGGTGTCCGGCGCCCATCACCTGACGCACGCGCTGCGGCACCGGCAGGGCATGCCGTTCGTCTCCTTCTCCTCCGTCAACGGTTTCTTCGGCGGCGCCGCGATGGGCGCCTACGCGGCGGCCAACGCCGCTCTGGACGCACTGGCCGTGCGGCAGCGCGCGCTGGGCCTGCGCGGCATCAGCCTGGCATGGAGCATGTGGCAGGAGACGGGCATGAGCCGCGGCTTCGCCCTGCGGGAGCTGACCGAGGCCCGCGGCTACCGGGTACTGCCGGCCGGCGACGCCCTCGCCTCCCTCGGCCCGGCGCTCGGCCACGATCTGCCGTCCGTCCTCATCGGGCTGGATGCCGCCGCCCCGTGGGTGCGTGCCCACACGACGGGCCCGGTGCTGCCCCTGGAACGGCTCACCGCCACGGTGACCGTCACCGGCCGCGCGACCGGCCCGGACCTCGCACCGGCCGGCACCACCTTGCCGGACGCCTTCGGCACCCCGGTGCCGTGCGCGGTCACCACCGGCTCGCCCGAGGAGCACGCCGCTCCGGCGGCCCCCTCGGTGCCCGCCGGAGCGGAAGCCCGGCTGACGAAGGAACTGACCGCGATCTGGGCGGAGGTGCTGGAGCGCCCCGACGCCGGCCCGGACGACAGCTTCTTCGACCTCGGCGGCCACTCGATCCTGCTGGTCACCGTCCGTTCCGTGGCCCGGCAGCGGCTCGGGATCGATCTCCAGCTCGCGGACCTGTTCACCCACCCGACGCCCACCGCCATGGCCCGTCACCTCGGCAGCGGAGCCGGGCCGGCGCACGGCTCCGCCGCGGGTGCCGAGCGGGCCCGCCGCCAGCGGCAGGCCCGCGCGCGCAGCCGGGCCGCCGCCCGAAAGGACCGACACCGCAATGGATGAGTACCGGGACGACAGCGACGACCTCGGCATCGCCGTGGTCGGCATGACAGGGCGGTGGGCGGACGCCGCGGACCTCGGCCAGTTCTGGCAGAACCTGCTGGACGGGCACGAGTCGGCCAAGCCCATTCCCGCCGCGGCCCTGTTGGCCGCCGGCGGGACCGCCGCGGACCTCGACGATCCGAGCCTGGTCAAGATGGCCTCCACCATCGACGGCATCGACCGCTTCGACGGGGAGTTCTTCGGCTACTCCCCGGCGGAGTCCCAGCTGCTCGATCCGCAGCAGCGGCTCTTCCTGGAGGTCTGCCACCACGCCCTGGAGCACGCGGGATACGACCCGGCGCGCTCCGGCGGCCAGATCGGGGTCTACGCGGGCACCAGCCAGAGCGAGTACTACCTGAGCCACATCCACCCCCGGTACGCGGGCGAGCCGGGCTCGCTGCACCTGCTGGCCGCCAAGTCGGCCAACCTGCCGGACTCGTTCGCCACCCGGGTCTCGTACGAGCTGAATCTGACCGGGCCCAGCATGTCGGTGCAGACGGCCTGCTCCAGTTCGCTCGTGGCCGTGCATCTCGCCTGTCAGGATCTGCTCAACTACCACTGCGACACGGCGCTGGCGGGCGGCTCGGCGCTCAATCCGTCGGCCGCACGGGGCTACCGGTACGTGGAGCAGGGGGTGTTGTCGCCCGACGGCCGGACGCGGGCCTTCGCCGCGGAGGCACGCGGCACCATCCGCGGCGACGGGGTGGCCGCTGTCGTGCTGCGCCGGCTGGAGGACGCGCTCGCGGACGGCGACCGCATCTGGGGCGTGATCAAGGGCTCGGCGATCAACAACGACGGCCGGCGCAAGCCGGGTTTCACCGCCCCGAGCCCGGAGGGACAGACCGAGGCCGTCCTCGCCGCGCAGCTCGCGGCCGAGGTGCCGGCCGACAGCATCAGCTATGTCGAGGCGCACGGCACCGGCACCCCGGTCGGCGACCCGATCGAGGTGGCCGCCCTGACCCGGGCGTTCCGGGAGAGCACGGACCGCACGGGGTTCTGTCTGCTGGGGTCGGTGAAGTCCAACGTCGGGCACACGGACGCGGCGGCCGGCGTCACCGGACTGATCAAGGTGCTGCTCGCCATGGAGCACGGCGTGGTACCCGCGACCGTGGGGTTCACCCGGCCCAACCCGGCCATCGACTTCGCCGCCACCCCCTTCCGGGTGAGCGGCGAGGCGATGCCGTGGCGTTCGCCGGACGGTTCCCCGCTGCGGGCGGGCGTGAGCTCCTTCGGCGTGGGCGGCACCAACGCGCATCTGATCGTCGAGGAGCCGCCCCGTCTTGAGCCGGCCGACGCGGCCCGGGACGCCGCGCCCGGCGATCACGAACTGCTGCGCGTATCCGCTCGCACCCCCTCCCAACTCGACGCGCTCTGCGTGCAGCTGGCCGACCACCTCGATACGCATCCGGAACAGCCGCTCGGGGACGTTGCCCACACTCTCGACTCCGGCCGCCGGGAGTTCGCCCACCGCCGGGCGGTGGCCGGCCGCACCGCCGAGGACGCGGCCCGGCAGCTGCGGGAGGCGACGGGCACCCCTGCCGCGGCGGCCCGCGCCGCGCACCAGCCGGTGTTCCTGCTGCCCGGCGGCGGCGCCCAGTACCCGGGGATGGGCGCCGGGCTCTACCGCACCCGGCCGGCCTTCCGTGCCGAGATGGACCGTGCCGCGGACGCCCTGCGCCCGGTCCTCGGCCACTCGCTGACCGAAGCGCTCTACGGCGGGCTACGGCCGCCCGAGCCGGCCGAGTTCGCCTCGCTGGTGGCCGTCGAGTGCGCGCTGGTGCGGCTGCTGGCCTCCCACGGGGTCACGCCGGCCGCGCTGCTGGGGCACTCGCTCGGCGAGTACACCGCCGCGTACCTGGCGGGCGTGATGTCGTTCGACGACACGCTGCGCCTGGTGCACCTGCGTGAGCAGCTGGCCCGGCGGGCCGGCGGGGCCACGCTCGGGGTGTGGCGGGCGGAAGCGGAACTGCTGCCGTACCTGGACGGCACCGGAGTGGATCTCGCCACCGTCAACTCCCGTACGTCGTGCACGGTATCGGGCGCAGAGGAGGCCATCGACGCACTGGAGCGGCGGCTGACGGCGGACGGTGTGGGGTGCTCCCGGATCCGGCTGAGCCTGGCCGCCCACTCGCGGCTGCTCGACCCGGTGCTGCCGGAATTCGCGGCGGCGGTCGCCCGCGTGAGCCTGCACCCGCCCCGCGTCCCCTACCTCTCCAATGTCACCGGCACCTGGATCACGGCGGAGCAGGCCACCGACCCCGGGTACTGGGTCACGCACATGCGGCACACGGCCCGGTTCGCGGACGGCCTGAGCGAGCTGGCCCGCGCCGGCCACCTCACCTTCGCCGAGGCCGGCCCCGGCCACGGCCTGACCCGGCACGCGCGGGCCGAGCTGGGGGAGCGGGCGACCGTCGTCCCGATGATGCGGCACGCCCGCGCCACCCGCTCGGAAGCCGGCACGCTGCTGGACGGGATCGGACAGTTGTGGGCGGCCGGCGTGCCCGTCACGACACAGCCGCCGGCCGGCCGCCGCCGGGTTCCGCTGCCGGGGTACCCCTTCGAGCGGACCTCGCACTGGATCGAGCGGGCCGTGGGCCGGACCACCCCACCGGTCACGGACGCCCCGGAAGCCGCCGGGTCCCCGCTCGGCCCCGACGGGGAGACCACCGCGGCGCAGCCCCCCGCGGCCGCACCGCGCGCCCGGCGCCCGGCCCTGGACACCCCGTACGAGCCGCCCCGCACCGACCTGGAGCAAGACCTCCTCCACCACTGGCAGCAGGTGCTGGGCATCGGGGACATCGGCGTCCACGACAACTTCTTCGACCTGCGGGGCGATTCACTGCTGGCGCTCCGGCTCGTCAGCCGCATCGGCGCCGCACGGGGCGCCCCCGTGGGCGTCGCCCTCCTCGTCGAGCACCCCACGATCGCCGGCCTGGCCGAGCACATCGACAGCGGCGCAGCCTCGAACGCACTCGACGTCCTGGTGCCGCTGCGCCCGGCCCGGGACGGGGAACAGGGCGTCGGCACCCCGCTGTTCTGCATCCACCCCGCGGGCGGCATCGCCTGGCCCTACGCCAAGCTGCTCCCGGGCATCGGCGCGCGCTTCCCGGTCTACGGCATCCAGAGCCGGGGGCTCACCGCCCCGGACGCCATGCCGCGGACGGTCGGGGAGATGGCCGACGACTACGTCCGGGTGATCCGCGGCGTCCAGCCGTCCGGGCCGTACGCACTGGTCGGCTGGTCGTTCGGCGGACTGGTCGCCCACGCCGTGGCCGAGCGGCTGGAACGGGACGGGGAGCAGGTGGGGCTGCTGGCGATGCTGGACGCCTTCCCGCTCGCCCCGGACGAGAGCCTCGAACTGCCCACCGCCGAGGAGGCCGACGCGTTCCTCCTGCGGGCGCTGCTGGCCGACGCCGGCGTGACGGCCGGACCGGAGGAGCCCCCCGGGGACCGGGCCTCGGTGCTGCATGCGCTGCGCGGCTCGGGCAGTGTGCTCTCCGGGCTCGACGAGGCGGCGGTGAGCCGGATCGCGGACGTCATGCTGCACAACGTCGGGCTGCTGTCCGGCCATACGCCGGGTACGGTCGGGGGCGATCTGCTGGCCTTCACCGCCGCCGAGAGCCACGACCCCGGAGAAGCGGCGCCCGCCGCGCGATGGAAGCCGTTCGTCCGGGGCACAGTGGAGGACCATGCCCTGCCCTGCGACCACTACGGCGTGCTCAGCGGCGAGGCGCTCTCGGCCGTGACCGCCGAACTCGACGCCCGGCTACGGGAGATGACCGAGCCGGGCCTGACACCAGCGAAGGACGTCGACCCATGACCCCATCCCGCCCGCCCGGTGCGCCGCTGCCCGCCATACGGCCGGCCGGCGCCGTCGTCCGGCCGCGGCCGGTGGAGGCACCGGCGATGCGGCTGTTCCTCCTCCACCACGCCGGGGGCTCTCACCTCGCCTACCGTGAGTGGGCCGGACACCTCCCGGCCGACTGGGAGCTGTGTCTGATCGAGGCGCCGGGGCGCGGCCGGCTCCTCCGGCTGCCGCCGCGCCCGGACGTCGGCGGTCTGGCGCGGTGGGCGGCGGACGCCGTCGAGCCCCTGTCCGACCGGCCGTTCGGCATTTTCGGGCACAGTCTGGGTGCGATGGCCGCCTACGAGCTGACCCGCCTGCTCCAGGCGGAGGGGCGGGCACTCCCGCGCTGGCTGGGCATTTCCGCGGTGCGGCCGCCGCACGCCGGCCCCGAGGCCGTCCACCACCGCAGCCATCTGCCCGACGGCGAACTCAAGGAGGAGCTGGCACGGATCGGCGGGACGCCCCGCGAGGTGCTGGACGAGCCGTCGCTGTGGGAGCTGTTCGGGCCGCTGCTGCGGAACGACTTCGCGGCCGCCGAGCACTGGCAGCCGGACACCGGACTGCCGCCGCTTCCGGTGCCGCTCTCGGTGTACGGCGGGGCGGGTGACCCGGCCGTGACCGTGACGATGCTGACCGGCTGGGAGCGGTGGACGACGCGCTGGCTCGGGCTGCGGCTCTTCCCCGGCGGCCACTTCTACTTCCAGAAGGCGATGACGGAGGTGGCCGGGCAGATCGTCACGGACCTCGCGCACGCCCGTCCCGTGTAGCCGCCGGCCAGCTGTCGGGGCCCCGCCACAAGAACCGCTGCTACGCGGGGCGGGCCCGCACGGCCGTCCAGCTGAAGACCCCGGGGCCGACCGGATGCACCCGCACCTCCAGCGGCGGACAGCCGGGCACGCCGGGCCGGGCGAGGAAGCCGCCCGGCACCCGCCGGAGGGTGAGGTCGAGCAAGGAGGCGGGCGCGTCCGACGCGGGCAGCAGCGCGGCACATGCCTTGAACGCCGCCTCCTTGGCCGAGAACGCCGCCAGTACGCGGTAGGCGGCCCCCTCCGGGGAGGCGGCGCCGTCCATCACCCGGCGGCGTTCGCCCGGCCCCAGCACCAGACGGGCGGCCTCCGGTGGCAGACCGCGCAGCTCCAGGTCGCAGCCGAGCGCGCGCCAGTGCTGCCGGGCGGCGACGACGGCCACCGCCAGGCCACCGGAGTGACTGATCGACCCGGGGTGGCCGCCCGGCAGCACCGGCCGGCGGCCGTCGCGCAGGATCTCCCCGGCGGGCAGTCCGGCGGCGCCCAGCGCGCGCCGCGCTGCACACCGGCCGGCGAGGAAGTCGCGGCGGCGTACGGGCGGCAACGCGGCCGCGAGCCGGGCCTCCCCGGGCCCCGCCGGCCGGGCCGCGCCCTCCCCGTCGAGGGCGGTGCCCAGGGCGAGTCCGGACGCGGCGAGGACCGGCCCGAGCGCGAGCACCTGCCGCCCGGCCCGCGCCCGGTCATCGGCGGACACGACTGCCATCTCCGGTGCCCTACTCCCGGAGCAGCTTCTTGAGCACTTTCCCGGCCCCGTTCCTCGGCACCTGGTCGATGAAGGCGATGCGCCGGGGCCGCTTGTAGGGGGCCAGCCGCTCGGCGGCGTGCCGCAGCAACTCCGCGGTGTTCACGCCGGCTCCGGCCACGACGAAGGCGAGCGGAACCTGGCCGTAGTCGTCGTCCGGGATGCCGATGACGGCGGCGTCGTGCACCGCGGGATGGGCGGTGAGGGCCCGTTCGATCTCGGTCGGGTAGACGTTCTGCCCGGCGCGGATGATCAGGTCCTTGCTGCGGTCGACGAGGTGAATTCGGCCGTCGGGGTCGAGGAAGCCGAGGTCGCCGGTGCGGGTCCAGCCGTCGACCGTGATCTCGGCGGTGGCCGCCTCGTCGTTCCAGTAGCCGCGCATCACCCCGGGCCCGCGGACACCGATCTCGCCGATGGCGCCCGGCGCCATTTCCCGGCCGTGCTGGTCGAGGGCGCGGACGGACATCCCGGGGATGACACGTCCGCTCGGGAGCCGCTCGGCCATGCCCTCCGGTGCCGGGTGTTCCTCCGGGCCGAGGGTGACGAACGGGCCGCCGACCTCGGTCATGCCGTAGACCTGGCGAAAGCCGCAGCGGAGCCGGCGGGCGGCCTCGGCGTAGACATCGACGGGCATCGGCGAGGCCCCGTAGAGGACCTCGCGCAGGGAGGACACATCGGTGCGCTCGAAGCCCTTCGTACGGAGGAGGAAGCGCAGCATCTGCGGTACGAGCCAGATGTGAGTGGCCCGGTGGGCCTCGATCGCTGCGCATGCGCTCTGCGGTGTGAACCCCGGCAGCAACACCACGGTGGCGCCCGCGGCCATATAGGTCAGCGACACCACCATGCTGCCGTGGTAGAGCGGGCAGCAGTTGACCAGCACCATGCCGTCGTCGGGCCGGGCCACGGCGAGCCAGCCGAGTGCGATGGCCCGGAAGGAGGCGTGGTCGACGGTGACGCCCTTGGCCCGGCCGGTGGTCGCCGAGGTGTGCAGGATCGCCGCGAGCGCGTCGTCCGGGATGTCCGGCAGCGCTTCGGCGCCCGTCGACTCCGCGCCGAGCGCGGCGAACTCCGCGCCGTCCAGGGCGAGACGCAGGCGCACCGGCAGATCGGGGTGGCGGTCCAGCAGCGCCGCCTCACCGATCACCGCGACCGGCTCGGTGCGCTCCACGATGCCCGTCACCTCGGTGGGCGTCAGGCTGTGGTTGAGGGGCACGAAGAGCGCCCCCAGGCGCGCCAGCGCGAAGTACGTCTCCAGGACCTCGATGCGGTCCAGCGAGAGCACCGCCACCCGGTCGCCGCGCCCGATGCCGCGCGCGGCCAGCCCGTGCGCCAGGCACCCGGTCCGGTCCCGCAACTCGGCCCAGGTGACCGAGCGGTGCTCGTCCACCAGCGCCGTGCGGTGCGGGAAACACTGCGCGTTGCGCTCCAGGAGCTGGGTGAGCCACATCAGGCGCCGCCGGGGGAGGCGCCGCCGCGCTCGGCGACGAAGCGCTCGTAGTCGCCGAGGGTGATCAGCCCCTCCATGTCCTCACCGGTGACCTCCACCCCGGTGTGCTGCTCGATGAGCAGGACCAGACGCACCAGGTCTCCCGAGTCGATCCCGCTGGCACTGAGATCGGTGTCCTCACCGAGGGCGTCGGCGAACTCCCGAGTGCCGGTCAGCTCGACCAGCATCTCCCGTACGGTACTCATGCGTTGCCCTTCCTTGGCGGGGTCCTTGCCGTGAGTAGAGGCGCGGCGGCCGGCCGGCACTCCGTCCGGCCCGCGTGGCCTTCGTCACCCGCCGCCCAGGGATTGACGGCCCGGGCGGCGCACTCCTGAGCAGGTGAAGCGGGTTTTCCCCCACCCGTCCGTCCCGTCCCGGAACTCGTCGCCGACGTGCCGGACCCTCGGACGCAAGGGCTGGGGAAGACCCGTCACCACCGACGAAGGAGGCACGGTGCACGGGCCGAGTGAGGACGACCTCCATGCGCACTTCGAGGCGCTCCTGGCCGCCGGCGAGCAGATCGAGCCACGCGACTGGATGCCCGACGGCTACCGCCGCATGCTGCTGCGCCAGATCGCCCAGCACTCCCACTCCGAGATCATCGGCATGCAGCCGGAGGGCGCCTGGCTCACCCGCGCGCCCTCGCTGCACCGCAAGGCGAGCCTCCTGGCGAAGGTGCAGGACGAAGCCGGCCACGGGCTGTACCTCTACGCGGCCGCCGAGACGCTGGGCGTGGACCGGGCGGACCTGCTCGACGCCCTGCACCGCGGCCACCAGCGCTATGCGGCCACCTTCAACCACCCCGCCCTGACCTGGGCCGACACCGGAGCCATCGCATGGCTGACGGACGGCGCCGCGGTGGTCAACCAGGCCCCGCTGTGCCACACCTCGTACGGCCCGTACGCGCGGGCCATGCGACGGGTGTGCCAGGAGGAGGCGTTCCACGTCCGGCAGGGCTACGACGTCCTGTGGTCGCTGCGCCAGGGGACACCGGAGCAGCAGGAGATGGCTCAGGACGCGGTCAACCGCTGGTGGCTGCCGGCGGTGGCGCTGATGTTCGGCCCGCCCGACACCGTGGCGGGCGGGGCGGACGCGCGCACCGCCGCCATGGGCGCGGCCGTCAGCCGGCGCTCGATGGCCTGGGGCATCAAGCAGCACACCAATGACGAGCTGCGGCAGCGCTTCGTCGACAACTGTGTGCCGCAGGCCGAGCGGCTCGGGGTGACCCTGCCCGACCCGGCGATCCGCTGGAACGAGGACCGCGGCCACTACGACTTCAGCCCGGTCGACTGGCAGCAGTTCCGGGACGTGCTCGGCGACGATTCGGCCTGCGCCCGGCAACGGCTGGCCCATCGCGTGGCGGCACACGAGAACGGCACATGGGTGCGCGAAGCCGTCGACGCCTATGCGGCGTACTCCGCGGCACGCCGTGAAGAGGAGGAGACCTCATGAGCGAGCGGCCCGCACACCTGCGGACCCCGTGGGAGGTGTTCCTCCGGCCGCGGCGCGGACTGGCCCATCAGCACGTCGGCTCGGTGCACGGCGCCGACGCCGACATGGCACTGGCCAACGCCCGGGACCTGTACACCCGCCGGGGCGAGCCGGTGTCCCTCTGGGTGGTCCCCTCCGAGGCGGTGCGCGCCTCCTCGCCGGAGGAGAAGGACCCGTACTTCGCGGGCGCGTCCGGCAAGCCGTACCGCTACCCCGAGTACTACGTGCCGCTCAACGAGGGGGAGAGCCATGGCGGTTGACCTCGACACGGATGTCGCCGAGTACGCACTGCGGCTGGGCGACGACGCGCTGGTGCTGTGCCAGCGGCTGTGTGCCTGGGTGACGCACGCCCCGACCATCGAGGAGGACCTGGCGCTGTCCAACATCGCCCTGGACCTGCTCGGCCACGCCCGGGTCCTCCTCGCCCACAGCGGCCGGCTCGACGGCACCGGACGCAGTGACGACGACCTCGCCTACCGCAGAGGCGAGCGGGCGTTCCGCAACGCACTCCTGCTGGAACTGCCCAACGGCGACTTCGGGGTGACCATCGCCCGGCAACTGGTGTACGCGGTGTACGCCGGACTGCTCTACACCGAGCTGACCCGCTCCCACGACACGGAGCTGGCGGGATTCGCCGCCCGGGCCGCCAAGGAGGTCGAGTACCACCGCATGCACGCCGCCCGGTGGACGGTGCTGCTGGGCCGCGGCACGGCGGAGAGCCACCGTCGCATCCGGGCAGGCGTCGCGCTCGTCCGGCCGTACGCGGCCGAGCTGTTCGAGCCGGACGAGCTGACGCGACGGCTGGCGGCCAACGGGACGGGCGTCGACCCGGCGCGGCTGCGGGAGCCATGGGAGAAGGACATGGCGGCCGTCCTGACCGAGGCGGGGCTGGACCTGCCGTCCCCGTCGTGGCGGGCGACCGGCGGCCGGTCCGGGCTGCACACCGAGGCACTCGGTCCGTTGCTGGCCGAGTTCCGGTCGGTGTACCACCAGTACCCCGGGGGCACGTGGTGAGCGCGGCCCCGGTGCCGGGTACCGAGGAGATCCGGGCACGGGTGGGCGCCGTGCCCGATCCCGAGCTGCCCATGGTCACCCTTGCCGATCTGGGGGTCGTCCGCGCGGTGGAGACGGCCCCGGACGGCACGGTGGAGGTCATCGTGACGCCGACGTTCCTGGGCTGCCCGGCCATGCCGGCCATCGTGGCGGGCATCCGGGACGTGCTGGCCGAGTGCGGCCACCCCACAGGACGGGTCCGGCAGGTGCTCGCGCCGGCCTGGACCACGGACTGGATCAGTGCCGAAGGCCGGCGCAAGCTCGCCGAGCACGGCATCGCGCCACCGGGCGAGTCCGGAGCGCCGCTTCCGGTCCGGCTGGGGCTCGGCGTGCCGTGCCCGTCCTGTGGTTCCCACGCGACCCGCCCACAGAGCCCCTTCGGAGCCACCCGGTGCCAGTCCGTGCTGGTGTGCACGGCTTGCCGGGAGAGCTTCGCCCACCTGAAGGCGGTGTGAGGCCGGCATGACGGATCTGAAAGGCCGGGCCGCGGGCTGGTACCGCCTGCCGGTGACCGACGTGACCCACCTGACCGACGACGCGGTCGCCCTCACCCTGCACGTCCCGCCCCCGCTCGCCGACACCTTCGCCCTCCGGCCGGGACAGCATGTGACCGTCCGCCACGTGCTGAACGGCCGGGAACTGCGGCGCAGCTACTCGGTGTGCCTGCCGCCCCGGTGGCGTTCCGGTCTGCGTCTGGTGGTCAAGCGCCTGGGGCCCGGCGGCTTCGCGGAGTACGCCACGACCGCGCTGACCGTGGGGGACACCCTCGAACTCGGGCCTCCCACAGGCGAGTTCCAGCTCGCGGCGCGCCCGGGAGCACACCATGTGCTGATCGCGGGCGGCAGCGGAATCACCCCGCTGCTCACCATGGCGGCGGCGGCCCTGCGGGAGGACGCGGCCTGCCGGGTCTCCCTGATCTGCGCCAACCGCGACTCCGGCTCGGTGCTGCTCGCGGACGAACTGGCCGACCTCAAGGACGCGTACACCGAGCGGTTCTTCGCGCTGCATGTGCTCTCCCGGGAGACGCGGGAGTCCGCACTGCTCTCCGGCCACCTCGACGCCCACCGGCTGACCGGGCTGCTGGCGCTCCTGGGCGCCGAGCCGGGCGGGGAGACGTACTTCTACCTGTGCGGGCCCTGGGCGCTGGTCGACTCGGCCCGCCGCACGCTCACCGAGTGGGGCAACGACCCGGACCGGGTACGCCGTGAACTGTTCACCACGGGCGAGCAAGCCCCGGACCGTGCCGCGGTCCCGGACCGGTCCCGGCCCGGCCGGATCACCGCGCGGCTCGCCGGCCGGACGACCGTGACCGCCATGGCGGCCGAGGACCGGGTGCTGCTCGATGCGGTACTACGGGCCCGGCCCGAGACCCCGTACTCCTGCCGCGACGGTCTGTGCGGCTCCTGCCGCGCCAGGGTGACCACGGGCCGGGTCACCCTGGGCCGCCAATACGCCCTCGGTGCGGCAGAACTCGCGGCCGGCTACACCCTGGCCTGCCGCGCGCAGCCCGCCTCGGACGAGGTCGCTCTCGACTTCGACGCCTGAACCGCGTCCGCACTCCGGTCCGAGCCCCCCGCTCCCGTCATGTTCCCGAACGAGGTGAACCCCGATGTCCCACCGCATTCCCGGACCCGCCGTCCTCCCGGAAGACGATGCCCTCCTGCCGTTCGAGGGCCCGTCCCCCTACGAGAGCTACATCCACGCCTCCGTGCTGTCCTCTCTGCAGCAGCCCCTGACCGACGCACCGGAGGAGATGCCGTTCCTGGTCACCACGCAGGTGATGGAACTCTGGTTCACCCTGCTCGTCCACGAGGGACGCACCGCCCGCGATGCACTGCGGAAGGACGACTACGACACGGCGATGGACGCCCTGCGCCGCAGTCTGCGCGCCCACCGCGCACTCAACGCCTCATGGGCACCCATCGCAGAACTGACCCCCCGCCAATTCAACAACTTCCGGGCAGCATTCGGCCGGGCATCCGGTTTCCAGTCAGTGATGTACCGCCACCTGGAGTTCCTGCTCGGCGACAAGTCCGAGGCAATGATCCACCCGCACCGCGGCCACTCGGCGGTCCACGCGGAGCTGTGCGAGTCCTTCTCCCAACCGTCGCTCTACGACGAGGTGTTGGCCTACCTGCACCGCCGGGGCCTCCCCGTCCCCGCACACGTCCTGGAACGCCCCCCGGCCACGCCCTACGAACCAGACCCCGACGTCGAGGAGGCCTGGCGACGCGTCTACGCCGGCCCCCGGCACGACCCGCTGCCGGCCCTGGGCGAGGCGCTCACCGACCTCGCCGAACTGGTCCAGCGCTGGCGCACCGACCATGTGCTGGTGGTGCGCCGCGCGATGGGCGCCAAGACGGGCAGCGGCGGCTCAACGGGCCTGCACTGGCTGGAACAGCGCGCCGCCCGCCCCGTCTTCCCCGAACTCTGGAGCGCCCGCAGTCTCGTTTAGGGCTGCGGGACCCGGCAGCACGGAGCGCCGAGGCGCGGGTGCGAGGCGGGCGGCGCGGGCTGCGTAACCTGTTGGCTCGTATGCCTGTCTGTGATGTCTACGCGCACATTGACGGATTCCCGTTCGACCCGAAGGACTGAGCCGTGCCCGACCGACCTGAGATTGTCTTCATCTGCGGCTCCACCCGGTTCGTGGACGAGATGAGCGCGGCGAACCGTGATCTGACCTTCGCAGGTGTCATCGTCGTCGCGCCAGGCGTCTTCCTGCGCGCCGAGGACGAGTTGATCACCAACGAGCAGAAGACCGCGCTGGACGCCCTCCACCTGCGCAAGATCGACCTGGCTGACCGGGTTCTGGTCGTCAACCCAGGCGGGTATATCGGCGAGTCCACGAGCAGGGAGATCGCATACGCCCACACCACCGGCAAGCCGATCTCGTTCACCGATCCCGTCTGACCAGCAGACGCTTCGTGGTGCACGCGGGCAACGAGTCTCGGTCAGCCTCGGAGCGTGTTGCTACCTGCCACCCGTCCCACCCGGCTCCCCAAAGGGGGCGCCACGAAGACCGGTTCACATGCGCGTACACATCACCATGCGGCTCCTCCTGGAGCAGGCGGTGCGGCGGGCGAGGTCCTTGGCCGCTCCCGGGGCGGACCGACCACCAAGATCCACCTTGCTGCGGAGGGCTGCTGCCGCCCGCTGTCCCTGCTCATCACGCCAGGACAGCGGGCTGACTGACCTCCGCGGGCGCGGCGCCTGGCACGTGATCCCGGAGAAGAAGGACCACAAGGCCGCCCGGCTGCGCAAGGGTTCACGAGGCGGGCGCCCTCCGGGCTTCGGCAAAGACCGGTACAAAGATCGCAACACGGTGGAGCGGGCCATCGGAAAGCTCAAGCAGTTCAGGGCCGTCGCAACCCGCTACGACAAGCGAGGATATGTCTACCTTGGCACTGTCACTGCCGCCGCCCTTCTCATCTGGCTCCGATCGTGATCTCCTGCGGAATCGACTGAACCGGCGATCCGTCCTCAGCGCCGGACCAGGCAGAACGGATGCCCCGCCGGATCGGTGAAGACTCGCCACCTGTCCTCACCCGGCTGATGCTCCGGTTTGCTCGCGCCCAACTCCAGTAGCCGGGCCTCGGCCTCGTTCAGGTCCTCGACCGCAAAGTCGAGGTGGAACTGTTGGGGAACAGATTGGTCGGGCCAGCGTGGAGCCCGGTAGTCGTCGACCCGTTGAAAGCCGATGACGAGTCCGTCCTCACGGCTGAGACCAGCGAAGTCGGCATCCGATTTCGGGTGGGGTTCGAGGCCGGTTGCCGCCTGGTAGAAGGCCGCCAGAGCCAGCGGATCAGGACAGTCGAGTGTTATCGCGGTCAACTTCATGTGCAGGGGCATGGCACCTCCGGACCAAAATGTGGAGCTTCACGATGCACACGCTGGAGGCGACGGCCTGCTTATCCTGACCTTGCTCTCCAAGATCGGAGCGACAGAACCTAGTAGTACCCCTTCACCTGGTCGAGCAGCTCCCGCACGATGTCCGCGTGTCCCGCATGTCGCCCGGTCTCCTCGACGAGATGGATGAGCATCCAACGGAGGTTGGCGCTGCCGGCGTGGAAGTCGGGGTGACGGCCAATGTCGTCCAGGGAGGCCGCGGCCACGATCTCGTTGCTGCGGGCGCACTGGGCCTCGTACTGCACGAGCAGGTGCTTCAGCGGGACGCCATCGGTGCGCCAGTCGGCGCCCTCGTCCGTCTCGTCGAAGGACGGGTTCTGCGTCTTGTCGCCGCCGAGGAAAACCACCTCCAGCCAGGTGTGCTCGACCCACCGCATGTGGCTGATAAGCCCGGCCATCGTCATCGCCGGCGAGGTCGGGATGACGGAACGGTGCGCGTCGGCCTCGCTCAGGCCATCGCACTTCCATCGCAGGATCTGTCGCTGGAGGTCCAGCCAGCCGATGAGCGCGGTGCGCTCATCGGCCTGCAAGGGGGGACGCTCAAGTGAAGGTGTCATGCCTGCACGTTAGGACGCTCGGTCTCCGACTGCCGCCTGATTTTCGCCCAGGATCCGCCGGCCGGGCCTTAGAGTGAGAACGTGACCTCTCCGCCGGAAGACCCGCCGTTACCGCTCAGCGAAGACGACCGCGACAGGGCCGTACAGCGCCTCCAGGCGGCGTACGCCGAGGGGCACATCTCGCACGAGAAGCTGGACGAAGCCCTCGACCAGGTCCTCAGTGCGAAGACACCCAGCGAACTCGCGTCCGCTCTGGCCCCGCTTCCGCAGGAGAGGGCGGCCACCACATCCACAATTGCCGCCGCCGGCGGACGGATCCAGCGGCGCGGCGTATGGCGGGTACCTCGGGCCCTCAAGGTCGCTTCCGCGTTCGGAAGGGTGCACCTGGACCTGTCCCGGGCGGTCATCGAGCATCCGGTGGTCGACATCGAGTTGCAACTCGGCACCGGCAAGGCCAAGATCACGGTGCCTCGCGACGCGATCGTCGACATCGAGGACCTTCACACCGGGTGGAAGGTCCCGCTCCACAAGACCCGGCCGCGCTCCGGCCCCGACGGGCCGAGAATCCGGATCCTCGGAACCATGAGCTTCGGACGCCTGAAGATCCGCCATGCGCGGCGCTGAGCCTCATCCGGCACCAGGACCACCGGGCCGGCATTTCTTCCGGGCCTCCCATGTCAGGCTCAGAACTCGAACTGGGCCCGCAGGTGCCCCTTGGTGACCCGGCCTCCGCCGCTCCAGTAGAGGGCCTTGGGAGGGTCAGAAGTCCAGACCAGGGAATTGGTCGTCCAGACCGGGCTCCGAAGCGAGAACCGGCCGACAGGGACCGGTGCTGGCGCGCAGAGTGATCAGCGGTTTCAGCAGAACGTGCCGGGGTGACGAGGCAGGCGAGGTGAGCCGCTCCACCATCAGGTCGACGCCGATCCGGCTCATCTCCTTGGCCGGTATCTCGGATGCGGTCAGCGGCGGGCTCACCTGTTCCGCCCAGCGGCTGGCCGCCACGCCGACGACCGAGAAGTCGCGCGGTACGCTGCGGCCGTGACGGGTCAGCCCGCGGTAGATGCCCTCCAGGGCGGCTTCGTTCATGACGACCAGGGACGTGGTGGCCGGATCGTCCTGCAAGATCCGTTCCACGACATCCTCCCCGGCGCCGACATCGTCGCCGCTGGGGTACGCACGCGGGGTCAGTTCCATCTCCGTCATCGCCTCGGTGTAGCCCTCGCTCCCGAGCAGGGCGTACCCGTACCCGTTGTTGACGATCTGCTCCGACTTGTTGACGAAGGCGATCCTGCGGTGGCCCAGTTCGGTCAGGTGCCGAACGCATCCGCTCGCCAGGCCGGCGAAGTCGAGATCGACCCAGCCGACCCCGTCGGTTCCGCTGTTCCGGCCGATGGCGACGAAGGGGAAGGCCGCTTCCGTGAGGTGCTGGATGCGGTCGTCCTCCCGGCGGACCTCCATCACGATCACTCCGTCCACGCGCCGTTCACTGACCATCCGCCGGAACGCGGGGTCCTTCCCCGACTTGCAGGGCGTGAGCAGCAGGTCGTAGCCGTATGTGGTGGCGGTTTCCGCCACCCCGCCGACGAAGGCGAGCTGCACCGGCGGGTAGTCCCGGTGGGCGCCGGACGGTGGGTAGAGCAGTGCGAGCGTATGTGTCAGGTCGCGGGCCGCAGCACCACTATGGGGCTGGGCGCCGGGTCCTGTTGCCAGGTTGACTGTGCGCTCCGTCATGGTCCGTCAGCTGGGAGACGTTGTTCGGCCCAGATGGTCTTGCCGGTGGGGTTCTGGCGGGTGCCCCAGCCTTCGGTGAGCTGGGTCACCATGTGCAGTCCTCGTCCCCCTTCGTCGTAGGTGCGGGCACGGCGTAGATGGGGGGAGGTACTGCTGGCGTCGGAGACCTCGCAGATCAGGGTCCGGTCCCGGATCAGCCGTAGCCCGATGGGGGCGTCGCCGTAGCGGATGGCGTTGGTGACCAGTTCGCTCACCACCAGTTCGGTGATGGACGCCGCGTCGGTGAGCCCCCAGGTCGCCAGCTGACGGGAGGCCTGTGCCCGGGCATCGGCCACGATGGCGGGATCTGACGGCAGCGACCAGGCGGCGACCTGATCGGTGTGCAGGGCGCGGGTGCGTGCCAGGAGCAGAGCCACGTCGTCGGCGGGGCTCTCGGGCAGCAAGGCTCTGAGGATGATGTCGCAGGTGACGTCCAGCGAGGGTTCGGCGGAAGCCAGGGCTGTGCGGAGACGTTCCAGGCCGACACCGAGATCGTGGCCGCGGGCTTCGATCAGGCCGTCGGTGTAGAGGGAGAGCAGGCTTCCCTCGGGGAGCTCCAGCTCGGTGGGCTCGAAAGGCAGGCCGCCGACTCCCAGAATCGGCCCGGGGGTGAGCTGGACCACTGTGGCCGTGCCGTCGGGGAAGAGCACGACGGGTGGGACATGGCCGGCGCTGGCCATGGTGCAGATGCGGGAGACCGGGTCGTAGACCGCGTAGAGGCAGGTCGCGCCGATCTGACCGGGGTCGGGCTCATTCCGGACGTCGTTGTCCGAGGCCAGGTGGGTGACCAGTTCGTCGAGGTGGGTGAGCAACTCGTCCGGAGGCAGGTCGACTCCGGCGAGCGTGCGCACCGCTGTACGCAGTCGGCCCATGGCGGCCGAGGCGTGGATGCCGTGGCCGACCACGTCGCCGACGACCAGAGCGACGCGAGTGCCCGACAGGGGGACCACGTCGAACCAGTCGCCGCCCACTTCGGCCCCCCTGCCGATGGGCAGATAGCGGTGCGCCACCTCGACGGCCGCCTGCTTGGGGAAGTGACGGGGCAGCAGACTGTGCTGGAGGGTCAGGGCATTGGCGCGCTCCCGGGAGAAACGGCCCGCGTCGTCCACAATGCCGGCCGCCCGGCTCGCGAGCTCCTCGGCGAGGAGCAGATCATCCTGCTCGTAGGGTTTCGAGCCCGCTGCGCGGGCGAAGACCACGACTCCGAGGGTCAGGCCCCGCGCTCGCAGCGGGGTAGCCATGATCGAGTGGAATCCGTGCTCCGCCTGGGGAGCGGAGCCTCCCAGGCCGGCGGCGCCCCCTCGGGTGAAGTCGGGGTCGTCCGTTCCGCACAGCACCGTTCGACCGCTTGTCAGGGCACGTGCGGGGGGCGAGCGCGGGGGACACGTGTGGGCCCCGCCGATCTCGGTGTCGGCTTCGGGCACGCCGTCGGCGGTCCGGTGTGCGACCCGACGCAACACCACGGCGGCGTCGGCCGGACCGGGCGGCGGTTCCCTCCCACGGGCCACGGAGTCGAGCAGGTCCACACTGACGGAGTCGGCGAACCGCGGAACGGCCAGGTGAGCGAGTTCCTGAACCGCGCGCCGGACATTCCGGGTGGTCCCGATACGGCTGCCCGCTTCGTTCAGCAGGGCCAGGCGCTGCCGTGCGGCAACCTGCTCGGTACTGTCGAACGCCGCAGCCCCGACACCGGCCACCTCACCGGTGTCGGGGCTGCGGACGGGCCACATCTCGATGGTCCAGGCACGCTCGTGAGCGGACGGTGTGGCCGGGGCAAGGTGCTCATAGCGGCTCGGCGTGGCCTCCTCGGCGACCCGGCGGACGCATCGCAAAAACCCCTCGTCACAGAGGCCTCCGCCCAGCAGGTCCGCGTAGGGCCAGGCGCCCGCTTCAGCCGCCTGCCCCGGCCCGGATTCGACAGCACCGGTTCGCCCTGCGGCCGTCTGCACCCTGTCGCCGCAGGTGGGGCTGCTCGTCCTGTGCCCTGTCGGCGAGGGCTGCTCGCCCCCGTACGCGACCGCGTTCCACTGCCATGAGCGTGACGTGGTGCTGTAGGTGGAGAGCGCAACGGAGGACTGGGCGAACGCCCACTCCACCATCCGTCGGCCGGACTCCGCCTCGCCCGCACCCGCGGTGGCGGTCACGACGAATGCCTGGGTCGTTTCGTCGCCGGAGAAGGTCGGATGAAGGCGCAGGGGCAGATGGACGCGGTGGCCATCGCGGTGCCGGACTGCCGCTGTGCCGCTCCACTCCCGGGCTTCGCTCAGGCAGGGCCCGGCCACCTGGGGGTACTCCCCGTTGACCAAGAGGTCCGAGACGGGGTGTCCGACCACCTCCTGGGGGCGATAGCCGAGCAGTTTCCGAGCCTCTTCACTCCACCCTGTGATCGTGCCCCCCACGCTGATGATGGCCACGGGGACATCGTTCAACCACCCAGAGTGACCATTTTCCCCCACGGAAGTGGCCATTTTTGCTCAATTCACCCGAGCACCATTACTCACAGTCCCATAGTGCATGCGCGAAAAGAATCGAACAAGCTGCACGGACGCCCAGGGAGCAAGGCAGATCCGGTCGGAATCGTCGGCCACGGACACGAGGGACACGATCAGAACGGGCGTCGTCGGCCATGGACGGTTTCCCGGAGATTCCTCCGCGGGACCGGCTGCCCGGGAGTGCGCACAGCCGAGTGCGGCCGTGCGACCGACGCCCCCGGTGACGCTGCGGAGGTCCCTTGTTCAGCCCGGAAAACTCACATCCAGGGTGGATCCGCGACGTACGAAGACGGGGATGCACTCCAGTGGAGCGTCAGCTGTGATGGTCTGGCCGCCGTCATGGTCAGTTCCCGTGGCGGCGGCCCTCCAGGCGGCACCGGCCGGCAGGTGGACCCGCCGGCGGCGTTCCCCGAGCCGGGTCACCGGCGAGATCAGCAGGTCCGGGCCGCACAGGAACTGGTCCTCGACCGTCCACGCGGCCGGCTCGTCGGGAAAGTCGAAGAACAGCGGCCGGATCACAGGTGCACCGCAGTCGGCCGCGGTGACCATCTGACGGTGAAGATACGCACGAAGGTCCTGGCGTAGCCGCAGCTGCCGGGTCAGGATCCGGTAGGCATCCTGCCCGTAGGACCACAGTTCGTTGGGTCCTCCGCTTCGGCCGGTGGCGAAGGCGTCCCGCGGCTCGCGGTGGCCGTGCATCCGCAGCAGCGGGCAGAAGACGGCGAACTGGAACCAGCGGATGAGCAACTCCCGGTAATCGGGGTCGTCCGGGTCGCCACCGTGGAAACCGCCGATGTCGGTGGTCCACCACGGAATGCCGCTCAGGCCCGCGCTCAGCCCGGCGCGCACCTGCGCCGCGAGTGCCTCGAAGGTGGCCGGGATGTCCCCCGACCACAGAGCCGCCCCATAGGCCTGGCTGCCGGACCAGGCGGAACGCACCAGGCTGACGGGAACGTCTTCGCCTTCGGCCCGCATGTGCTCGAAGAATCCGCGCGCATGTTCGCGCGGATACAAGTTGGCCACCGCCCGGCCGGGCCCCGCCGCGTAACGCAGGTTGCCGAATTGTTCGGGGTACATCTCTGGTTCACAGGCGTCCAGCCACCACAGCCGGAAGCCGAGATCGTAGTAGTTGCGCTTGATACGGCTCCAGATGTAGTCACGAGCCCTTTCGTCGGTGGGGTCGTAGAACACCACGGGCAGGGACTTGTCGTCGGCCTGACTGTCGGGGAAGACATGCTGGAAAGGCTGGCCGTGCTCCGTTCCCAGCAGCAGCCGCTCATCCCGCATGTGGGAGTAGTTCTCGCTCACGACGCTGACGGACGGCCACACGGACACCAGCGGCCTTACCCCCATACTCGCCAATTCCGCCACCATGCCGGCCGGGTCCGGCCAGTCGGCAGGATCGAAGCGCCAGTCCCCCAGATGCGGCCAGTGGAAGAAGTCCACGGCGATGACCGACAACGGAAGTCCCCGGCGCCGGTATTCGCGAGCGACGTCCAGCAGTTCCTCCTGCGTCCGGTAACGCAGGCGGGACTGCCACAGGCCCAGGGCCCATTCCGGCAGCACGGGAGCGTGCCCGGTGGCATCGGCATAGTTGGCCATGATGCCGGCGGGAGTCGGACCGGTGGTGATCCAGTAGTCGATCTGATCGGCGGCGTCGGCGACCCACCGGGTCTGATTGGCGGCCAACTCCACACGTCCGACGGCGGGCAGGTTCCACAGCAGACCGTAGCCCCGGGAGGACAGGGTGAAGGGGATGGTGACCTCCCCATTGCGCTGCACCAGGTCGATCACCATGTGTTTGTGGTCGAGGCGCCCGTGGGAGTGCTGGCCCAGCCCGAAGAACCGTTCACCGTCATAGGCGGCGAAGCGCTGATCCAGCTGATAGCGGCCCTCGGCGACCGGTGTGAACGTGCGGGGACCGGGCCAGGCGAAGTGACCGACGGACTCCCGCAGCAGCTCGGTTCCGTCCTGTGTGCGCGCGAAACGCAGGTGGCCCTGGGCGGACAGTTCTACCTGCAGCCGCCCGACGGTGAGGACCCGGCTGCCGTGGGGACCCACAGCCAATTCTGCGGGCGCGGTGGCAGGGGGCGCACTCAAGGCTCCCGGCAGGTCGTCGCGCACCCGATGCCGGGCCGAGCGCACCCGGACGCTGTCGGCTCCCCAGGGCTCCACCCGCAGTACGTGCTCGGCGTCACCGAACCTGAGGCAGACGGCCGGACGGGCGGAGGCAGGAGGCCGGGAGCAGGTCCCGGCCGCGTCGGGCGTGGAGGCGGAGGCGGCGGGCCTTGTGCCGTCGGGCGGAGACATGCTGCTCCTTTTCACAGGGCGTTGTACGGGGCGGTGGCGGTGCAGGGGCGTGAGTGGCGGTCCACGGCGCGGTCAGTCCCTGACCGCTTCATTGGTGACTCCGGCAGCGATGTGCCGCTGGGCAATGGTCAGGAGCAGCGCGGCGGGCAGGGAGGAGATGACGGCGGTGGCCATCACCGAGTTCCAGGTGGTGATGTTGGTGCCGGCACCGATGTAGTCGTACAGCCCCAGCGTGACCGGCTTCCACGTGGTGGTGTTGAGGTTGAGCGTGGCGGCGAACAGGAAGTCGCCCCATGCGAAGAGGAACGCGAAAAGGCCTGCGGTGATCAGCGCGTTACGGGATATGGGAAGCACGATCTGCCAGAAGGTGCGTACCGCGCCTGCGCCGTCCAACGCCGCTGCCTCCAGCAGGGACCGGGGGATGGCGGTCATAAAGGCCCGCAGGATCAGCACGGCAAAGGGGACGGCGAGCGTGGCGTCGGCCAGGATCAACGCCAGGGCCGAGTTGAGGATCTGGACGGAGGCGAAGATCTGGTACAGCGCGTTGGCCATGACGATGCCGGGCACGAGCTGGACGACCAGCAGCACGCTCAGTAGCGTTCTGCCGCCCGGGGAGCGCAGCTGCGCCAGCGCGTAGGCCGCCGGCGCGGCCAGGGCCAGCGTCAGGACCGTGGCGCCCGAGGCGATGATCAAGGATGCCAGGAGATGGCCGCCTTGCTGGGACAGCGCGTCCCGGTAGCCGTTGAGTGTGCCGCCGAGGGGAAGCCAGTGCGGTGCCGGCCGGGCCAACTGCTGATTGGTCTGGAAGGACGCGTTCACCATCCAGTACAGCGGGAACAGCATGAGGGCGACGACGACGACACCGAACGCGGATTTCGCCCAGGTGGATACGGCCGCCCGGCTCCGTCCGCCGCGGACCGTGGCGGGCCGGCTCCGCGCGGCGCGGGCGGCGGTCATGCGCGGGCTCCGGGATCAGCGCGCAGCGCGCGCAGGTACAGCAGGGCGAAGACGGCGGCCACGATGATGAGCAGATTGCCCGCGGCCGCTCCGAGACCGAACTCCGACAGCCCGCCGAAGGACAGCTGGTAGGCGTAGGTGGTGATGGTGTGGGTGGCGTTCGCCGGTCCGCCCTTGGTCATCACCCAGATCACGTCGAAGACCTTGAGCGTGTAGATCAGGCCGAGCGTCACGACGATGCCGATCACGGGTCTGATCTGGGGCAGCGTGACATAGCGGAACTGCTGCCAGTGGCCGGCGCCGTCCAGGGAAGCCGCTTCATACAGTTCCGTCGGGATGGCCTGCAGCCCGCTGTGGAGGATCACCATGTTGAACGGCACACCGATCCAGATGTTGCAGATCAGCACCGCAGCCATCGCGGTGTCGGGGGTGTTGAGCCACGGCACCGGGCCCTGGACCAGATGGAGGGTGAGCAGGATCTGGTTGACGACGCCGTTGCTGGTGTCGAGCAGCCATCGGAACAACGTGCCGGAGACGACCAGGGGCAACAGCCAGGGGATCAGCACGAGCGACCGCAACAGCGGACTGAGCGGGAACGAGCGGCGAAAGAACTCCGCGAGCCCCAGGCCGATCGTGAACTGGAAGAAGAGCGAGCCCGCAACGAAAACCACGGTGTTGACGGCGGCAGTGGCAAAGGCGGGGGTGCTCAGCAGCCGGCGGTAGTTGCCGAGGCCGATGAACGGGGCGTTGCCGCTGTAAAGGGAATTGATGTCGTAGTCCTGGAAGGACAGCACCACATTGCGGGCCAGCGGATAGAGGTGGAACACCGCGACGAAGAGGACGACCGGCACGATGAACCCGATCCCGAGCCGTCTGCGAGCCGCCCGCGCCACGGAACGGTCCGGCGGCAGCCTTTTGCAGCCGACGACTGACGCCGAGTGCTTGGGCAGTGCCGGAACCACGGCTACCTCTCCGGGAAGGCGGCCGTGTACCACCCATGGGGGAGCGGCTCGGTGCTCATTGCGTCGCCTGCTTCTGTGCGTCAGTCAGCGCCGTGCGGGGCGACTTGCTCCCTGACAGTGCTGCCTGCACCGCGGTCCACAGCGCCTGCGAGTACTTCGGATAGTCCGGCCCGACTTCCGCCGTGCGGCTCTTGGCGCTTCCGATGGTCTCCACGAATGTCTTCATCGTGGGCACAGCGGCACTGAATTTCGCGGCCACTTTCGGGTCGGACGGCACGTAATTGGTGAGCTTGGCCCACTTCAGACTGTTTCCCTTCGACACCAGGCATTTGATGACCTCGGCTGCCTTGCGGGACTTGCCCCCACTGTTTCTGGCCGCCCACACCTCGCCGCCGAGCGCACCGGAAGAGGTTCCCCCGGCCGGGGCGGGCACCGGCGCGATACCGAAATCCTTCATGCCTGCCTTTCGTAGCAGGGGCAGCTCCCAGGGACCGTTGATCATCATAGCCAGCGAACCGTTTGCGAATTGCTCCCCGACATTCATCTGATTCCAGCTGAGCACGTCCTTGGGTGCCGAACCGGAGGAGACCAGGTCCTTCAGGAGCGTCAGCGCCGACACAGCCTCCGGTGAATCGAGCTTCTTCAGGGAAGCGCCGGCGCTGAAGAAGAAGGACTCGAACTGGAAACTGCCTTCTTCGGTGGCCGGCACGGCAAAGCCGATTCCGTGCACCTTGTCGCCCTGAGTCAGTTTCTTGGCCGCGATGCGCAACTCATCCCATGTGGCAGGCGGCTTGACGCCCGCCTTCTCAAGCATCGACGTGTTGTAGTAGAGCGCCAGTTGGTTCACACCGGGCGCCACACCGTACTGCTTACCCCGGTATTTACCTGCGGCGACGATGTTCGGATACAGTCCGTCGGTCTTCACACCGGCCTTGCCGAGGTCGGCGAGCGCTCCGGTGGCGGCGAGCTGCTGCAGATCAGGATTGTCCAGGAGAATGAGGTCCGGCAGTGCCCGGCTGTTCGCCAACTGCAGCACTTTTGTGCGCAGGTCCGGCACAATCTGCCGGTTGATGGCAACCCCCGCCGGCTTGCCGCACCGGGTGAGCTGCTTGGCCATGGCACTCCGCCCGGGGGCGGAACTGTAATAGTCTATTTCGGTCAGAGTGATCTTTCCGCTTTCCGTGGGTCGTCCGGGCGGTGCGCCATCGCCGCCGCAGGCAGCCAGCAGCAGGCCAGTTGCGGTGACCGTCGCTGCCAGAGTCACGCGTGACCGGGTGCGACGGCACTTAACAGAGGTGTGCATGGAGGCTCCCCGGAGAAGTCGGTGCGCAGACACTGATATGCGCGGCCCAGGCGATGGATGTTTCTCAGGCCGGTGGCGGGCCACTCGACAGTCGGGCGTGAACCCGCCGTCCTCGCGTACCGCGGCGAACATGTCGGTCTCGCCCTCCTGGCCGGTCCCGGGGCGGGGCAGCAGTGGCAAGCGCAGCCGGTCTTGCCGCGCCAGGTCTCGTGAGCCGTCCTTGACCGGGTCTCCGTAGTGACACGGAGAAGGCGGCAGTGCTTCCGTTGATCTTGATGTGAGCTGAGCTGCTGGCGGCTCTCGGAAACTGCTCAGCGCGGGGCAGGTTCGAACAGTTCGATGAGGTTGCCGGCCGGGTCGGTGAGCAGGATCTGGCGTCCACCAGGGCCCGCGATGACGTCGCTGCGGAAGGAGAGCCCGGCGGTGCGCAGTTGGCCGATCTCGTTGTCGAGGTCGTCGACAACGAGGTGGATGCGGTTGCGGCCGGGCGCGTCGGCGTCATCGGGCGTGGCCCTGGCGCCGGAGCTTGCCGGCCCGGACAGCAGCAGCCGCAACGGGCCGCGGACCACGTCGGCGAAGGCAGGCGCGGGGTTGGTGTGCAGCGTGAAGCCGAGGTGGGTGGTGTAGAAGTCGACCGCGGCGGCCACGTCGTCGACGATGTAGCGGACGCTGGCGAGCTCGTCGGGTGTTGTCACGGTTGGATCTCCCGGTTCGTGGCGCGGGCAGGGGCGGGCAGCAGGTGGCGGACGCGGGTGTCGGTCTCCGCCGTCCTGTACCTGAAGGCGGGGTGGCTTGCCTGGTCGTTGTCTCTGGCGGCAGCCGGGCCGCGGATGCTCCAGTGGACCGGTCGCCGCTTGTTCACGTCGAACACCTTGACATGCGGGCCAGCAGATAGCGGGACAGCCGCACCGTGACTGCCGGCCCCCTCACCCCGCCCGTCGCACCGTTCCCCGGACTCCACGCCCCGCAGGCATCCACATCTGGTCAGCCGGATGATCCAGAGCGAGTCGGTCAGAGGTGGAAGGCGGTGGTTGCGCCGAGGGCGGCCCGCTCGGTCCTGACCCGGTTCACCGGTGCGCTCTCGTCGGCGTAGCCGAAAGAGATGCCCACGAGCAACTTTCCTTCGGTGACGCCGAGTTCGTTCCGGACGGTGTCGGCATAGAAGCTGAGCAGGCCCTGCGGGCAACTGTCCACGCCGTATGCGGCCATGGCCAGGAGCAGCGTCTGCATGTAGGCGCCGACGTCGGCGGCCAGTCGCGCCCCGCCGTCGCCGGTGACGAACAGGAACGCGGCATGGGGTGCCCCGTAGAAGCGCAGGCTCTCCGCATCGTAGGCCGCGCGTGCCCCGTGGTCGTCAGGGTCGATGCCCAGCGCTCCGTACAGACCGGCGCCGAACGCCGCCCGCCGCTCCTGGTGGACGCGGGCGTACATGTCCTCGGAGTACGGGAAGTCGGCCGAGGCACGTTGTGCGGCGTGGGCCGCCTGCAAGGCGTCCGCCAGGTGTGCGCGCCTGGCGCCACTGACCACCTCGACCCGCCACGGTTGCGCGTTGGAGTTGGACGGCGCGGTGCCGGCAAGGGAGAAGATCGCGCGCATGGTCTCCGCGGGCACGGCTTCGGGCAGGAACGCGCGTGTCGCGTGGCGACCGCGTATCAGTTTCTCCGCGTGGCCACTCAGTTCGGTGGAAGGCAACCCGCTCATGGAACTCCCTTCAAGGAATGCTTAGGTAAACGCATTCGTTTACCTGCGGGCCCACTGTAGCCACCCATCCCCTCTGAAGTAAACGGGAACGTATACTTCCCTCATGAGTACGGTGACGACGGCGTCTCGACGGCAGGGGCGCGGGGGGCGCGAGCGCATCCTGGCCGCCGCTGCCCGGCTGTTCGCGACCCAAGGGATCAACGCGACCGGCATGGAACAGGTCGCGGAGCAGGCACCGGTGTCCAAGCGCACCCTCTACGCGCACTTCCGGACCAAGAGCGACCTGGTCATCGCCCATCTTCAAGACCTCGCCTCGACGGGTCACACCCTGGAGAGCGCGCTGACTCGCGAGGACATCCCGGCGCGAGAACGGATCCTCGCACTGTTCGTCCCGCCTGCGACGGACGCGGCTCCCGTACGCGGATGCCCGTTCATCGACGCCGCCGCGGAGTTCCCCGACCCGCAGAGCGCGGTCCACTCCTACGCCCGCGAACAGAAACTGCTGATGGTGCGGCTGGTAACCGCACTGGTGACGGAGCTGGGCTGCCGCGAGCCCGCCACACTGGCCGAACAACTCGTCACCCTCGCGGACGGGGCCGCCAGCCGCGCCATGGTGCTGAGTGATGCGGACTACGGACGGCACGCGCGGGCAGCAGCGGAAGTCCTCCTGGAGAACGCTCTGCCAGGCACGAGCTGACGAGGCGACATCCGCGGCCGACAGGCCTGGATCTGGTGTCGAGCGCTCGCGAGGCGGCTCGGCACGGCGGCGCCGTCACCGCGCACTGCCGATGGCGGGTGTCCGCCCGAGGCCGGACGAGTTCACCTGGCCGATGCCGCGCGCAGATATCGTGCGCCGGTATCGGAGCTCGACATGGAGAGGCGCAGGGCATGAACACGTCGGCACCACCGGCCGGGCCGGGGGGACTGAAGCGGCACCTGGGGCTGTTCGACGCCGTGGTGATCGGGCTCGGCTCGATGATCGGCGCGGGCGTCTTCGCCGCGCTCGCCCCGGCCGCGTCCGCGGCGGGCTCCGGGCTCCTGATCGGGCTGGCGCTGGCGGCCGTGGTCGCGTACTGCAACGCCACCTCCTCCGCCCGGCTGGCGGCCCGCTATCCGCAGTCCGGCGGTACCTACGTCTACGGCCGCGAGCGCCTCGGCGAGTTCTGGGGCTACCTGGCCGGATGGGGCTTCGTGGTCGGCAAGACCGCCTCATGCGCGGCAATGGCGCTGACGGTCGGCTCCTATGTGTGGCCCGCACAGGCGCACGCCGTGGCGGTCGCGGCGGTGGTCGCGCTGACCGCGGTGAACTACGTCGGTGTGCAGAAGGCCGCCTGGCTGACCCGGGCGATCGTCGTCGTGGTCCTGGCGGTGCTCGCCGCGGTGGTCACCGCCTGCCTCACCGGCCCGGCCGTCGACACCGGCCACTGGGCCGTCGGCGCGGACGCCGGCTTCCAAGGCGTCCTACAGGCGGCGGGGCTGCTGTTCTTCGCCTTCGCCGGCTACGCGCGCATCGCCACCCTCGGCGAGGAGGTCCGCGCCCCGCAGCGCACCATCCCCCGCGCCATCTCCGCCGCGCTCGCCATCACCCTGGTCGTCTACGCCGTCGTCGCCCTCGCCGTCCTCGCCGTGCTCGGCCCCGACGACCTGGCCCGCACGTCGGCGCCGCTGGCCGACGCGGTCCGAGCGGCCGGCGTGCCCGGCCTGGCCCCGCTGGTACGCACCGGAGCGGCGGTGGCGGCGCTGGGCTCGCTGCTCGCGCTGATTCTCGGCGTCTCGCGCACCACCCTCGCCATGGCCCGCGACCGGCACCTGCCCCCTTCCCTGGCCGCCGTCCACCCGCGTTTCGCCGTGCCGCACCGCGCCGAACTCGCCGTCGGCGCCGTCGTCGCCGTGCTGGCGGCCGTCGTGGACGTGCGCGGCGCGATCGGTTTCTCCTCCTTCGGCGTGCTCGCCTACTACGCGGTCGCCAACGTCTCCGCCTGGACACTCACCCCCGGCGAGGGGCGCCCACCGCGATTCGTGCCCGTCCTCGGCACGATCGGCTGCCTCGTCCTGGCCTTCGCCCTCCCCGCGGCCGCGGTGCTGTGGGGCGCCATGGTGCTCGCGCTCGGCGCCGCCGCCTACGGCGTACGCAGGATGCTCACCCGGAGCTGAGCCGACGTCAGGGCTGGAGCCGGTCCGGTGGCAGCAGCTCGCGGACCGGCTCCGCCAATGTCCGGCTGTCCGCCGCCTGCGCCTCCTTGCCGGGCTCGGTGGCCCGGCGGACGCGGCGGGTCGGGGCCGCCCCCACCGCTGGGAAGTGAACAGCCCGTCGGCCTCCACCTGTGTGCGGCTCAGCCCCGGCGTCCCCGCGTGAGCCGGATGGTGCCAGGCCGATAGGCCATTCAAGTTCACATATCTGGATGCTTCGTCGCCACCTGGTAGTACCCCGAGTGGAACACCAGAGGGGTACCGCCGTCGGCCTCGTACTCTTCGACCTCGCCGAGGAAGATGACGTGGTCACCGGCGTCGAGGCGTTGGACGGTGCGGCACTGGAAGCGGGCGACCGCGCCGTCCAGGAGGGGGGTGCCGGCGATGCCTGGAGTGGTGGGGGTGCCGCGGAATTTGTCGTCGGCCGGGGTGGCGAACTGGCGGGAGAGGTGGTGCTGGTCGGCGGCCAGTACGTGGACGGCGAAGTGCGAGGCGTCGGTGAAGTCCGGGAGGCTCGGGCTGTTTTTTCCGGGGCACCACAGGACGAGGGGCGGGTTCAACGAGACGGAGGTGAAGGAGTTCGCGGTCATGCCGACGTTGCGGCCGTCGGGGGCGCGGGCCGTCACCACGGTCACGCCGGTGGCGTACTGCCCCAGCGCGCGGCGAAGGTCGCGGCCGTCGAAACGAGCGGCGTGCTGGGCGCGCTTCTCGGCGAGGAAGCGGTGTGCCTCGGCCTGCTCGAACCACCAGCGGTAGAGGGTGCGCGGGTCGTCGAATCCGGCGGCGAGGGCGGCGGCGACAGAGGGGATTTCGGCACCTGCTGTCAGAAGGTCTCGGTGGTGGGGGCTCAGGTCGGTCAGGAGGGAGTTGGTCCAGCCGACGGCCCATTGAGCCCAGCCGCGCCAGAAGTTGTCGAAGGTGCGCTGCATCCACTGCGAGGTGAATTCGGCGCTGCCGTGGCGGAGGATGCTGTCGAGGTAGTGGGTCGCGGCCTGGGCCGCGTTGTTCGGCCCCTGGCCGGCGATCGGATCGTTGAGAACGACGGCGTCGGCCATGCCGAGGACGTGCCGGCCGGAGGCCAGGCGGGCGACGGGGTGCCGGACGGCCGGCGTGAGCCTGCCGCGCAGCACGCCGCCGCTGTCGGTGAGCCGGGCGTGCCGGTAGCGCTCGTATGCGTCGGGGAAGAACCGGCGGAGGACCTCCCGTGAGCGGGTGAGGTGGCCTTCAGGCGTGCGGATGTCGTCCCAGCAGTCCATCGGGCCGCCGGGGACGCCTTCGAAGACCAAGATGTCGCAGGGGCCGGTGGTGGTGAGGGCCGGGAAGGAGAAGAATTCGCCGACGCCGGGGACCAAGCGGTAGTGGAGGGCGTCCTCCCCCTCCCGCGGTGCCGTTCCCGTGACATACGTCAGAGCCAGCGCACGGCGCGGCCGGTCGTACGGGGAGAGTTCGGAGTTGCGCGGGAAGAGTTGGCTCAGCTCGCCCTTGCCCGTGGAGACCACGACGAGATCGTGCGTACGGGCGTACCATTCGAGGTCGTTGACGCCCGCCTCGTGCAGCACGATCTCGCCGCGGCCGCCGTCCGCGAACTTCTCGATCCAGGCGGCACACTTGACCCTCTGGTCGACGGAGTGGGCAGGGCCTTCCAGCGGCGCGCGCCAGGAGACGTCCGGAGTACCGTGCGGACCGATGAGAGAGAACGCGATGCCGGAGATGTCCGGTGCCTGGCCCTCCCAGCTGTGCAGGCCGAGTTCGCGCTCGCTCTGGAGCGCGGTGTCGAACATGCACTGGCTGGACATGACCGGGCCGCGACGTATCTCGTCGGGGCCACGGTCGGTGACCAAGGTGACGTCATAGCCGTGCGCCTGTAGTCCCAGGGCGAGTTGGGCACCCGCCTGCCCGGCTCCGACCACCGCGATCCTTCTCATGTCCTGCTGTCCTGCTCTCGTGACGTATCCATCACTGACGTGACGTCAGTTGTTGTGGGTCCGCTCTCGACGGCCCCCTCAGGCCCCGACCTCGGTCAGATAGTTCTTCGCGGCGACCGGGTCCATGAACCAGTGGAACAAGTCGCGCGGGTCATCGAAACCGTTGACGAAGCGTGCGGCGATACGGGAGTTGGCGCTCGCCGCGCCGAAGAGCTCCAGGACGTGCTGCGGCGGGGCGCCGAGCATTGCGTTGGTCCAGGTCGTGGCGTACTGCGCGGGGTCCCAGAAGCGGCCGAAGGCCAGCTCCATGAACGCGGTGTCGTACGGGCGCTCACCGTGGTCCAGGATGGTGGCGAGGTAGGAGGCCGCGCACTTCGAGGCGTTGTTGGACCCCTGGCCCGTGACCGGGTCGTTGAGGACGACGACGTCGGCGAGGCCGAGCACCTGCGCGCCGGAGGGCAGCGTGGCGACGGGCTTGCGGACGGTGGGCGCGAAGCGGCCCGCGAGGGTGCCGTTCCCGTCGGTGAGCGTGACATCGGTGCAGCGCTCGGCCTCCCACGGAACGTACGTCCGCAGCAGCTCCTGGAACTGCGCCAGCTGCTGGTGGGGGGTGAGCCCGTCGAAGCAGTCGAGCGGGCCACCCGGGATGCCCTCGAAGAACATGATGTCGCAGGGGCCGGTGGTGGTGAGGCCGGGCATGGTGAAGTACTCACCCACACCGGGGATGACGTTGAAGCTGACGCCGGGGCGATCGGGCAGCGGCGCCATGCCGGTGACGTACGCCAGGGCCAGCGCACGCTGAGGAGCGTCGTACGGGGAACGCCTGGCGTCCCGCTCGAACAGCCCCGCGATCTCGCCCTTGCCGGCCGCGACGATCACCAGGTCGGACTCGGCGGCGTAGCGCTCCAGCTCCTCGATGCCGGCCTCGCAGAGGCCCAGACGGCCGCCGCGGCGCGCGAACTCGCCCATCCAGAGCGGCATTTTGACGCGCTGGTCGATGGAGCGGGCGGTGGCCTCGAGGCGGGCGTCGAAGGAGAGTGCCCGGCCGCCCCGGCCGTCGGCGATGCTCACGCCGAGACCGGCAATCGGCGGGCAGGCGTCGCCCCAGAAGTCGAGGCCGAGGTTGCGCTCGTGGGCCAGCGCGGTGCCGAACATGGCCTGGCTGGACATGACCCGGCCCTCGCGGATCTGGTCTCCGGTGCGGTTGGACACGATGGTGACGTCAAAACCGTGGTCGATCAGGCCGATGCCGAGCTGGAGCCCGGCCTGGCCGGCTCCGACGATGGTGATCTTGCGCATGAGGGGGTGCTCCGGGGGTTGGGGTGTGCGGTTTTTGAGCAGCGCCGTGCAGTGCCGCGCGTTGTGCAGCGTTTCGGCACGGGGCGGGGGCGACGGGTGGGCGGCGGTGGTGTGAATGCGGCTGCCCGCCGGAGGGGGGCCGGCGGGCAGCCGCGGGAGGCCGGGGCACCCGTAGGACCGGGGGAGGGGCCCCGGGTCACCCGGCCGGCTGGAGAGGCCCGGCCGAATCGGCGAGCCGGGGAAGCGGAGGCAAGGGTGCCGCGACGTGCGGGAGTACGGCTTCGGTGGCCGTCACCGCGTCGGTCGCACGTAATAAGCGCGGTGCGCAGGCGACGGGCTGTCCGCTGGACGTGACTCCGCCTCCGACGAGCGCAGCCCGGCCCGGCACTCCCTGCATTGTTGATTCCCAGGATTCTCTCGGGGCCGCGGCGGTCAGGGAGCAATCCTGGTATGGCAAGATCACCTCCGCTATCCGGATCACGCGGGTTGCTGTCCCGATCGCGCATCTCGGCGGTGGAGGTTTACGTGCCCGCTGAAGAGTTCCCCCTCGCAAATCACCAGCGGTTTCATACAGCGGACATTTGGGAGGCGCGGGCCGAGGTCGGCCGCGCCTTCTGTCCGCATGAGCTGCGCATCATGCGGCGCTCGGCGACGCTCGACGCCCGGCTGCACGGCGCACCCTTCGACCGGACAGGTCTCTATTACCTCGATTACGGAACGGAAGTCCGGATCACACCGGGCGATCTGGAGAGCTTTTTCCTCGTCCAGATCCCGCTTGCCGGTTACGCCGAAATCACCTGCGGCCGCGAGGAGATCATTTCCTCCCCGGAACTCGCTTCTGTCCCTTCTCCGACCGGAAAGCTGGACATGCGCTGGGGTGACGGCAATCCGCAGCTGATCGTGTGGTTCGACCGGTCGTCGCTGGAATCGCACCTGGGCAGTCTGCTCGGCCGCGCCGTGCGCCGCCCGATCTTCTTCTCGCTCGGCATGAACCTCACCACACCGGGCTCCCGGTCCTGGCTCAACATCGTCGACCTCATGCGCCGGGAGGCGGAGGGGCCTGGCGGGATGACAAGCCAGCCCCTCGTGACAAAGCAGCTGGAATCACTCCTCATGACCCAGCTGTTGATGGCCCAGCCGAACAACTACACCTCGGCGCTGCTCGGCGAGCAGCCGCGCGTCGCACCGCCCGCGGTGCGCCGCGCCATGGAGGTCATCGAGGGGCACGCCGCCGAACCGCTCACGGTCGCGGAGATCGCGGAGTGCGTGGGCGTCGGCGTACGGGCCCTTCAGGAGGGCTTCCGCCGGCACCTCGACACCACACCGCTCGCGTACCTGCGCGAGGTCCGCCTGGACCGGGTACGCACGGAACTCCTGGCCTCCGATCCGGGTGCCGCGACCGTGACCGCCGTCGCCTCCCGCTGGGGCTTCCTGCACCCGGGCCGTTTCTCACTCGCGTACCGCCGGCAGTTCGGGGAGTCGCCTTCGGAGACGTTGCGGTCATAGGAGAAATCCGGCCTGTGCCCGCCGACATGTCCGCCAAAGACCTCGTCCGCCTGGTGAGGTACCACCGGCGCAGTGAACTCCTTTTGTTCCGGCGCACTCGCCGGCCTGGTGGTCACGGCGTCAAGTCGAGAAATTCCCAGTGTGCTCGGGGTTGCGCGCCGCTGAGCCACTTCCCGCAGTTCTGCAGGACCGTGGGGCTGGAGGTGATGTGCTGGGTACCTGTGCCGAGATCACGCAGAAACCTGTCGATCGGCCCGCGCCGGACCGCTGCCGTCCCCGCCCATCGGTGCACCGTCTGACCCACCTCCTGCACGGTCCACGTCGCGTGGTTGAGCGCCAGCCGGAGCAGAGTGTCCTGCTCGGTACTCGTCAACTCGCCTGCATCCAGGGAGACTTCGATCCCCCGCCATACTTCCATCGCCCACGCCCGTGCCGAACGAAACTTGGCTTCGGCGGCCGCGTACTCCGCATGGAACTGCGCGGTGTCGACGGCGGCGTTGCGTGTGCCGGATTTGGCCGCGGCGGCCAACTTCAGTTCATCGAGCAGGCGCCGCCCCACACCGAACGCCCAACCGGTGTGTCCGATTGCGGACATGTTGACCAACCCGAGGCGGTAGATCGCGCCGCCGTTGACGGGGTTCGTCGTCGTGGCGAGATACGTGTACGTCGCCGGGACGAGCTCATCGGCGCAGTGGTAATCAATGCTGTGCGTCGCACGCAGCCCGAGCACATCCCAGTTGTCGACGAGTTCCACCTGCGACTTCGGCATCGCCAGCACCCGCAGCTCCCCGGTTCCCTCGACCTGGATCGCACTGTGGATATGGGTGGCGTGCGCCATGCCGGAGGCGAACTGCCAACTGCCGCTCACCAGATAGCCACCCTCCACCGGGACGGCCCGGCCGGGGCGGGTGCCGTGCCCGGCCAGCAATGCGTGGTCCCCACCCGCGACATCCGGGAACAAGTCGGCCGCCGCAACGGCATCGAGATAGGCCGCAGTGGTGCCGGTCATCAACTGCAGCGCCATCATCGTCCAACCGGCCGCGGCATCGTGGTAGCTGACCCGCTCGACTGTCTCTGTCAATTGGCGTGGGGAGAACTCGTAGCCGTCAAGACTCCGCGGCAGTGCGGCCCGCACGACCCCAGCACCCAACAACGCCCCCGCGACGTCCTCGGTGAGTCTGCCGAGTTCCTCGGCCGCGTCCGCGTCCGCGTCAAGCATCGTGCCGAGTACGTCAATCCGGTCGAGCATCGCGGGAAATTCCGGACTGACATGCAATCCGATCGAGACCGCCATGGTGGTTGCTCCTCGCCATCAGTACTGAGTCAGCGTCACCATAAGGGAGACACCGCACCGTTCCTCGACCTGCCAGGGGATTCGCGCAACGCCCCTCCGAGATCCGCGAAATGCCCGCTGAGGCCGGTGCGGGAGCGCGCGGACCGCTGGGCGGGACAGGCCGTCGGTCAACCTGTCGAGCTTTAACGGGAGTTGACCGCGCCGTCGCTCCGAATGATCTGGCGGCGCACCGCTCGGGCGGCCGCACCGGCCGCAGCGACCTGATCGGGGCGCTCGTCGAGGCCGGTCGGAGCCCGGCCGGGACGACGGTGTTCTATCCGTTCCGGGCGGTGCACCTGAACCCTGCGTACTGGCCCGAGCCGGAGCGGTTTGACACCGAACGGTTCACACCGCGGGAGGTTGCCAAGCGGCCGAGGCTCGCGCACGCGCCTGGACCCTCACCGCTGGGAAGCCCCCCCCGCGCCCCTGACCCCTCACCTATCCGAGCGAGCGCTCAACCACCTGAGATGTCCCTCCTGCGGGCCGTGCCCCGTGGATGTACTGGTCGGCCCAGGCGCTGATGATGTGGGCGGCTCGCTGCGCTTGCCCTCGGGCGGTCAGGAGATGGTCTGCTCCTTCGAGTGAGACGAAGCTTCGTGGGTGCCGTGCCTCGCGGAAGATCTCACCGGCGTTGTCGATGTGGACGGTGTTGTCGGTGGGTGAATGCAGGACGAGTAGCGGCAGGTCCAGCTCGCCTATTCGATCCCGCAGGTGAGCACGGCGGACGTCTTCGACGAAGGCGCGCTTGAGGACCAGGGTCTTCCCGCCGACGAACCACTCGTGCGACCCATCACTGAGCACGCGATCCACGACCGCGTCGTACTGTCGCTCGACGTGGCTGGGATCGACCGGCGCCCCGATCGTGGCGACCGCGCGGACGCCGGTTGCCTCGGCTGCCGCGGCGAGGACGGCGGCGCCTCCCCATGAGTGCCCCACCAGCAGGTCTGCCGGAGTCCCTCGCTCCGCCATCATGGCTGCGGCACGGATCGTGTCCTGGACCTTGACGGTGAAGGAACCGTCCCCCCAGTCGCCGTCGGAGTCGCCGATCCCGAGGTTGTCGAAGCGCAGCATGCCGATCCCCTCGCGTGCCAGCTGCTTGCTGACCCGCGAGGCGGCCGGCGAGCCCTTGCCGAGGGTGAATCCGTGCACGAAGATCCCCCAGCCGCGGATCTCGCCGTCCGGCAGGTCGATCGCTCCGGCCAGCTCGGGGCCGACGACGCTCGGGAATCTTACTTTTTCGCTCATGTTGTGATCACCTAGGCAGGGGCTGTTCGTGGAGCAGGGAAGACAAGGGTGCCATCACCGGCGCCACACGCGCGCTCCGGGCAGGGGAGCGGCGAGCGCGGCGCCTGCCGTGACCGGCATCTCAGGCGGTCGGTTTCCGGTCGGCGGACCGCTCGGTGGTGAGCAGGGCGGTGATCTCCTCGGCGAGGTGCGGGCCGAGCTCGCCCCAGCCGTCCTTGTAGCCGTAGACGCCGGCCAGGGTGCGGGCCTCGTAGTCGCCGTTCATGATCTCGATGTCCGTGGCCGTGATGAGCGCCGGGTGGGCGACACCGACGGCCGCCGAGACCTTGATCAGCTCCTTGCGGAGGGTGCGCAGGTAGACGGCGGCCCGGGTGGCCTTCGAGGCCGGGTCGAGGCCGCGGGCCAGCCACGGGCTCTGGGTGGCGATGCCGGTGGGGCACTTGTCGGTGTGGCACTTCTGCGCCTGGATGCAGCCGATCGACAGCATCGCCTCACGGGCCACGTTGATCATGTCGGCACCCAGGGCGAAGGCGACCGCGGCGTTCTCGGGCAGGCCGAGCTTGCCGGAGGCGATGAACGTCAGGTCGTCGGTCAGCCCCCGCTCGGCGAAGGCGCCGTAGACCCGGGAGAAGCCCATCCGGAAGGGCAGCGACACCGAGTCGGAGAAGGTGAGCGGCGCCGCCCCGGTGCCGCCCTCGCCGCCGTCGATGGTCACGAAGTCGACACCACGGTCACCATGCGCCATCAGCGCGGCCAGCTCCTGCCAGAACTCCATCTCTCCCACCGCGCTCTTGATCCCGACCGGCAGGCCGGTCTCGGTGGCGAGCAGTTCGACGAAGTCCAGCATCGAGTCGACGTCGCCGAACGCGGTGTGCCGCGACGGGGAAGCGCAGTCCTCGCCGAGCGGGATGCCGCGGATCCCGGCGATTTCCGGTGTCACCTTCGAGCCCGGCAGCATGCCGCCCAGCCCGGGCTTGGCGCCCTGGGAGAGCTTGATCTCTATCGCCTTGACCGGGGCGCCGGCGACCACGTCCTTGAGCTTGTCGAGGTTGAAGCTGCCGTCCTCGTTGCGGCAGCCGAAGTAGGACGTACCGATCTGCAGGACGAGATCGCCGCCGTTGCGGTGGTACGGCGAGAGACCGCCCTCGCCCGTGTTCTGCAGGGTGCCCGCCAGCGCCGCCCCCTTGTTGAGTGCGGTGATCGCCGCGCCGGAGAGCGACCCGAAGCTCATCGCCGAGATGTTCACCACGCTCGCCGGCCGGAACGCCTTGGCGCGCCCGCGCGGCCCGCCCAGCACCTTGGCTGACGGCAGTGGGGCCTGCGGGTCGTGCACGTCGGGCAGGGGGCCGGCGAACGTGCGCTGCTTCAGGTAGGCGTGCCCCTGCGTGTGCTCGACGTCGTTGTCGGTGCCGAACCCGAAGTAATTGTTCTCCCCCTTCGCCGACGCGTAGATCCAGGTGCGCTGGTCACGACTGAACGGGCGCTCCTCGTCGTTGGAGGTCACTATGTACTGCCGCAGCTCCGGCCCGATCGTCTCCAACAGGTACCGGGCGTGCCCGAGCACGGGGAAGTTCCGGAGCAATGCGTGCTTCTTCTGGACAAGGTCACGAGCGGCCACCAATGCCAATGCTGTTGCGGTGGCCGTGGCGATGCTCCGGGCGCGCATGAACGTTCCTCTCCTCGATGTTCGACTCCATTGCCATGCAGTGGAGTTGTCGTGCCGGCATTGGGCGGCGGGCACGACACAGCGGCGTCAGCGTCCGTCGGAGGACGCCAAGTGATATTAGGGGCTCGCCCATGGCCTCCGGGAAGGGTGAGCGTCGGGCGGGGCGGGGCCTGGCTACAGTCCGGCCGTGCCGGTGGAGTTTCTGGAGGGGCAGGTGACGGCCCAGGCTGCCTCGATCATTTGGAAGATCTCGTCCAACGCGGCGTCCGGATGGGGCGCTTCGCGGGCCAGCGAGTAGGCGTCGATCACGAACCTCGCGATCGTCCGGCCCGCTGTTGTGCTCTGTGGCAGGCCGGGATCGGCGGCGATGGCCGTGGCCAGCGACTCCGCGTGGCGCAGCCTCATCGACTCCTCGTACTCCCGCAGGGCGGGAGATTCGTCGATCATGCGCCAGATCGGGGTGGCGCTGTCCGCCGTGCAATGCCGGACCAGGGAGCGGATCTCGCGGCGTAGCGCGGGGATGAGCGGCTCGTGCGGCGCCCGGCCGGTGACCGCCTGCGTGAGGCGTTGCTCGAAGTCATCGTCCTGCTCGAACACCAGGGCCTCTTTCGAGGCGAAGTGGGAGAAGAGCGTGGTGACGGCCACGTCGGCCTCAGCGGCCACGTCACGGATTCCCACCGCCTCGTACCCGCGCTCCAAAAAGAGCCGGAGAGCGGTGTCGGCGATCTTCTGGCGGGTCGCGGCCTTCTTGCGCTCACGGCGTCCGGGCGGCACGGTCATACCCGGACGCTATCAGATACGAACCTGCATCAACTTCAAAAAGCTAACCGTTAGTGTTACGTTCCCCGCATGAAGAAAGTGAGCTTCGCCGAGTTCGGCGGTCCGGGCGTGCTGCACCTCGTGGACGCCGAGGAGCCCCACGCGGGCCCCGGCCAGTTACGCATCGCTGTGCGGGCGGCGGGCGTGAACCCCGTCGACTGGAGAATCCGTGAAGGCCAGAAGCTGGGGGCCCATCCGATCGAGTTGCCCTCCGGAGTCGGGCTGGATGCCGCCGGGGTGGTGGACGAGGTCGGTGAGGGCGTCGAAGAAGTCGAGGTCGGTGACCACGTGTTCGGCGAAGGCTTCAGCACCTATGCCGAGTTCGCCGTGCTGTCGGCCTGGGCCCGTATGCCTGAGGGGCTGACGTTCGAAGAGGCGGCCGGGTACCCCTCCGTGGTGGAGACCGCGCTGCGCATCATCCGCGAGGTCGGTGTGCAGTCCGGGCAGACGTTGCTGGTCAGCGGCGCGTCCGGGGGAGTCGGCTCGGCGGTGCTGCAGATCGCCCGCGACCGCGGCATCACGGTGATCGGCACGGCTGGGGCCGCGAACCAGGACTATCTGCGCAGCCTGGGTGCCCTCGCCACGACGTATGGCGAGGGCTGGGTCGAGCGGGTGCGGCAGCTCGGCCATGTCGACGCGGCCCTCGATCTGGCCGGCTCGGGCGTGATCCGCGAACTCGTCGAACTGGCCGGGAACCCGCGGAAGGTGATCTCCATCGCCGATCTCCGTGCACCGGAGTTCGGTGTCCGATTCTCTGGCGTGGCCGGGAGCGTGCCAGAAGCGCTCGCCGTGGCCGCCGACCTCATCTCGCGGGGAAAACTCCACATCCCGGTCGAGAAGTCGTACACGCTCGCCGAGGCTGCGGCGGCGCACATCGACAGCCAAGCAGGCCACGCGCGCGGGCGCCGGGTCATAGTCGCCTGAAGGCCGGCTGGGCGATTCGGCCTCACGTTTCTCCGGCATCGGCACAGCGTCGTGTGGCGGCCTTGTCGTGGTAGCCGAGGTCCTCGGCCCGCGTGCATATCCGGGTACCCGGCTGAGCGCATTCGCGCGTACGCCGACACCGGACGGACTCATGCATCCAACTCCCTGGGCCTTCCACACCGCCCGCGAACCCGAAGGCTCTACTACGGCGTTCGGGGCCGTCCATGCGCGGCCGTCGCCGCCTCCGTTCCGGACGTGAGGCCGGCCGGCCGGAGCATTTGGCCGGCCGCGAGCGCGCGGTAGGAGGGACTGGTGGTCAACAGCTCCTCGTGGGAGCCGGAGGCGACGGTGCGGCCTTCCTCCAGCACGATGATGCGGTCGGCGTGCCGCACGGTGGAGAGGCGGTGCGCGATCACCAGGAGGGCGCACTCCTGGGCGGCTTCCTTCATGAGCGCGGTGAGTGCGGCCTCGTTGATGGCATCGAGGTGGGAGGTCGGTTCGTCGAGGAGAAGAAGTGCGGGCCGGGCCAGGAGGGCGCGCGCAAGGGCGACCCGCTGCCGTTCGCCGGCCGACAGGGTGTTGCCGCGTTCGCCGAGTACGCCGGACAGGCCACCGGGCAGTCGTCGGACCACCCCGTCCAGCTGGGCGAGTTCGACGACCCGCCGGACCTCGTCATCACCGGCGCCGGGTACCGCATAGGTGAGGTTGTCCCGGAGCGTGCCGTGGACGACATGGGTGTTCTGGTCGACGACGGCGATGCGCGCCCGGCATGCTCCGCGGCTCAGCTCGGCTGCGGGGCGACCGTCGAACAACAACGTTCCGGAGCTCGGCTCGTAGAACCTCGCCAGCAGCGCGAAGATCGTGCTCTTGCCCGCGCCCGACCGCCCGACGAGGGCGACCTGCCCGTGGTGGGGGACGGTGAACGAGACACCGTTGAGCACCGGCCGGTCCGGGACGTACCTGAAATGGACGTCGCGCAGGGCCAGGGCCGGAACCTCGCCCCTCCGCATCCGCTCAACCCTCTGGGGCGCCACACGGGCGACGCACCCACCCGTAGCGATCCGCTCCGGGGACTCCGCGGGCCCAACGGTTTCCGCGGGCTCCACGGGCTCAACGGCCTCCGCAGGCTCATCGAACTCCTCGGACTCCCCGGGCTCCGCCGGCAGCGCCAGCGCCTGCGCGATCCGCTGGTACGCGCCCATGCCGCGCTGCATCAGCCCGACCGCCCGGAAAACCGACGACAACGGCAGCACCAGGTAGGAGGCGTACAGCAGAAAGGCGACCAGATCGCCGAGGGAGTTGGCGTGTCCGTTGACCCGCAGCCCGCCGATGACCAGAACGAGCAGGAAGGAGCCCTGGACGGCGAGTTCGACGGCGGGGCTCATCACCGAGGCGAGTTTCGCGGTCCGTACGCCGGCGTCGTACGCCGCGTCGACCCGCTTGCCGATGCGCGTCGCCTCGCGGTCCTCGGCGCGGTGCACCCGGACCATCGGCAGGGCGCCGAGCGCGCGCTCCAGTTCGGCGGCGACGGCGCCGACGGAGCCTTGCATGCGTGCGGAGGCGGCCCGGATGCCTTTGAGCAGGGAGGCCACGACGACGGCGGCGGTGGCCACGGTCAGCGCGACCAGAAGCAGCAGCAGCGGGTCGATCCACGCCATCAGGACGACCGCTCCGGCGGCGGCGAGGGCACCGGTCACCAGGTCGACCAGCGCCTGGGACACGACGTCCCTGAGCAGGGTGGTGTCGGTGGTCACGCGGGAGATCAGGTCGCCGGTGCGGTGCCGGTGGTACTGGTGCATTTCCAGCCGCAGCAGGCGCGCGATGAGGCCGTGGCGCAGTCCCCGTACGACGCCTTCACCCATGCGTTCCAGGACGAAGCGCCCCACCGCGCCGGTCGCCGCCTCGGTGACGAACAGCGTGGCCAGGAGCGCGAGCAGCGGCCAGAAGGTCCGTCCGTGTCCGCCGGCGTCGACGATGTTCCTGGCGACGAGCGGCTGGGCGAGCCCGAGGGCGGAGCCGGCCAGGGTGAGCACGGTGGCGACGACGACGGAGGCCCGGTGCCCGGTGGTGAGCCGGTACATGGTGGCGACGGCACCCCATGTCGAACGGTCCGGTGTCTTCCCGGCGGCCGCGGTCATCGGGGGAGCCTGCTGACCGGTGCCACGGCGATGAGCCGGGTGAAGTAGTCGTCCGGCACCCCTTCGTCCACCGGGCGGGCATCGACCTCGATCCAGGCGTGCGCCGTGAAGGGAGGCACGACGCGCACCCCGGTGCACCAGGTCGGCCAGCTGCCGCTGAGCCGGCACAGCAGCGCGGCCCCCAGGGAGCGGGGCAGGCAGCCGCGCGGCCCGGCGCAGCGCAGGCTGACCGCGCACATCGCGTCCCGGGCAGCCTTGGCCTGGCCGGCGGAGGCCGGTGCGGCTCCTCGCCGTACGAGACCGAGGACGGCGCGGATGCGGTGCGGGGGCAGAAAGGACAGCGCGACGGCGGGGAGGAGGACGAGTCGGGCGGCCAGCCGCAGGGCGAAGGGGACTCCGGTGGGCCGCTCCAGTGCGCTCGGTGTCGTCATGCGGCCAGCCCCGACGCGCGCAGCTCCTCGACCAGGGACGTGACGTCCTGCTCGGCGCGCGTGCGGTCGATGTCGAACTCGGCGATGAGCGCGTCGGCCGCCGCCGTTTCGTCGCCGCCCGCCAGCAGCGTACTGACGATCAGGCCGGCGGTGGGGTTCAGCTCCCAGTACTGTCCATTGCGTTCGTCCAGCAGGACCGTGCCGTAGTCGGTCGCCGCCGTGGAGACCTTGTCACCGAACCGCAATGCCATGTTGCGTACCTTTCCGTGTCGGGGAGTGCAGCGGAGTGTCTAGCGGGCGGTGCGGGTCCTGTCCCGCGTGGGGCGGGAGAGACTGCGCAGCCACACTTCGCCGGCGATGGTCGAATAGAGGATCGCGTCGCGCAGGCCGGGGGTGGCGGGCCGCTGGGCCAGCCGGCGCAGGGCCTCGCCGTCCACCAGACCGAGCTGTTCCAGCCGTGAGTCCTCCCAGAGCGCCAGCAGGTCACCGCGGTGCTCGCGCAGCCCGTTGGACGCGTCCATGGACGCCGCGGCCTTGTTGGTACGCCCCAGACAGGACTCCGGCACGATGCCGCGCATGGCCGTGGTGAGAAGCGGCTTGTACCGCCAGGGCGTCACGCGCTCGCTCGGCCGGACCGCCATGCATGCCTCGATCACCCGGTCGTCGAAGAACGGCGACGCCATCGGCACCCCGGCCCTGGCCGCCATCCGGTCCCACTGCCGGATGATGCGCGTACAGGAGCGGATCTGCTCCAGGTCGGTGTGCAGGCCCCGGTCCGGGTGCAGCGGTACGGCGGTCTCGGCCGCCGTACGAAGCGCCCGCCCGGCCAGCCGTTCGGCCTCGGGGGTGACCCAGTCGAACAGCCGCGGTGCCATGCCCCAGCCCAGACCGCTGCTGACGGACGGGGGCAGCGGACCGCGCAGGCCGCGGCCGGCGTCCGCCAGCCATGTCCCGTACGGCCGGGAGTCGGCCAGCGCCCGGGCCATCCCGCCGAGCGGCCACTGCCACAGCGCCCGGAACCCACGAAGCTGCCGCACGGCGAACAACGGGCGGCTGCGCAGCAGGCGGTGGTAATACGCCTCGGAGCACCACGCCACGTGGTCACCGCCGATACCGGTCAGATGCAGCCGACTGCCCCGCTGCGCCAGGCCCGGCAGGTGGTGCAGGACCCGCGAGCGGTCCATGACGCCGATGGTCGGCTCGTCCAGCAGGTCGTCGATGCCGAGGAGATCGTTGTAGACCAGGGGCGAATCGTCGGCGTTCCACACCACGTGCTCGACCTGCGGGAGGCACTCGGCGGCCTGCGTGGCCCAGTACAGGTCGGTGTCCGCGGGATCGCGCCCCGGCCAGGTACTGGCCACCACCTTGGCGGGCGAGCGAGCGGCCAGAAACGTGATGGAGGTGGAGTCCAGCCCGCCGGACAGATCGCAACTGACCACGCCGCCCTGCCGCGTACGGGCATCGACGGCTTCGGCGAGCGCGGCCCGGACGAGGGGGGCTCCGTCGGCGAGCGACCGGGTCGGCTCCGGCGGCGTCCACCAGCGCGAGTGCCGGACGGACCGGCCGTCCGCCGCGACGATCAGCGCGTCCTGCGGGGACACGGGGGTGACCTCCCGCCACAGCGGTGCTTCGAGCAACGGGTGGGGGACCGGCCACAGCAGCCTGACCGCGACTTGCTCCTCGTCCGGTTCGGCGCCGAGCGCGTCGGCGAGCACATCGGCGCTGGTTGCGGACACCCGCACACCGCCGACGAGCGCGTGGAAGACCAGTCGCAGACCGGACGCGGTGCCCTGCATCCGGAGCTGCCCGTCATGTGCGGCCACGAGATGGAAGCTGCCGGGCAGGCCGCGTGCCCAGGCGTCGAGTTCGGAGAGATCCCTCAACCGGCCGATCCGGCGCTCCAGTTCGGCGCAGTCGACCGGACGGCAGCCGACGAGGGCGAGGGCGTCCGTGCCGGCGCGAGCGGTCACGATGTCCTCGTCGTGCCAGTGGCCCACCAGCCAGGGACGGCCGGAGGCATACGTCAGGGTCCGGGTTTCCGGGCGGGCGAAGCAGCGGGCCACGGCGGCCGCGTCCGCACGGTCGGGAAAGACCGCGAAGTGCGCGTCGCCGGGGCCCGTGCCCGCACCTGGGTGCGTTTCAGTCATGGCTTCGGATCAGTGAGCCGTCGACCGTCAGTTCTTGCTCAGGACCAGCCGGTCGTTTCCGGAGCTGTTCAGGAGCCCGGTCTTCTTCCGGAACGAACCCAGTCGGACGAGCGTCGGCGCTTCGTAAGCCTTCTTCATTGCCGTCTCCTTCGATGCGGATTCCGCCACTCCTCCCCAGCCCGGCCACGAGCCGGCCGTCCGGCTCATGCACAGCTGCGCCCGGATTCATCGGAAACCCGGAGCAGGAGGTGCGGCGCGCCACCGAAGCTAGTTGCAGCCCATCAGCCCCACGCAACAGAAGAACCCCAAATCGGATTGTATGAATTGGTGTGCGGCCCGTGATCGAAATGGATCGATCGATACGCGCCACTGAATCGGCAATCGCAGGGCCGGTGTTCGAACTCCGCGCCGAAAAAACCTTTGGACCTGTGCGTACTTGACTGTTGCCTGACCCGGCGCACGACGGCGCAGGAACGCGGAGCGGTCGCCGCCGGGCAGCGCCCGGCTTCGCTCCCCGCACAACCATTCCGCTGCCTTTCGCGCCGGGCGCCGAGGAATCGGCTGAGCGCTGGGGGCCTTTGCGTCGGACCTGGGTGCTTGAAGCGTAGGCCGTGAGGTGATCTTGGAGGTTGAGGGTGACCTGCCCGCCGCGGGCATGGACGGGGGCCTTGAGCCCTCCCAGACGGTGAGGGCTGCTGTGAGCACGGTGCCGGCTTCTGCTACTCGGTGGCTCCGATGCCAGGCACTTTCCGCCGAACTCGGGGGTGCGGTGGGTGCCGTGGCCCGCTGTCGCGTCCCACTTGCTCGGCTTGGACCATGTCTTCCGTGTCGCGTGCGTCCTGCGGACGCCGGTCGTCCGCACTGCTGCGTTCCTGCTGGCGATCCGCGATGCGGGGTGGGTCCCCACGTCGCGGGATCGTCGCGTCCATCAGCCGGGCAGAAAGCCGGTTGTCGGGCCCTCAGCGAGTCGGCGGACGGTGAGGGCGGCGCCGAAGAGCTGTACGCCGCGTGTGGTGTGCGGGTCCAGGCCGGTCAGTTGGGCGGCTCGGGCGAGGCGGTTGTCGACGGTGTTGGGGTGGACGCTGAGCGCCTGGGCCGTGCGGCGTCGGTCCAGGTCGCAGTCGAGGAACGCGGCGACGGCCTCGACCAGGCCGAGGTGGCCGTCCAAGGGGGTGAGAAGCGAGTCCAGTTCGGCGGCGCTGTCCTTGGAGCCGGTCAGATGGTAGTCGAGCAGTACGTCCTGAAGCCGGTGCACGCCGGGGGTGGGCGCGATGGCGGCGATCCGGTGCGCCTGCTCGGCGGCGGCGGGGACGTCCGCCGGTGTGGCCGCAAGGGCGGCCCCCGCGGTCACCGGGCGGGACAGGCCGGTGGACAGTTCCCGGACGAGGTCGGCGTGGGGCGTGCTCAGGGGGAGCAGGATGTGGCCGCCCTGTTCGTTCGGCAGGCTGAGCGCGCGGCCGTCCGCGGCGGGCGTGAGCCGGACCAGGACCTGGTGGAGCAGCCGTCTCGCGGCCACCGGTTCCTGGGGCACCGGGGCGCGGACGCTGAGCACCAGGTAGCCGGGTTCGAGTGGGAGTCCGCACCGGGCGGCCACCTCCTGCGGCGCGTCACCGCGGAGCAGCGCCGCGGCCAGTTCCCGTTTCGCCGCCTGCTGGTCGGCCAGCCCCAGCAGGTATGCCTCGGTGGCCTGCTCGACCAGGGAGTTGACCGTCGAGAACAGCCGGCGGGTGAGCCACTGCAGCGCGGCCTCTTCTCCCGGCCGGGCGGCGGCGCAGAGCGCGTCCGTCACCACCTCGGCGGCGACGTGGTACGCCCTGAGCAGCCCGGTCAGGTGGACACCTTCCGAGGCACGCTGGATGGCGCGTTCCCGCAGCACCTCGGCGCCGGTGTCCGCGAGGCCCTGCACGCCGCGGAGGAAGCCGCGGATCGTGTGCCGGGCGGCCGAGGCGATCTCCAGATCCTGCATGTCGCCGGGGAGGCGGTCGAAGCCGGGGACCTCGGCCCGCTGGCGCTCGACGACCAGCCTGGCCAGCTGATTTATCCGGGGTTCGAGGCGGGTGGCCATCCGGACCACCGGCTCACGGATGTCCTCGCCGGGTTCCTGGTCCTGGGATGGCGACGCGCTGCGTTGTGACACCTCACAACGATAGGCCGCCTGACGTGGCCTCAGGACCAATTGTCCCGGCCCGCCGGTGGGACGACAGTGAGGCGATGACGGTCTGACCTTCGTGCCGCGCGGTGTCGGCCGGCCCGGCCCCACCGGCATCCGTCCGTCAACTCCGACAACAGCCCTGTGAGGAACGACCCTTGATGAACGCAACGCGACGACTCCGCCGCTGGGGCGCCGCCGCCGGTGTGGGGGTGGCCATGCTCGCCCTGTCCGCCGCGCCGGTGACAGCGGCCCAGGCGAACCCGGCAGACCCCGCTCCCGCGCCCGCCACCACCGCCGACGCGGTCAAGGCCTACGTCTACGGCTACCCCCTGGTCCTGGCGCGGGCCACCGAGCAGGCGTCCACCAACGTCCGCAAGCCCGATCCGGCGACCCTGCGGGCTCCGGTGAACCAGTTCGCCAAGGCGGACAGAACTCCCGGCCCGGAGTTCCACACCGTGGTGGCCCCGAACGTCGACACCCTGTACACC
>NZ_JBHYPE010000031.1:0-96693 GCF_042746015.1 Streptomyces sp. NPDC058773
CGTGGTCGGCCGCGTCTGTTGTTTATAAGCTACCGGACCCAGGGAACCCCCACCGGCCTTCTTCCCACCCACCCACGGGAGGGGACGGGCCGGAGGGGCCTGGTGTGTGGACGTAAAGCGAAGCAGTCCACACACCAGGCCCCGGAGGTCCGTCACCGCACCCCGACAGCCCGCGCAGCGGCACCGCCCGCCGCAGGCGCAACGGAGAACAACCACCACGGCGGGAAAGCCGAAAACGTGGGAGGGCCACCCAAGCGCAGCGGATTGTCAGTGGCGGCGGATACCGTTCTCGCTGTGTCAGCTCGCCTCACCGACCCCGAGCAGCTCAAGGAGCTGCTCGGCATCCCGTTCACCCCGGAGCAGACGGAGTGCATCACCGCCCCGCCCGCCCCGCAGGTCATCGTGGCCGGAGCCGGTTCCGGCAAGACCACGGTCATGGCCGCCCGCGTGGTGTGGCTGGTCGGCACCGGCCAGGTCGCCCCCGAACAGGTCCTCGGGCTGACCTTCACCAACAAGGCCGCCGGTGAGCTGGCCGAACGCGTCCGGGCCGCGCTCCTCGCCGCCGGCATCACCGACCCCGACGCCCTCCCGCCCGCCGGCACCGACGCCGACCAGCCCCCGGGTGAGCCCCGGATCTCCACCTACCACGCCTTCGCCGGCCAGCTCCTCAAGGACCACGGCCTGCGCATCGGCCTGGAGCCCAGCGCCCGGCTCCTCGCCGACGCCACCCGCTTCCAGCTCGCCGCCCGCACCCTGCGCGCCGCCCCCGGCCCCTACCCGGCGCTCACCACCTCCCTGCCTTCCCTCGTGGAGGACCTCCTCGCCCTCGACGCCGAGCTCGCCGAACACCTCGTCGACCCCGCCGCCCTCCAGGCCTACGACAGCGACCTCCTCGCCACCCTCGACGGCGTCAAACTCACCAACGCCGATCTGCGCAAAGCCCCCGAAACCGCCCGCGGCCGCCGGGAACTCCTCGACCTCGTCACCGCCTACCGCGACGAGAAGCGCCGGCGCGACCTGCTCGACTTCGGTGACCAGATCGCCCACTCCGCGACCCTCGCCACCACCCGCCCGGACGTCGGCCGCATCCTGCGCGACGAATTCCGCGTCGTCCTGCTCGACGAGTACCAGGACACCTCCGTCGCCCAACGCCTGCTGCTCTCCGGCCTGTTCGGCGCCGGCACCGGGCATGCCGTCACCGCCGTCGGCGACCCCTGCCAGGCCATCTACGGCTGGCGCGGCGCCTCCGTGGCCAACCTCGACGACTTCCCCGCCCACTTCCCCTTCCAGGACGGCACCCCCGCCCGCCGGTACGCCCTCAGCGAGAACCGCCGCAGCGGCGGCCGCCTCCTCGACCTCGCCAACGGCCTCGCCGCCCCCCTCCGGCAGAGGCACGAAGGCGTCGAGGCCCTGCGCCCCGCCCCCGGCGCCGAGCGCGACGGCATCGTCCGCTGCGCCCTGCTGCCCACCCACGCCGAAGAACTCACCTGGCTCGCCGACTCCCTCGCCCACCTCGTCCACACCGGCACCCCGCCCGGCGAGATCGCCGTGCTGTGCCGCACCGCCGGCGACTTCGCCCGCATCCAGGGCGAACTGGTCGCCCGGGACATTCCCGTGGAGGTCGTCGGCCTCTCCGGGCTGCTGCACCTGCCCGAGATCGCCGACCTCGTCGCCGTCTGCGAAGTGCTCCAGGACCCCACGGCAAACGCCGCCCTGGTACGCCTGCTGATCGGCCCCCGCTGGCGGATCGGCCCCCGCGACCTGGCCCTCCTCGGCCGCCGCGCCCGTACCCTCGTCCACCACGGCGGCCCCTCCGACGACCCCGGACAGCGCCTCGCCGAGGCCGTCGAGGGCGTCGATCCCGCCGAGACCATCTCCCTCGCCGACGCCCTCGACACCTTCCTGGAAGCCGAGGGACCCGACGACGGCCTCCCGTTTTCCGCCGAGGCGCGGGTGCGTTTCGCCTACCTCGCCACCGAACTCCGCGACCTGCGCCGCTCCCTCGGCGACCCCCTCATGGACGTGCTCCACCGGGTGCTCGCCGCCACCGGCCTGGAAGTCGAACTGTCCGCGTCGCCGCACGCACTCGCCGCCCGCCGCCGCGAAACCCTCGGCACCTTCCTCGACATCGCGGCCGGATTCGCCGCCAAACAGGGCGGCGAATCCCTCGACGGCGACGCCACCCTCCTCGCCTTCCTCGGCTTTCTGCGCACCGCCGTCCAGTACGAGAAGGGCCTCGACAGCTCCCTCCCCGGGGGCGACAACACCGTCAAGGTGCTCACCGCCCACAAGTCCAAGGGCCTGGAATGGGACGTCGTCGCCGTACCCGGCCTGGTCGCCAAGCAGTTCCCCAGCGAACAGGCCCGCGAGTCCTGGACCAGCCGCCCCAAGGTCCTCCCGCACGCCCTGCGCGGCGACGCCGCAACCCTCCCCGACGTCGAGGAATGGAGCGCCCGCGGCCTGAAATCCTTCAAGGAGGCGATGAAACACCACCAGGAAACCGAGGAACTCCGCCTCGGCTACGTCACCTTCACCCGCCCCCGCTCCCTGCTCCTCGGCTCCGGCCACTGGTGGGGCCCCCAGCAGAAGCGCCCGCGCGGCCCGTCCGCCTTCCTGGAGGCCCTGCGCGCACACTGCGAAGCCGGACACGGCGAGATCGAGCACTGGGCCGCGCCCCCCGAGGACGACGCGGAGAACCCGGCCCTCACGGAAGCCGCCACGGAACAGGCCTGGCCCCTGCCCCTCGACCCCACCGCCACCGCCCGCCGCCGCGCCGCAGCGGCCACCGTCCGCGCCCACCTGGAACGCAGGACGGGGGAGGGCCCGGCCGCCTCGGCGGCTGTGCCATCGGCGCGGGGCGCCCATGATCCGGAGTGGCCGCCGCCTCCGCCGGATGACGCACGGGAGACGGCCGCGGGGGACATGGGGCCGTACGACGAAGCCGACCCGTTCGCTTCCCTGGAGGACGGGCCGTTCGACGAGACTCCGCCGGATGACGAGCCGCCGTACGACATGTCGCCGTACGACGTGCCCGGCGGCGACACCTCGGACGCCGACCCGTTCGACCCCGACCCGTTCATGGCCGGCCCGTTTGAAGCCGACCCGTTTGCAGACGGGCCGGTCGAGGACGCCGGGGCGCGTGATCTCCCGGCCCAGCGCTCCCCCGAGCCCGACCTCACCGACCCGACCCACCCGGCCGACACCGGTCACCCCGACGGCGCCCCCGCCCCCGACGACAACGCGCCCCGCCCCGACGGCGCCCCCCAGCCCGACAGCACCTCCCCTCACGCCCTCCTCCCCGAAGAGCGCCGCACCGTCGGCTCGTGGGACCGCGATCTGGACGCGCTCGCCGCCGAGCTGCGCCGCTCCCGTGCGACCGTCCGCGACGTCCCGCTGCCGTCCGCGCTCAGCGCCACCCAGCTCCTCCGCCTCGCCGCCGACCCTGACGGCTTCGCCCGCGAGCTGGCCCGCCCCATGCCGCGCCCGCCCCGGCCCGGAGCCCGCCGCGGCACCCGCTTCCACGCCTGGGTCGAATCCCGCTTCGAGGAACTCACCCTGCCGCTGCTCGGCCCCGACGAACTCCCGGGCGCCGAACCGGGCGAGGAAGCCGAGATCGTCGACGAACACGACCTCGAAACCCTCAAGGAAGCCTTCGCCCGCACCCCCTACGCCCACCGCACCCCCTACCGGGTCGAGGCCCCCTTCCAGCTGACCCTCGCGGGCCGGGTGATCCGCGGCCGCATCGACGCCGTCTACAAGGAGCCCGGCCCCGACGGCGACCGCTTCGAGATCGTCGACTGGAAAACCGGCCGCGCCCACACCGCCGACCCCCTCCAGCTGGCCGTCTACCGCCTCGCCTGGGCCGAGCGGTACGGCCTGGAGCCGTCCGCCGTCGACGCCGCCTTCCTCTACGTCCGCACCGGCGAGGTGGTCAGACCCACCCGGCTCCCCGGCCGGGCCGGGCTCGAACGCCTCCTGCTCGGCGAGACCGCCGACCGTCCTCCCCCGGAAGGCCGATAGGCTCGGTCGTATGAGCACAACCCCGGACAGCGCCGTCCGCGCGTACCTCACCGCCCACCGCGAGGCCTTCCTCGAAGACCTCGCCGACTGGCTGCGCATCCCCTCGGTGTCCGCCGACCCGGAGCGCGCCGGCGATGTCCGCCGCAGCGCCGAATGGCTCGCCGCGAAGCTCACCGACACCGGCTTCCCGACCACCGAGATCTGGGAGACCGGCGGCCTGCCCGCGGTCTTCGCCGCATGGCCCTCCGGCGACCCGTCCGCGCCGACCGTGCTCGTCTACGGCCACCACGACGTACAGCCCGCCGCCCGCGAGGACGGCTGGCACACCGACCCCTTCGAGCCGCAGACCGTCGACGGCAAGCTCTACGCCCGCGGCGCCGCCGACGACAAGGGACAGGTCTTCTTCCACACCCTGGGGGTGCGCGCGCACCTCGCGGCGACCGGCCGCACCGCCCCCGCCGTCAACCTCAAGCTGCTGATCGAGGGCGAGGAGGAGTCCGGCTCCCCGAACTTCCCGGCCCTGATCGAAAAGCACGCCGACCGCCTCGCCTGCGACGCGGTGATCGTCTCCGACACCGGCATGTGGTCCAGGGACACCCCCACGGTGTGCACCGGAATGCGCGGCCTGACGGACTGCCAGATCGACCTCTACGGCCCCGACCAGGACATCCACTCCGGATCGTTCGGCGGCGCCGTCCCCAACCCCGCCACCGAGGCCGCCCGGCTCGCCGCCGCCCTGCACGACACCGACCGCCGCGTCGCCGTCCCCGGTTTCTATGACGGCATGATCGAACTCACCGACCGGGAACGGGAACTCTTCGCCGAACTTCCCTTCGACGAGGAGGAATGGCTGCGCACCGCGCACTCCCACGCCGCCCTCGGCGAGGCCGGCAGCACGACCCTGGAACGCATCTGGGCCCGCCCCACCGCCGAGGTCAACGGCATCGGCGGCGGCTACCAAGGCCCCGGCGGCAAGACCATCGTGCCCGCCACCGCCCAGCTCAAGCTGTCCTTCCGGCTGGTCGCCGGACAGAGCGCGGACGCCGTGCAGCAGTCCGTACGCGACTGGGTCGCCGCCGCCCTCCCGGCCGGCATCCGCCACGAGATCACCTTCTGGGGCGCCACCCGCCCCTGCCTCACCCCGCTCGACCACCCCGCGCTCCAGTCCGTCGTCCGCGCCATGGGCCGGGCCTTCGGCCAGAAGATCCGCTTCACCCGCGAGGGCGGCTCCGGGCCGGCCGCCGACCTCCAGGACGTCCTCGGCGTCCCGGTCCTCTTCCTCGGCATCTCCGTCCCCTCCGACGGCTGGCACGCACCGAACGAAAAGGTCGAGCTCGACCTGCTGATGAAGGGCGTCGAGACCGCCGCCCACCTGTGGGGTGACCTGGCGGAGACCTGGCAGACGGCCTGACCGCGCGCACCGCCGCACCGACCCGCGCCCGTACGCAGCAACCACCCACGCCACAGGGGGAGTTGGAAACAGCAGTGACCACCTGGACCGACCACAGCGCCGACCGGCCGATCACCTTCAGCGCGCCGAGCGGAATCGACCGCTCCGCCCACCACCGCCTCGACGAGGCCTGGCTGGCGGCGGCCTGGAGCCACCCGACGACGCGCGTCTTCGTGGTGTCCGGCGGACAGGCGCTGATCGACGACACCCCCGACGGGCGCACCGAGCTGATCATGACGCCGTCCTTCGAGGCACCGCTCACCGAGGCGCACCGCTACTACCTCGGCACCGACGACGACGGCGTCAGCTACTTCGCCCTCCAGAAGGACTCGCTGCCCGGCCGCATGGACCAGTCCGCGCGCCCGGCGGGCCTGCGCGAGGCGGGCCTGCTGCTCTCGCCACGCGACGCCGGGCTGCTCGTCCACGCCGTCGCCCTCGAGAACTGGCAGCGGCTGCACCGCTTCTGCTCCCGCTGCGGCGAACGCACCGTCATTGCCGCCGCCGGCCACATCCGCCGCTGCCCGGCCTGTGGCGCCGAGCACTACCCGCGCACCGACCCGGCCGTGATCATGCTCGTCACCGACGAGGAGGACCGCGCACTCCTGGGCCGCCAGGTCCACTGGCCCGAGGGCCGCTTCTCCACCCTCGCGGGCTTCGTCGAGCCGGGGGAGTCCATCGAGCAGTCGGTGGCCCGGGAGGTCTTCGAGGAGGCCGGCGTCGTCGTCGGCGACGTCGAATACATCGCCAGCCAGCCCTGGCCCTTCCCCTCCAGCCTGATGCTGGGCTTCATGGCACGCGCCACCTCGTCCGAGATCCGGGTCGACGGCGAGGAAATCGAAGAGGCCCGCTGGTTCTCCCGCGAGGACCTGCGCACCGCCTTCGAATCCGGCGAGGTCCTCCCCCCGTACGGCATCTCCATCGCCGCCCGCCTCATCGAGCTCTGGTACGGGAAGCCGTTGCCCAAGCCGTAGTGGGGGCGGGGCGGCCGGTCCGCCGGGGCCGGGATCGGGGTGCAGGACGGATCCGGGTCAGCGGGGCCCGCGGCGCTTGTCGCGCTGAGCAGGCCCGAGGCACCGGGCGCCGGGATGGTCCGACGCCGTACCGCACGGGCCGGGCCGCCGACCGGAACCCTTGGGGCGGACCGGCCGACGGCCCTTCGCACTTGATCACGCGCCCGGATCCGGCACCGCGGTCCGGGCTCAGGCCCGGACCGTCAGGCTCCGACCTTCTCCTTGACCTGCGCCAGGGACGGGTTGGTCAGCGTCGACCCATCGGGGAACAGCACGGTCGGCACCGTCTGGTTTCCGCCGTTCGCCTTCTCCACGAACGCCGCGGACTCCGGGTCGTGCTCGATGTTGATCTCGGTGTACGCGATGCCCTCGCGGTCCATCTGGCCCTTCAGCCGACGGCAGTAACCGCACCAGGTCGTGCTGTACATCGTCACAGTGCCCGCCATGCGCCCCGCGCTCCTTCGATAAGTCTTGTTCCGATACGACCCGCATCCGTACCCGGCGCGGCCAAGCAACTCAACGCGCATCACCCCTCAGCCATTCCCTGGTTTCCTGAGCGCCCCGTCACACCCATTCGTGCGCCCGCTCCCCGTCGTCCACAGCGGACGCGATCCGTAGGACCGGCTCCGGCGGCTGTGGACAGGTTTCCCGGGCGTCCCGGTGGACCTGGCAGCATGGCGGGGTGACAGCAGCAACGGACTCCTCTCTTTTCCCGCCGGTGCCGGACTCGGCCGACGGGGTGCTCGACGGGCTCGACCCCGAGCAGCGCGAGGTCGCGACGGCTCTGCACGGTCCGGTATGTGTGCTGGCCGGTGCCGGCACGGGCAAGACCCGCGCCCTCACCCACCGGATCGCGTACGGCGTGCGGGCCGGGATTCTGCAGCCGGCGAGCGTGCTCGCCGTCACCTTCACGGCCCGCGCGGCCGGCGAGATGCGCGGCCGGCTGCGTCAGCTCGGCGCGGGCGGGGTCCAGGCCCGGACATTCCACTCCGCGGCGCTGCGGCAGCTCCAGTTCTTCTGGCCGAAGGCCGTCGGCGGTGAGGTCCCGCGGCTGCTGGAGCGCAAGATCCAGCTGGTCTCCGAGGCCGCCGCCCGCTGCCGCATCCGGCTCGACCGCAATGAGCTGCGCGATGTCACCTCCGAGATCGAGTGGTCCAAGGTCACCCAGACCGTCCCGGCCGACTATCCGGCGGCGGTCGCCAAGGCCGGCCGGGACGCCCCGCGCGACCCGGCCGAGATCGGGCAGATCTACGGCACGTACGAACAGCTCAAGCGCGACCGCGGCACCATCGACTTCGAGGACGTGCTGCTGCTCACGGTCGGTGTGCTCCAGGACCGGCACGACATCGCCGAGCAGGTCCGTGCGCAGTATCAGCACTTCGTCGTCGACGAGTACCAGGACGTCAGCCCGCTCCAGCAGCGGCTGCTGGAGCTGTGGCTGGGCGACCGCGACAGCCTCTGCGTGGTCGGCGACGCAAGCCAGACGATCTACAGCTTCACCGGCGCCACCCCGGACCACCTCCTCAACTTCCGCACCCGCCATCCGAACGCGACGGTCGTCAAGCTCGTCCGCGACTACCGCTCCAGCCCCCAGGTGGTGCACCTCGCCAACGGCCTGCTCTCCCAGGCCAGGGGCCGCGCCGCCGAACACCGCCTGGAGCTGGTCTCGCAGCGCGAGGCGGGCCCCGAGCCCGTGTACACCGAGTACGCCGACGAGCCCGCCGAGGCCGAGGGCACCGCCCGCCGTATCCGCGACCTGATCGCTTCCGGTGTGTCCGCCGGTGAGATCGCCGTCCTCTACCGCGTCAACGCCCAGTCCGAGGTCTACGAGCAGGCACTGGCCGATGTCGGTGTGCCGTATCAGCTGCGGGGCGCCGAGCGGTTCTTCGAGCGGCCGGAGGTGCGCGAGGCCGGCGTCAAGCTGCGGGGCGCCGCCCGCTTCGGGGCCAACGACGCGCTGCTCGACGACGCGCTGGACCTGCCGTCCGAGGTGCGGGCGGTGCTCAGCGACATGGGCTGGTCCAGCCGGCCCCCGGCCGGTTCCGGGGCGGTGCGGGACCGCTGGGAGTCCCTGGCGGCTCTGGTGCGGCTCGCCGAGGACTTCGCCGCGGCCCGGCCCGCGGCCACCCTCGCCGACCTGGTGGCCGAGCTGGACGAGCGGGCGAACGCACAGCACGCCCCGACGGTCGAAGGCGTGACCCTCGCGTCCCTGCACGCCGCCAAGGGCCTGGAGTGGGACGCCGTCTTCCTGGTCGGTCTCACCGAAGGCATGATGCCGATCACCTACGCCAGGACCGACGAGCAGATAGAGGAGGAGCGCCGGCTGCTCTATGTCGGCGTGACCCGCGCCCGGTTGCATCTGGGGCTGTCCTGGTCACTGGCGCGCTCTCCGGGCGGGCGGGCCTCCCGCCGCGCCAGCCGGTTCCTGAACGGTCTGCGGCCGGGCTCCGGGGCGGTCGCGGGCCGCCGCGCACCGGGCGCGGTCTCCGGTGGTGTCGAGCGCGGCGACGGTGCGGCGGCGGTGGCGCGGCGCCCCCGGCACCGCAGCCCGGCCCGCTGCCGGGTCTGCAACAGGACGCTCACGGACGCGGGCGAGATGAAGCTGATGCGGTGTGAGGACTGTCCCTCGGAGCTGGACGAGGCGCTCTACGAGCGGCTCTGCGAGTGGCGGGCCGAGCAGGCAGCGCGCTCCCGGCAGCCCGCGTACTGCATCTTCACCGACAAGACACTGATGGCGATCGCGGAGGCCGTTCCGGGAACCGAATCGGAGCTTGCGGTCATCTCAGGAGTGGGGCGGCGGAAGTTCGGCCGCTACGGCAGCGACGTGCTGGCAATCTGTGCCGGCGAGGAGCTCGCGGGGGTCGCGGAGGAGGGGCCCGGAGGCGCCGCGGGAAACTCGTCGAAAAAATAGTTTGCGCGCGCGGAGCACCGCCCCATAGCCTTCAGAAGCAACGGAGACAACGGCATCTTTCCGAGATCCGATGGGTCCGTGCTGTACTTGAACACCTGGAACGGGATTCCCGGTCCACCGAGACGCCGAGAGGAGGCGAGCCCAGTGATCAGCATTATCGAGACCAACAAAATGACCGATCTCTCGGTCGTCGCCACCTGCCCGCTCGGCTCCTCGCTCCCTGGCACCGGTCTGTCCGGCTTCGGCCGCCTGTCCGGTACCGAGGTCGCGCGCCCCGAGTCCCTCGCTGTGCCGATGCGCAGCGAGCGCACCGCGCGACCGACCGAGGCACCTGCGGCAGCAGCAGTGGCGGCACCGGCGAATGCCTTTGCCTTCGCTGCGGCGGTGGCCAACGGTGCCGAATCCCGGAAGCAGTACCAGACGCAGCATGAAACGTGGGCCTACCGCGGCCTCGAACCCTGGAGAGATCCAGCCTGATCGGCGCGATCAGGTCGGCACCTTCCAGGGCCGCGGAACCCACACCGGGATCCGCGGCCCTTTTGTTTGCCCATGCGCCCGCCACCAGCCGGGCCGAACAGACGAGGAACACACCACCGTGCAACTGCAGACGCACACCCCGTCCGTCGCAACCGACCTGATCCCTCCGCCCGACCCCCAGGAGAACTCCTTGCTGCCCCTCACCGAGCTCGACGACGAGATCGACCGCCTCGGCGCTGCCGTTCCGTGCCGCACCTACGACCCGGAGGTCTTCTTCGCCGAGTCCCCGGCCGACGTCGAGTACGCCAAGACGCTGTGCCAGACCTGCCCCGTCCGCGAGGCCTGTCTCGCCGGTGCCAAGGACCGCCGCGAGCCGTGGGGTGTCTGGGGTGGCGAGCTCTTCGTCCAGGGCGTTGTCGTGCCGCGGAAGCGCCCGCGTGGCCGTCCGCGTAAGAACCCGGTTGCGGCATGAACACCTTCGGCACAGGAACGATCGACCGTCCCCTCACCCGGGACCCCCAGAAGCAGGACCTCACGATGAACCCCACCTTCACCGACACACCCGTCCCCGTGAACACCGACGCCATCGAGTCGCGTCAGAACAGGAACCACGCAATGCAACTCATCCCAGAAGCCCTGGCGCGTGCTCATATGCACGAACGCCTCCGGCAGGCCGAGTCGGAGCGCAGGGCGCACCGGCTCGCCGCCGCGCGGCGTATGCAGCGTCGCGCCGAGCGCGCGTCGCTGCGTGCCCGCCGCGCGCTGGCCATGGCCGTGATGCAGTAACGGCGCCGCACTGATGCCGGCCGCCACGGGGTCCGTCCGACAGGGCGGGCCCCGTGGTGCGTTGTATCCCGTTTCCTGTGGTTGGCGGGGATATCGTCGGACGGTGGACCAGAAGACGTGTGAACAGGCGGAGTTGGCCGACCGGGACACGGAGTGCGCCGGCTGCGGCGCGGTCGCCGAGGGCGCCCCGCCGACCTGGACCTGCTCCGTCGAGAACGGTGAACGCCGCTACTTCTGCGACGGCTGCGCGCGGGAGAACATCCGGGCCATCGAGGGCCGGTTGGATTCCAGCTGGTGGTGAGGCCCCGGCACCGCGATGCCGGTGCGGCGCGGAGGTCGCCGCCTCCGCTCCGCCCGCGGCGCGGACGGCCGGGGCGGTGCGGCCAGGGGACGGGCTCAGGCCCTGGACTCCTCGACGGCCTCCTCCCTGATCTCCGCCTCGACGACGGTGCCGAGGCCGGTGAGGTCCGAGCCGGCTGGTTCCTCCTCGGGTACAAAACCGGGCAGCCATGCCTCCAGTTCGTCACGCAGCCGTACCGTCGCCCCCAACTGGCACAGCACCCCGATCGTGCTCAAGGTCACACGGTGGATCAGGAGGTAGGCGGGCGGCAGATTGAGCTGTTTGCCCAACTGGTGGGCGGGCGAGCGCGGATCGCCGACCCGGGCCGCCTGCTGCCGCATCCAGCCCCGGGTGAAGGTGAACTGGTCCACCTGCGCAGGTTCGATGATCGGCAGCAGGTACTCCAGCAACGCATCCGGGTCCAGCTCGATGGACTCCTTGACGAAACCCTCCTCGCACAGCAGCCGGTAGACGGCATCCGCTTCGCCGTCCAGCGTCATCCGCAGCGAGGTGCCGATCGTCGGCGGCAGACCTTCGGGGAGCCGGTCGACGGTGCCGAAGTCCAGCACGCCCAGCCGCCACTCCTCGACCGGGCCGTCCGGAAAGTCCCCGGCCAGCAGCCGGAAGTTGCCCGGATGCGGATCGGCGTGCAGCAGGCCCGTACGGGCCGGGCCGGAGAAGAGGAAACGTGCCAGGAGCTGCCCGGCCCGGTCCCGCTCCTCGTCGGTGCCGTCGGCGATCACCTCGGACAGCGGCACCCCTGCCAGCCACTCGGTGACCAGCACCTGGTCGCACTGGTGGACCACGGCCGGCACCACCACATCCGGGTCGTCGGCGAACTCCTCGGCATGGGCCCGCTGGGCCTCCGCCTCCAGGGAGTAGTCCAGCTCCTCCGACACCCGGTCGCGCAGCTCGGTGATCAGCGGCTTGATGTCCATGCCCGGGATCAGCGGACCCAACAGCCGGGCGAACCGGCTCAGCTGCGACAGATCCGACAGCAGTGCCTGGCCCGCCCCCGGATACTGCACCTTGACGGCCACCTCGCGGCCGTCGTGCCACACCGCGCGGTGCACCTGCCCGATCGAGGCCGCCGCGGCCGGTTTGTCCTCGAACTCCTCGAAAAGCTCCTGCCAGTCCTCGCCGAGCTGCCCCGCCAGCACCGCGTGCACCGTGCTCGTCGGCATCGGCGGTGCCGCTTCCTGAAGCTTCGTCAGAGCGGCGCGGTACGGACCGGCGATCTCCTCGGGCAGCGCCGACTCGAAGACGGACAGCGCCTGCCCGAACTTCATCGCCCCGCCCTTCAGCTCACCGAGCACCTTGAAGAGCTGTTCCGCGGTGCGCTGTTGCAGCTCACGGCCGACGATCTCGGCGGATCTGCCACCGATCCGCTTGCCCAGGCCCCAGGTGGCACGGCCGGCGAACCCCAGTGGCAGCGCGGCCAGCTTGGCGGTGCGGGTGACCGCCTTGCGGGGAAGATCAGACATGCGCCCCTCCAACTCACACTGTCCCCCTACCGGGGTTACTCCGTCATTGTGGCGTGTTCCGGCCGAGGATCCGAGGCGCCTGCCGCACTCCGTGAAGCGGCAGCACCACAGCCGCAGTCCGGATGCGGTTCGATCCGCACCGTCCGCACGCTCCCGCACGGCGCAGCCAGCTCCATCCGCGCTCCTGTGCACGGCGGGAGTTCGCCGTCCAGGAACGCGAGCGCCTGGACGGCGGCAACCCCCGCGACCGTGGTCGCCAGCGCGGCATCGCACGCCGGAACCGCGGGCGCACCACGCCCCGACCGCCACTGCGCAAGCAACCGCGGCCAGGCCGGCTCCGCATCCGTACGACGCAGTTCGTCGCAGCGGGCACAGGCCGAACCGCCGGGCAGCACCAGTGGACCCACCACACCCGTGCCCTCGATCACCCCCGCGTAAAGATGTGGGATTCCGGCGACGAGCAACGGCTCGGACAGCACCGGGTCGGGGGCGTAGGCACCGAGCCCGTCCCGCGGGGCCAGTACCACGAGCGACAGCCCCGGTTCGCCCGATTCGCTGACCGGGACCCGCGGCCGTGGGACGCGGCTCCATGGAGAGGACTGGTGGACCAGCCGTTCCGCGGCGGCGCGCCGCCGCTCGCCGATCCGCTCGGCCGGCAGCCCGCCGGGCAGGACATCCGACGGCTGGACCGTGCCACCGTCGAACACCTCCACCCGGCCGATTCCCGAGGCCGACAGCAGCGCCGCGACCGCGGCCCCGACCCGCCCCGCCCCCTTCACCCGCGCCCGGACCGCGCGGCGGGCGCCCATCCGGCCCAGCGCACCCGCGGGCTCCGGATGCTGCACCGACAGCGAAGCCAGATCCGGCCGCAGCCGCTCGAAGGCGTCCTGGTCCGCCCGTACGGCTTCAGCCGCCGGGCCGCCCGCGGTGGGCGCCTCCAGCAGTCCGGCGGCGCCGAGCCGGTCCACGACACCGCGCACATGCTGCGGCGGGAGGTCCAGCGACGCGGCCTCCTCGACCAGTTGGGCCATGGTGCGCGTGCCGTCGATCAGTGAGAGGAAGCTGCCGGTCGCCGTATCGACCGGGCCGACCACCATCGCATGCGCCGGAGCCACCCCGAACCGCACCGTTTCCCGGTCCCGCCATCCGCGCCGCAGCGCGGGCTTGAGCATCGGATGCGTCATCTCCGCCCCCTGTCGTTCGTCGTCCGGCCCTCAGCATGCGCCCCGCGGCGGATCGGTGCGGAAGTTATCCACAGGCGGGCGGCAATGGTCGTACAAGCGGTGCACGCCATGGAGTGGTTCGCCGGCGAACCGTCCGCGGGGCGGGACTTCCCGCCGCGCCAGCGGGTAACGTCGGGCGCGTGCCCGCCGACCCTCCCGCCCACGGCTCAGGGGAGACCCCGCTGCGCCGCGCCGCTGACACCTCGCGCGGGGCCGCTCCCGGCCCCCCGGCCCGCGGTCCGGGCACCAGCGCCGTCGAGGTGCGCCGCAGTTCCCGTCGGCGCAGAACGGTTTCCGCGTACCGCGAGGGCGATCGCACCGTCGTCCTGATTCCGGCCCGTATGTCCGAGGCGGAGGAGCGGCGCTGGGTCACCGTCATGCTGGACAAGCTCGCCGCCCAGGAGAGCAAACGCATGCTGGGCGACGGCGAGCTGGCCGAGCGCGCCGAGCGGCTGTCCGGCCAGTACCTCGAAGGCCGGGCCCGCCCCGCCTCGGTGCGCTGGGTGACCAACCAGAACACCCGCTGGGGATCGTGCACCCCGGCCGAGGGCAGCATCCGCCTCTCGCACCGCCTCCAGGGCATGCCGGAGTACGTCGTCGACTACGTCCTGCTGCACGAACTCGCCCATCTTCTGGTCCCCGGCCACGGCCCGCAGTTCTGGCGCCTGCTGGAGTCCTACCCCCGTACGGAACGCGCCCGTGGCTATCTCGAAGGGGTCGTCGCGGCCGACCGGTTGCCCCGGCTGCCCGTCGCCCGCGGCGAATGACGGTGCGACGGCGGATGACGGTGCGAACGGGCCGAACATCCGCCGCGCCCCGGCATCGCCCGCTGTCGGCGCCAGCGGTTAGCCTGGCCGCTCAGGAGAACTCACAGCGGGAGCGGGGGACGGGCGTTACGTATGGCCAGGGAATTCCAGCGGGGCCACAAGGCCAAAATCAGTGATCTGACGGCGGGAACGGATCTGTACGTCGGTGTGCAGATCGCCGGACCCGGCCTGACCTTCGACATCAGCTGCTTCGGCCTGGACGCCGACGAGCGGCTCTCCGACGACCGGTACTTCGTCTTCTTCAACCAGCCGACGTCGCCCGAGGAGTCGATCCAGCTGCTCGGTGCGCAGGCCGGTGACAGCGAGTCGTTCCGGGTCACCCTCGACAAGATCCCGCCGCACATCCAGAAGCTCTCCTTCACCGCCGCGCTCGACGGCCCCGGCCAGGTCTCGCAGATCGGCCCCGGCTACCTCCGGATCGTGGCCGGCGGCGAAGAGGTCGCCCGCTACTCCTTCACCGGCAGCGAGTTCAGCACCGAACGCGCCGTCATGCTCGGCGACTTCTACCTCAAGGACGTCTGGCGGTTCGCCGCGGTCGGCCAGGGCTTCGACGGCGGCCTCGAGGCGCTGCTGAAGAACTTCGGCGGCGAGGTCGCCGAAGAGGACGGGGCACAGACCGAACCGCCCGCCACGGCCCAGGGCGTACCGGGCTTCGCCCCGCCGTCCGGACCGGCCGCTCCCGCGCCCTCCTTCGGGGTGCCCGCCGAGGCGCCCGCCCCACAGCCCGCCCCCGCGTTCGGCCCGCCCCAGGGTGCGCCGCAGCAGGCGCCCCCGGCCGCACCCCAGCCCACCGCCCCGCAGGTGCACAACGCGCCCACCCTCGCCGCGCCGATGGCCCCGCCGGCCGGCGGCCCGGTCCCGCCGCCCGGTGTACCCGGCCAGCAGCCGCCGGCCCCGTACGGCCAGTCGGCGCCCGGTCAGGACCCGTACGGCGCACCGCAGCCCGCCCCCGGCGGCCACCCCGGTCAGCCGGCCCCACAGGCACCTCCTTACGGGCAGCCCGCGCCGCCGCCCGGTGGATACGGTCCGCCGCAGGGCCGGCCCGCCCCCTACGGCCAGCCGGGACAGCAGCCCCCCGGCGCCCCGTACGGCGGCGGCCAGGCGCCGGCCGTCCCCCAGGGCGGCGGTCCCGGCCTCGGCGTCGTACTGGACAAGTACAAGGAAGCCCCCACCGGTCAGCGCTGGACTCCGCAGAACAGCAAACTGATCCGCGTCGACCTCGGCGTCGACGGCCAGCCGGTGCTCGCCCGTCAGGGCAGCATGGTGCTCTACCAGGGCAAGGTCGACTTCGGCTACAAGGGCGCCGGTTTCCGCGGCCGGATCGTCGGCAACGCCACCGGCCAGGAGATGCAGCTGATGCGCTGCACCGGCCAGGGCCAGGTCTTCTTCGCGGAGAACAGCGCCCATGTCCACCCCATCGAGCTGCAGGGCGACGCCATCTGTGTGTCCGCCGAAGCCGTCCTCGCCTTCGACGAGTCGCTGCAGCACGAGGTCCGCCGTATCGAGGGCCACGGCATCCCCGGTGGCGCGCTGTTCACCATGCAGTTCCAGGGGACCGGCACCCTCGTCGTCAAGACCCAGGGCACCCCGGTCGTGCTGCCGGTCACCCCGACCACCTTCGCCGACGCCAACGCCATCGTGGCCTGGTCCGCCGCCTCCCAGGTGATCATCTCCAGCCAGGTGAGCGTGCGCCGGCACGCCTACCCCGGCCACTCCGGGGAGACCGTGAACCTCCAGTTCCGCGGTGCGCCCGGCAACTTCATCGTCGTCCAGCCCTACGAGGTCTGAGGGAGCCCGCACGTCATGAACCAGCAGCAGCTGTCGGGCTACGTCCCGACCCCGCCCGCCGCCCGCATGGAGAACCACGGCAACGCCATGGTGAAGATCGCCATGCAGAGCGGCCAGGACGTCTTCGCACGCACCGGCTCGATGGTCGCCTACGAAGGCTTCGTCCAGTACGAGCCGAACCCGCCCGCCGTCCGCCAGATGGCCTCCCAGTGGCTCACCGGCGAAGGCGCGCCCCTGATGAAGTGCTCCGGCGACGGCCTGCTCTACCTCGCCGACTACGGCGCCGACGTCGTCTGCATCAACCTCAACGACGACGCGCTCTCCGTCAACGGCACCAACCTCCTCGCCCTCGACGCCCACCTCCAGTGGGGCGTGCAGCGCGTCAAGGGCATGGCGAAGTTCGCCGGTCAGGGACTCTTCAACGTCCAGATCTCGGGCACCGGCTGGGTCGCCCTGACCTCCCGGGGCACGCCCATCGTCGTCGACTGCGGCCGCGGCGAGGACGAGACCTATGTGGACCCGGACGCCCTCGTCGCCTGGTCGACCAACCTGAAGATGAAGGGCAAGCGCAGCTTCAAGGCGTCCTCGATGATCGGGCGCGGCAGCGGCGAGGCGTACCAACTGGGCTTCTCCGGCCAGGGTTTCGTCGTCGTCCAGCCCAGCGAGGACAGCACCGACCGGCTCCGGGCCCGGGGCTGAGGGGGAGGACCGAACACGCCATGCAGAGTCCGCTTTTCGCCTTCACCGAGGCACAGACCCAGGACCGCTACGCCCTGCAGAACGAGCAGTTGCTGCGGGTCGCCCTCCAGGGCCACGAGGACGTCCTCGCCCGTAAGGGCACGATGGTCGCCTATCAGGGCATGCTCGAATTCGACGGCAACTACCAGACGCCGGGCCAGCACCGGACCCGCGCGTACTCCGGCGAGGGCCTCGATCTGATGCGCGTCTCCGGGCAGGGCACGGTCTATCTGGCCAACCTCGCCCAGTACGTCCACGTCGTCGACGTCGACCACGACGGCCTGACCGTCGACAGCAGCTATGTCCTGGCGCTGGACTCCGGCCTCCACTGGGACGTCGTCTCCGTCGACAGCCAGTACGGGATCTCCGGCACCGGCAAGTACCAGCTCAACATCTCCGGACGCGGCAAGGTCGCCCTGATGACCTCAGGCCAGCCGCTGATGCTGCAGGTCACGCCGGACAAGTACGTCAGCGCCGACGCCGACGCGGTGGTCGCCTGGTCCGCTTCGCTGCGCGTCCAGATGCAGGCGCAGACGCACTCCTCGGGGGTGCTCCGCAGGCGTGGCAACACCGGCGAGGGCTGGGAGCTGAGCTTCCTCGGGCAGGGCTACGCGCTGGTCCAGCCCAGCGAGCTGCTGCCGCCGCAGAACGCCGTCATCGGCGCCGGTGTGGCCGCCCAGTACGGCATGGGCCAGCAGGGCGCCCGGGGGCAGAACCAGGGCAACATCTTCACCAACTGAGCCCGCCGGCCCGCCGGCCCGCCGGTCCACCGCTGACGCGCCTCCGGCGCCCGCTCCCGGGAAGGGACGGGCGCCGGAGCCGTTGCCGCTGCCCGCTAGAGCAGCGCGCGGGTGCGCTCCATCAGGCGCACCACCGAGTCATCGGCGACACCGGGCACCTCGTCGTAGGCGAACCACCGCAGGTCCAGCGACTCGTCGCTGATCTCCGCCACCGCGTCCGCGGGCGCCAGCGCCGCATACTGCACGTCCAAATGCCAGGCGCAGGGCGTGAGATGACGGTCCAGCCGCACCGGGCCGCCGGGCAGCAGCGTCAGCCCCCGCGCGATCCCCGACTCCTCACGCGCCTCCCGCAGCGCCGCGTCGGCCAGCGAGGCGTCCTCCGGCTCACAGTGGCCGCCCATCTGGAGCCACATCTCCAGCTTGCGGTGCAGGGTGAGCAGCACCCGCCCGCCCGCCGGATCGATCACCAGCGCGCTGGCCGTGATGTGCCCGTCCTTGCAGGGCTTCCACATGCCGTCCTCATGGGCGGCGAGATGATCCAGGTACGTCAGCCGCAGCTGATCCTGTTCCGGGGACGGCGCGGGCCACTCCTTGAGCACCCGCGCCGCGTCCTCACGCAGACTCACTTCTCGCCGTCACCCTTGCTCTCGCCGGGGGCCTCGTCCGGGCCGTCGTTCTCCCGGGCCGGCTTGTCCAGATCCGGCTTGCCGCCGCTCGCGGCCTCGCCGAGCATCTTGTCGAGCTCGGAGAAGTCCAGCTGCTCGTGGTGCACGAACCCGTCCGGGTCGTCCAGATCGGCCGCCGTCGGCAGCATGTCCGGGTGCTCCCACAGGCCGTCGCGGCCCTCCAGGCCCCGCGCGTCCGTCAGCGACGCCCACAGCCGCGAGGCGTCCCGCAGCCGCCGCGGACGCAGCTGCAGACCGATCAGCGTCGAGAACGTCTGCTCGGCGGGGCCACCGCTCGCCCGGCGCCGCCGCAGCGTCTCACGGAGCTTGTCCGCCGACGGCAGATGCGGCTTGGCGGCGGCGTGCACCACCGCGTCCACCCAGCCCTCGACGAGCGCCAGCGCGGTCTCCAGACGGGCCAGCGCCGCCTTCTGCTCCGGGGTGTCCTCGGGCTGGAACATGCCCTGCTGAAGGGCGTTCTGCAGCTCCTCGGGGTGCTGCGGATCGATCTGGCCGACCACGTCCTCCAGCTTGGTCGTGTCGACCTTGATGCCGCGCGCATAGCCCTCGACGGCACCGAACAGATGCGAGCGCAGCCACGGCACATGGGCGAAGAGCCGCTGGTGGGCGGCCTCGCGCAGGGCCAGATACAGCCGCACCTCCTCCTCCGGGACGCCCAGGCCCTCGCCGAACGCGGCGATGTTCCCGGGCAGCAGCGCGGCCTTGCCGGCCGGTCCGAGCGGCAGTCCGATGTCCGTCGAACCGACGACCTCGCCGGCCAGTACGCCCAGCGCCTGGCCGATCTGGGTGCCGAACATCGCGCCGCCCATGGAACGCATCATCCCGAGCAGCGGGCCCGCCATGGCCTGCATCTCCCCGGGCAGCACATCGCCCATGGCCGCCCCGACGCGCTCGGCGAGCGGGTTGACCAGGTCCTTCCACACCGGGAGGGTCTCCTCGACCCACTCGGCGCGGCTCCAGGCCACCACCGAGCCGGAGCCCGACGGCAGCGACGTCACACCGTCCAGCCACAGGTCCGCCAGCCGCACGGCCTCCTCGACCGCACTGCGCTCACCCGGCGACAGGCTCGCGTCCTTGCTGCCGTCCTCGGCACCCTGCGCGACGGTCTGCCGCGCGATGTCCTTGGCCATGTCCCAGTTCACCGGGCCGCCCTCGTAGGAGAGCATCTGGCCGAGCTTCTGGAAGGCGGCTCCCAGGTCTCCAGGGTTCATCGCGCCACCGGGGCCGCCCATGCCGCCGAAGAGCGCCGCGAACGGATTGTCCGCGCCGCCGCTCCCGCCGCCGAACCCGAAGGGGTCCGCGGGGCCCTGGCTACCTCCCTGGCCGCCCTTCTTCTTGCCGTTGTCGCCGTCCTCCGGCTCCTCCGGCGGAAGGCCGAATCCAAATGGGGTGTCACTCACGGGGTTCCTCGGCTCGTAGGGCCGCCGACCAGGTGGCCGACGGCGGCTGCCCGACATCACCTCCAGCGTAGACACCCGGGACCGCTTCGGGGCTCGGTGCTTCGCTGTCCCGGTGGCTGCGGCAGGATGGACGCCACCTGGTGCGTACGCATGACCACACGTTCGCACTGAAGACAACCGCTGGAGACGCCCGGTGAGTTCCCCAGATCCGACCGTTCGCGCAGCGCGAAACGCTGCGGCACAGACCGAGAAGGCAGGCAGTAACGCAGGCGGCAGCACGGACCGGCCGCTGCGCCGGCCCGTCATCGCCGTCACCGGAGCCGCGTCCGGAGTCGGGGCGCTGCTCACCCGCGCCCTGGTCGCATCCGACGAGGTCAAGGAGGTGGTGGCGATCGATGAGCGCCGCGGCGACATCGCCGAGGCGCACTGGCACGTCCTCGACGTGCGGGACCCCGCCATCGCCGACAAGCTGCGCGGTGCCGACGTCGTCGTCCACCTGGCGCTCGACCTCGACCTGGAGACCGACGCCACCGCCCGCACCGCCTACAACGTGCGTGGCACCCAGACCGTGCTCACCGCCGCCGCGGCCGCCGGTGTCCACCGGGTGGTGCTCTGCACCTCCGCCATGGTCTACGGGGCGCTGCCCGACAACGACGTCCCGCTGGCCGAGGACGCCGAACTACGGGCCACCGCGGACGCCACCGGGGTCGGCGACCTGCTGGAGATCGAGCACCTGGCGCACCGCGCGCCCCGCGCCCACCCCGGCCTGAACGTCACCGTCCTGCGCCCCGCGGTCCTGGTGGGCGGCACCGACACCGCGCTCACCCGCTACTTCGAGTCGCCCCGCCTCCTGGTCGTCGCCGGCTCCCGCCCCGCCTGGCAGTTCTGCCACGTCGAGGACCTGGTCAGCGCCCTGGAGTACGCCGCCCTGGAGAAGGTCGACGGCGAGCTGGCGGTGGGCTGCGACGGCTGGCTGGAGCAGGAGGAGGTCGAGGAGCTGTCCGGTATCCGGCGCATGGAGCTGCCGTCCTCGGTCGCCCTGGGCGCCGCCGCCCGGCTGCACCGCATCGGCCTGACGCCGTCGCCCGCCGGGGACCTCGCGTACACGATGCACCCCTGGGTGGTCAGTGGCAGCCGGCTGCACGACGCCGGCTGGCGGCCCCGCTGGACGAACGAGGAGGTGCTCGCCGAGCTCCTGGAGGAGGTCGCCGGACGGCACACCGTCGCCGGCCGCAGGCTCGGCCGCAAGGACGCCACCGCCGCAGGTGCCGCCGGTGCCACCGTCGCCCTCCTGGGTACCGCCGCGCTGGTGCGGCGCGCCCGTAAGGCCCGCCGCCGCATCTGAGCCGGAACCGGGGCCGCCGGGCTGGAGGAGTCTCCATACGGCGGCCCGGATGACCGGCGGATACGGTCATTCCCGCGGCTCCTCCGGTACGGCACGATGGGGGTATGTCTGGCACGCCCTTCTCTTCGTCCCCCGGCCGCTACCACCCCGGTGAGCGGGCCGCGGCGGACCCGGTCCGGCTCCTGGAGATCCGCGACACCCCGCTGTCCGTGGACGAGGTGTTCGCGGCCGTGGGAGACGCCGCGGCCGGCGGCACGGCCCTCTTCGTCGGCACGGTCCGCTCACACGACAACGGCGCCGACGTCGACGGCCTGGGCTACTCCGCGCACCCGACGGCCGAGGCGGAGATGCGCCGGATCGCCGAGAAGGTGATCGCCGACTTCCCGGTCCGCGCGCTGGCCGCCGTCCACCGGGTGGGCGATCTGCGCATCGGCGATCTGGCCGTGGTCGTCGCGGTCTCCTGCCCGCACCGGGGCGAGGCCTTCGAGGCCTGCCGCAAGCTGATCGACGACCTCAAGCACGAGGTGCCGATCTGGAAGCACCAGACGTTCGCTGACGGGACCGAGGAATGGGTGGGGGCGTAGCCCCGTCTTCTGAGGGTGGAGGTCGGGCGACGGGCGGTAGGGCGGGGGCGTATCCGCCCGTTTTCCCGTGCGTGAGCGCGCTTTCTCCGGGCAGGCGAAAGAAGAGCCGGGGCGGACGGCGTCACGGAATGACCATCTCCGTAGGGGAGGCCGAACCGGTGCCTTGAGTTCCGGTTGCGTAACCCGCCCCCTGGCATGAGCGTTGACCCAGCAGATGGTTAATCTGCTTATTCGTCGATCGCGGTCGTAAAAGGGGTTGGGAGGTCGCTGATGGGTGCGCTTCTCTGGTTGCTGATTCCGGTTGGGGCCGGGCTGGTTGCCGCGGTGTGGAGCAGTTGGGCCCTGCGGAATCGCAAGACCGGGGACGTGGCGGAACTCGCGGGTTATGCCCGGTTCCGGGATGCCATGGAGAAAGAACATTCCGTTTCCGATCCCGCATCGGAGCCGGAGCCGGTCTGATTCGCCCATTCGCCGTTTCTGCGCGGAAGTCATCGCCACCCTCCGGGGTGGCGATTGTCTTGTGGCCGCGGTCCGGCCTCGTACGGACGGCCCCGCGGGCCGGTTGTCATACCCGTCCCGTACTGTCGTTCCATGCCACGCCGCACCGCGACGCTGCTCGCCTCGATCCTGATGTTGATCGCGCTGCTCTGCGCAGGGGTGCTGATCCCCGTGCCGTACTCCGAGATGTCTCCGGGGCCGACGGTCAACACCCTTGGTGATCATGACGGCGAGCCGGTGCTGCAGATCTCCCAGCGCAAGACGTATCCCACGACCGGCCACCTCAACATGACCACGGTCCGGGTCACCGGCCCCGACTACCGCATGAACCTCTTCGAGGCGGTCTACGGCTGGCTCGACCACGACAACGCCGTGGTGCCGCACAAGACGCTCTACCCCGAGGGGCAGACCGCCGAGCAGGCCGACCAGGAGAACGCCGAGGAGTTCAGCCAGTCCCAGGAGAGCGCCAAGGCCGCCGCCCTCCGGCAGCTGCACCTCCCGGTCGCCGGACAGACCGTGGTCGGCTCCGTCGTCAAGGACAAGCCCGCCGACGGGCGGCTGCACGCCGGCGACGTGATCAAGGCCGTGGACGGCACGGCGGTCAAGAAGACCAGCGACGTCGCCAAGCTGGTCACCGAGCACAAGCCGGGCGAGAAGGCGGTGTTCACGATCATCCCCGCCAAGGAAGCGGCCGCGGCGGAGAAGCGGGGCAAGACGCCGCAGTCCGGCGTCAAGCAGGTCACGATCGCCACGCAGAAGGCGGAGGACGGCCGCGCCATCGTCGGCATCCAGGCCGGGATGGACCATGTCTTCCCGTTCCCCATCGACGTCAAGCTGGCCGATGTCGGCGGCCCGAGCGCCGGGCTGATGTTCGCGCTCGGCATCGTCGACAAGCTCACGCCGGGGGACATGACGGGCGGCAAGTTCGTCGCCGGCACGGGCACCATCGACGACCAGGGCAAGGTCGGCCCGATCGGTGGCATTTCGATGAAGACGGTCGGTGCGCGCGACAAGGGCGCGGAGTTCTTCCTGACGCCCAAGGAGAACTGCGCCACGGCGGCCAAGGACACCCCCAAGGGGCTGACCCTGGTCAAGGTCGGCACCATAGGCGACGCCGTCAAGGCGTTGGAGAAGATCCGTAAGGGTGACACCGCCGGCCTGCCGAGCTGCAGCCCCGCAGGCCGGTCCTAGAAAGCGCTCGCCCCGGGGCCTGCCTCATCGGACAGGCCCCGGAACCCCGGGAGCCGGACGCGGACCGTCCGGCCCGGTGAGGGGCTCCGGAAGCCCGCGATCAGGCCTCGAACGTCGCGGCCAGCGCGTCCGCGAGACCCGGCACGAGTGCCGAGCCGGTGAGGACCTCGGACGTGGAGTCCTTCTCGCGCAGCCGCAGCGCCGACTCCCGGCGGCCGTCCCGCAGCACGGCCACCGTCATCCGGACCTCCTGGCGGTCCGGGTGCTTGGCGACCCACTTGGCGAGCTGCGCCTCGTCCATGCCCGCGGGCTCGGACTCCTCGGCGGACGGCGGCAGCATCAGCCGCTCGACGGTCAGGGCGCAGCCGGTGACGGCGTCGGGCCAGGCGATGGTGGCCAGGAACTCGTCCAGCGGGACGCCCGCCGGGATCTCGTCCTGTTCCACGGGGGTCAGGGACGCGGAGGTGGAGTCGTCGATGCCGAGCTGGGCGGCGAGCGAGGGCTCCTGCGCACGCAGCTTGGCGGTGTCGACGAGGGCGAACAGTCGGGCCGGCTGATCCCAGCCGAGCCCGGCGCTGTACTCGTCGATTTCGAGTACCGCGCGGGTCAGAGGGTCGGCGGCGAGCGGGGTGCCGGCAGCGGGAGAGCCAGGAAGGTCAGTCATGCTCAACATCGTGCCTTGTGTACCCCGGAAAGCGGGAACTGAGTAAAGCCTTCGTAAGTTGCATCGGTGGGTCCTACTATCGCCGGGCCTGCTCCACACGACAGCGAACTTCGAGGTGCGCACCTTGGCTTTCCAGATGCCGGACCGCGGCGGAGGCCCGACAGGGCCACGGATCAGAGTCGGCCGACCATCGCGGCGGATCCGGACCCTGCTCATGACGTTGGGTGTGCTGGCCGTACTGGCCATGCTCTTCGTGATGTTTGCGGGGTTTTGGACGGATTGGCTCTGGTATCGATCGGTCAAGTACTCCTCGGTCTTCACCACCACCCTGTGGACCAAGATCGGCCTGTTCTTCTCCTTCGGCGTCCTGATGGCCGTGGCCGTTGGCGTCAACATCTGGCTGGCGCACCGGCTGCGGCCGCCGCTGAGCGCGATGTCCATGGAGCAGCAGAGCCTGGACCGCTACCGGATGAGCATCGCGCCGTTCAAGAAGTGGGCGCTGATCGCGATCACCGCGGTGGTCGGTCTGATCGCCGGAGCCTCCGCCTCCGGCGAGTGGCGCACCTGGCTGCAGTGGGTCAACGGCGTCCCGTTCGGCACGAAGGACCCGCAGTTCGGGATGGACGTCGCGTTCTACGCGTTCGATCTGCCCTGGTACCGCTTCCTGTTGAGCTTCGGCTTCGCCTGCGCGGTGCTGTGTCTGGTCGCCGCGGCGCTGACCCACTACCTCTACGGCGGGCTGCGGCTGACCAGCCCCGGCTCGCGGGCGACGGCGGCGGCGACCGGCCATCTGTCGGTGCTGCTGGGGATCTTCGTCTCGCTCAAGGCGATCGCGTACTGGCTCGACCGGTACGGCCTCGCGGTCAAGTCCAGCGGCCTGAAGTCGGCCGACAACTGGACGGGCCTGCGGTATGTCGACGCCAACGCCTATCTCCCGGCGAAGACGATCCTGTTCTTCATCGCGGCGATCTGCGCGGTGCTGTTCTTCGCCACCCTCTGGCGGCGGACCTGGCAGCTGCCGGTGATCGGCTTCGGCCTGATGGTGCTCTCGGCCGTCCTCATCGGCGGGCTGTACCCGGCGATCGTGCAGAAGTTCCAGGTGCAGCCGAACGAGCAGGCCAAGGAAGCGCCGTACATCAAGCAGAACATCAAGGCGACCCGGGACGCGTACGGCATCCAGGACTCCGAGGTCACGCCGTACAAGGGCGATTACCGGCCCACCGGCAAGGCGGACAGCCGGCGGCTGCGCGACGACGCCGACACCACGGCCGCCATGCGGCTGCTCGACCCGAACGTGGTCTCGCCGGCCTTCCAGCAACAGCAGCAGGTGCGCGGCTACTACCAGTTCCCGTCCACCCTGGACGTCGACCGCTACAAGGACAAGGACGGCGCCGAGCAGGACACCGTCATCGGTCTGCGTGAGCTGAACATCGCCGGTATCCCCGAGCGCAACTGGATCAACGACCACTTCAAGTACACCCACGGCTACGGCGCGGTCGCCGCCAAGGGGACGGAGGCCGCCGAGGGCGGCGGTCCGAAGTACACGGAGTCGGATCTGCCGGCCAAGGGGCAGCTCGGCTCGTACCAGCAGCGGGTCTACTACGGCGAGAAGACCTCGCAGTACTCCATCGTCGGCGGTCCGCAGAAGGAGCTGGACTACTCCGACGACAGCGGCGAGAAGAGCTACAGCTACCGGGGCAAGAGCGGCGTCAACCTCGGCAACCCGGTCAACCGCGCCGCGTACGCGGTGGCGTTCGGGGAGCCGCAGATCCTCTACTCCGGCGCGATCGGCGACGGTTCGCGGATCCTGTACAACCGCACGCCCAAGGAGCGCGTCGAATCCGTCGCCCCCTGGCTGACCATCGACGGCGACGCCTACCCGGCGGTCGTCGACGGCCGGATCAAGTGGATCGTCGACGCCTACACCACCAGCAACGGCTATCCGTACGCCTCGCGCACCACGCTCGGGGACAGCACGGCCGATTCGCTCACCGACGGCCAGCGCGCGGTGGTGGCCCAGCAGAACCAGGTCAACTACATCCGTAACTCCGTCAAGGCGACGGTGGATGCTTACGACGGCTCGGTCAAGCTCTACCAGTGGGACGAGAAGGACCCGGTCCTCAAGACCTGGATGAAGGCCTTCCCCGGCACGGTCGAGAAGAAGGGCGCCATAAGCCCGGCGCTCAAGGAGCATCTGCGCTACCCGCAGGACCTCTTCAAGGTGCAGCGTCAACTGCTGACCACGTACCACGTCAAGGACCCCGGCACCTTCTACACCGGCTCCGAGCGCTGGCAGATCCCGAACGACCCGACGACCAAGTCGGGCAACGCGGTGCCGCCGTACTACCTGAGCATGAAGATGCCGGACCAGAAGAACCGCACGTTCTCGCTGACGACGACCTTTACGCCCAACAAGCGCGACAACCTCGGTGCGTTCATGGCCGTCGACGCCAATGCGACCAGCGGCGACTACGGCAAGATCAGACTGCTGAAGCTGCCGTCGGAGACGCCGGTGCCCGGCCCGCAGCTGGTGCAGTCGAAGTTCAACTCCGATCCGACGATCGCCAATGAGCTGAACATCCTCAAGAAGTTCGGCGACTCGGAGATCGAGTACGGCAATCTGCTGACCGTGCCGCTGGACGGCGGACTGCTCTATGTCGAACCGGTGTATCTGCGCGGCGCCAACACCAACTACCCGCTCCTGAAGAAGGTGTTGGTCAGCTACGGCGACAACAAGCCCGTCCTGGAGGACTCCCTCAAGGACGCGCTGGATGTGGTCTTCGGCAAGAAGGCGCCCAGTGCGGGCACCGAGCAGCCGCCGGGCGGCGGCGACACCGGCCAGCCACCGTCCGACCAGACGGTGCAGCAGGCCCTCGCCGATGCGCAGAAGGCCTACGAGGAGGGTGAGAAGGCGCGCGAAGGCGGCGACTGGGCCGGTTACGGCGAGGCCCAGAAGAAGCTGAAGGCGGCGCTGGACCGGGCGGCGAAGGCGTCCGAGAAGGGCGGGAAGCCGGGCAGCTGAGCCGGCGTCCGTATCTCCCGGCCCTGTGGCCGCCGGTGCGAACCGGTGGCCACAGGGCCGCGTCGGTGCGGGAGCCGCCCGCCGCCGTGATACCTTGAGTGCACAACGACGCGGGGTGGAGCAGCTCGGTAGCTCGCTGGGCTCATAACCCAGAGGTCGCAGGTTCAAATCCTGTCCCCGCTACGAAAGACGAAGGCCCGGATCCTCCTGGATCCGGGCCTTCGTCGTGTCTGCGGACCGATTTCCCGGGCAAAGGCCGGGTCGTACGGCGCATGTGGGGAAGGTGTGTGCTTGAGTTTGGGAAGTCGTTGTGTCGGGAAGTCGACAAACCGCTGAAGTGACCTCACTGGTGCGGTATACCAGGTGTACGCGGGTTACAGGTGATGCGACGATGGGGCTTATGGGGGACAAGGCAAGGTTGTTGGAGACGGACCGGTTTGTGCAGGCGCCCGACGACGGGCGCGAATCCGACCTGCAGCTGGACGCGATGGAGGCCGCGGAGGCCGCCGAGGCGTCCGATGCCGTGACCGAGACCGGCCACCGCCGGGCCGCCGCGGCGGGCGACACCGCCGCGATGAGCGCGCTCGCCGCGATGCTGCTGCGCCGCGGTGACCTCGACGGCGCCGAACCGCATCTGCGTTCCGCGGCCGCCGCCGGTGACCGCGCCGCGGCCAACAACCTGGGCGTCCTGCTCCATCAGCGGGGCTACGGGGACGAGGCGGCCGGCTGGTGGCGGATCGCCGCCGTCGCCGGTTCCGCCGCCGCCGCACACGCCCTCGGGCGCCACTACCGCGAGCGCGGTGACGAGCCGTCAGCCGAGTACTGGCTGCGCCAGTCCGCCGAGTCCGGCCACTGCCTGGGCGCCTACGCACTCGCCGACCTCCTGGAGCACCGTGGGGACATCGGCGCCGAGCGCTGGTTCCGGACGGCCGCCGAGCGCGGCCACCGTGAGGCCGCGTACCGCCTCGCCCGGCTCATCGAGGACGGGCGCGACGCGGACCACCGCGCGGTCCCGGCCTACGGGGAGCTGAAGCAGCAGGCGGAGGCCGAGCAGTGGTACCGCCAGGCCGCCGCGCGCGGCCACCGGCGGGCCGCCCTGCAGCTGGGCGCGCTGCTGGAGGAGCGCGGTGACGTCCAGGAGGCGGGGCGCTGGTACCTGTCCGCCGCCAAGGACGGGGAGGCGCGCGCCGCCTGTGCGCTGGGCTTCCTGCTGCGGGATGCGGGGGACGAGGAGAGCGCCGCGGAATGGTGGCGGCGGGCCGCCCAGGACGGCGATGGCAACGCTGCCAATGCGCTGGGCGCGCTGCACGCCGACCGCGGTGAACTGCAGACCGCCGAGCGCTGGTACCGCGTCGCCCTGGACGCCGGCGACGTCAACGGCGCCTACAACATCGGGCTGCTCTGCGCCGAGCAGGGCCGGGAGGGGCGCGGCGAGCAGTGGTACCGCCGGGCCGCCTACGCCGGGCACCGCGAGGCCGCCAACGCGCTGGCCATCCTGCTGCTCCAGCGCGGCGACGCCGCGGGGGCCGAGCCGTGGTTCTCCAAGGCGGCCGAGGCGGGCAGTGTGGACGCCGCGTTCAACCTCGGCATCCTCTTCGCCGGGCGGGGTGCGGAGCGTACGGCGCACACCTGGTACGAGCGGGCGGCAGCGGCCGGGCACACCGAGGCGGCGCTGCAGGTCGCCATTGTGCAGCTGCGGGACGGTGAGCTGCAGGACGCGGAGCGGAATCTGCGTTGTGCGGCCGGCGGCAGTGCCGAGGCGGCCTTCCGGCTCGCGGATCTCCTTGACCGCAAGGCGACGACCGCGGGCGAGGGGGTGGCGGACAGCGAGCGCGCGGCGGACGACGAGAGCATGCAGTGGTACGAGCGAGCCGCGCGCCAGGGGCATCGCCGCGCTCAGGTCCGGATTGGCATGTTCGCGGCGGCTCGCGGGGAGACGGTGGAGGCCGCCGAGTGGTACCGCGCGGCGGCCGAGGCCGGCAGCCGTAACGGCGCCTTCAACCTCGGGCTGCTGCTGGCCCGTGAGGGCAGCCTTCCGGAGGCCGCCCTGTGGTGGCAGCGCGCCGCCGAGGCCGGGCACGGCCGGGCCGCCCTCCGGCTGGCGCTACTGGCCGCCCGGCGCGGTGCGCTCGCGGAGGCGCAGAGCTGGTGCGCGCACGCCGTGGAGCTGGGACCGCCGGAGGTGGCGGAGCGCGCGGCGCGGCTGCGTACGGCGCTCCAGGAGGAGCTCAGCGCCTAGCCGGCGCCCCGACGGCGTCCGGGGCCCGGGACCGGCCCACCCGGCGGTCCCGGGTCCGCCCGGTGGCTCCCGGGGCCTCAGGCCGCTCCCGGGCCCCGCGGAAGGAATTTGCGCTGGTCGTCGCGCCGGGGTTAAAGTGTGGACACAACGACGCGGGGTGGAGCAGCTCGGTAGCTCGCTGGGCTCATAACCCAGAGGTCGCAGGTTCAAATCCTGTCCCCGCTACTGAAGACGAAGGCCCGGATTCTCTTGAGAATCCGGGCCTTCGTCGTGCTCGCCCTTTTTGATGCCGCTGTCCGTGGCCGGATGCCCGACGTACGCCCGGACTTCCCGCTCGTCCCCGCGAAGCCTCGTGGCCGAAAAGCGTGGCTCGCCAGCGATGTGACGGCCCGACAGATTTGGGGTGGAGGCGGACGGGGCATGGCTGTGCGGTGTGTGCGGAGGTGGGGGTGTGGTGTGGTGGCGAGGGTGCGGGCCGGTGGGTGCGGGGGCGCGCGAAGGAGCCCGCGGCCGGGTGGGCGCGGGCTCGGTGGGGCGCACGGCGGGAGCCGGTGTGGGGGAGGCCCGGACGGGGGCCCGCTCCCCGGGGTGTCAGGAGGCGGTGCTGCAGTCGGGGCACAGCCCGCGGTAGGTCACGGTGACCTCGGAGACCTGGAAGCCGTAGCGCTCCGGCTCGGGCAGGGCGGACAGCGGGTCGCCCTGGAGGTGGACGTCGCGGATCGTGCCGCACTGCGAGCAGACGAGGTGCTGGTGGTCGTGGTGGGCGTTGGGGTCGTAGCGCTTGGCCCGGCCGTCGGTGCTGACCTCAAGCACCTCGCCGAGCGACACCAGCTCGCCCAGGGTGTTGTAGACGGTCGCGCGGGAGATCTCGGGAAGCCGGTCGGACGCCCGTGCGTGCACCTCGTCGGCGGTGTAGTGGACGTGGTCCCCGTCGAGGACCTCGGCGACGACGCGTCGCTGCGCGGTCAGCCGCCAGCCGCGTCCCCGGAGCCGTTCAAGCAGGTCACTCATGCCATTCACCTATCAGTCAGATAGACCCAGGGTAGCAGTGGTCGTCCATCACCGGATTGTGTACGAGTTTCACCCTCTTCTTGACTTAGACATTGTCCAATGTAGGATCGTGACCGGCGCAAGCCAAGGGCAGGTGGAGAAGATATTTTCAGGAGGCGCACGTGTCGGTAGAGAGCACCGTTGGACCGCTGACCACGGAGTCCGGGGCTCCGGTCGGGGACAACCAGAACAGCGAGACGGCAGGCGTCGGCGGCCCCGGCCTCATCCAGGACCAGCTCCTGATCGAGAAGCTCGCGCACTTCAACCGTGAGCGCGTCCCGGAGCGCGTCGTGCACGCCCGTGGTGCCGGTGCGTACGGCACGTTCACGGTGACCGCGGACGTGACCGCGTACACCCGCGCCGGTTTCCTCTCCGAGGTCGGCAAGCAGACCGAGACGTTCCTGCGCTTCTCCACCGTCGCGGGCAACCTCGGTGCCGCCGACGCGGTGCGTGACCCGCGCGGCTTCGCGCTGAAGTTCTACACCGAGGAGGGCAATTACGACCTCGTCGGCAACAACACCCCGGTGTTCTTCATCAAGGACGCCATCAAGTTCCCGGACTTCATCCACACCCAGAAGCGCGACCCGTACACCGGCTCGCAGGAGGCGGACAACGTCTGGGACTTCTGGGGCCTGTCGCCCGAGGCCACCCACCAGGTCACCTGGCTCTTCGGTGACCGCGGCATCCCCGCCTCGTACCGCCACATGAACGGCTATGGGTCGCACACCTTCCAGTGGAACAACGAGGCGGGCGAGGTCTTCTGGGTCAAGTACCACTTCAAGACCGACCAGGGCATCAAGAACCTCACCCAGGACGAGGCCAACAAGCTCGCCGGTGAGGACCCGGACAGCCACCAGCGCGATCTGCGCACGGCCATCGAGCGGGGCGAGTTCCCGACCTGGACCGTGCAGGTGCAGATCATGCCCGCGGCCGAGGCGGCCCAGTACCGCTTCAACCCCTTCGACCTGACCAAGGTCTGGCCGCACGAGGACTATCCGCCGATCGAGATCGGCAAGCTGGAGCTCAACCGCAACCCGCAGAACATCTTCGCCGAGGTCGAGCAGTCGATCTTCTCCCCGCACCACTTCGTGCCGGGCATCGGCCCGTCCCCCGACAAGATGCTGCAGGGCCGTCTCTTCGCCTACGGTGACGCGCACCGCTACCGCGTCGGCATCAATGCCGACCACCTGCCGGTCAACCGCCCGCACGCCACCGAGGCGCGCACCCACGGCCGGGACGGTGTGCTCTACGACGGCCGTCACGCGGGCCAGAAGAACTACGAGCCCAACAGCTTCGGCGGTCCGGCCGAGACCGGCCGCCCGCTGTGGGAGCCGGCCGCCGTGACCGGCCCCACCGGCGAGCACGCCGCGCCCTCGCACGCGGAGGACAACGACTTCGTGCAGGCCGGCAACCTCTACCGGCTGATGGCGGAGGACGAGAAGGAGCGCCTGATCAACAACCTGGCGGGCTTCATCTCCCAGGTCTCCCGCGACGACATCGCCCAGCGGGCGGTCGAGAACTTCCGCAAGGCGGATGCGGACTACGGCAAGCGGCTGGACGCCGCGGTCCAGGCCCTGCGCGGCTGAACGTGCCGCCCCCGGTGCGGCTGAGCTGCCGTCCCGTTGGCGGCGCGCCGTAGGGGCTGCTCAACTGCCGCTTGCCGTAAGAGGCGAAGAGGCCGGATGCCAAGGGGCTCCGGCCTCTTCGCACGGGCGGTGCCAGGGCGTTCGCGCCCGGCGCCGGCCGCGTTTCAGGCGGGTACGGCGCGGGCCCGCTCCGTGGCGGCCGACCAGCAGCGGATGATGTCGCGTACGGAGACCACGCCGACCGGTTCCTGGTCGTTGAGGACGATCAGATGGCGGAAGCCGCCGCGTACCATCGCGTCCGCGGCATCGTCCAGGGTCCAGTCCGGAGCGGCGAAGACCACGTCCGGGGTGGTGTGCGTCTGGGCGGTCTCCCGGTCGGGATTCTCGCCCGCGCCGAGGGAATTGAGGATGTCGCGCTCGGTGAGGATGCCGATGCCGCAGGTGTCGCTGTCGAGGACCACGGCCGCGCCGAGGCGGCGGGCCGCCATCAGCTGTGCCGCCTGGCGGAGGGTGTGAGCGGGCCCGATGGTGAGGAGCACCGTGCTCATGGCGTCTTTGACGTACATGGGCATGGAGTGGAGCCACCTCCTTGGTGAATGTGCTTGCGAAGGGATTCACAAGTTCACAAAGTGGGGGATTCTCATGTTCACATGCCTCCGTCGATGCAACAAGGGGCAACCGCTGAACGGCCGTTCGAATGGGTGCCCCGTTGCAGGTCAGTGCGGGGAGTCGCCCAGGTAACCCAGCAGATCCTCGTGCAGCAGACCGTTCGAGGCCGCGGCGTTGCCGCTGTGCGGGCCCGGCTTGCCGTCCAGGCCGGTGAACTGCCCGCCGGCCTCGTTCACCACCACCGCGCAGGCCGCCATGTCCCACAGCGACAGCTCCGGCTCGGCGCAGATGTCCACCGAACCCTCGGCGATCATCATGTACGGCCAGAAGTCGCCGTAGCCCCGGGTCCGCCAGCAGTCCCGGCTCAGGTCGAGGAAGCCGGGCAGCTTGCCGCGCTCCTCCCAGCCGGTCAGCGACGAGTACGCGAATGAGGCGTCCTGGATGCGGCCGACCTGGGAGACGTGCAGCCGGGTAGCGGAGGTCAGGCTGCGGCCGGTGAAGGCGCCCAGGCCCTCGGCGGCCCACCAGCGGCGGTTGAGGGCCGGTGCCGAGACGATGCCGACCACCGGGCGGTCACCGCCCTCGCCGCGCTCCATCAGCGCGATCAGCGTCGCCCAGACCGGGACCCCGCGGACGTAGTTCTTGGTGCCGTCGATCGGGTCGATGATCCAGCGGCGCGGACCCGCGCCCTCACTGCCGAACTCCTCGCCGAGCACCGCGTCCCGTGGCCGGGCCCGCTGCAGCTGGCTGCGGATCAGCTCCTCGGCGGCCTTGTCCGCCTCACTCACCGGAGTCATGTCCGGTTTGGTCTCGACCTTGAGGTCGAGGGCCTTGAAGCGCTCCATGGTGGCGGCGTCCGCGGCGTCCGCGAGAACATGGCCGAGACGAAGATCATCGTGGTAGTCGGGCATGGGCGAACAGTATCCATTGGTATACGCCGGAGTCACACGGCCGTGCGCCGCCCGGCGTGTGGCGGCCCGCGCGGCGCCGGTGGGCCCCCGCCGCGGTGACCCTTGACAGTATCTGGCGGTGCGTCAATTCTGTGCGCACACCGGTCACCCGGGGCCGGCGGCCGGGGAGGCGACGGATGCCCTCAGCGCGTGAATCCCTGCTGGACGCGGCGTACACGGCGCTGACCGAACGGTCCTGGGCGGCCGTGCGGATGGTCGATGTGGCGGCCGCCGCCGGGGTGTCCCGGCAGACGCTCTACCACGAGTTCGGCAGCAAGGAGGGGCTGGCCCGCGCCCTCGTCCGCCGGGAGACCGACAACTACCTCGCCGGGGTCGACCGCGCGCTGTCCCCGGGCTCCCCGGCCGCCGGTGCCCGGCGGGACGCGGCGGGCCGGGTGGCGGCCGCAGCGGCCTGGACACTGCGGACCGCCCGCACGAACCCCCTGGTCAGGGCCGTACTGACCGGCTGCTGGAGCGACCGCCTGCCGGCCCCCTCGGTGCCGGCTGCGGAGGCCGCGCCGCCACCGGCCGTCCGGCCCGGCATCCCCGCGCAGCGGGCCGCGCCGCCGGGCGACGGGCCGCTGCCGGGCCCCGCCGAGCTCGTCGGCCGGTTCTGTGACCGGGCGGTGGCGGCGCTGGAGCCCGACTGGCCCGAGGAGCAGCTGCCCGCCCTGTGCGCCGCCTGCGAGACCGCGGCGCGGCTGACCCTGGCGTGTGTGGTCGCCCCGGTGACGCCGGGACGCGCGACGGTACGGCGGTCACGCCGGGAGCTGGAGGCGGAGGCGGTGTCGCGGCTCGTACGGGGCGCCTTCGCCGGGATGCCGGCCGGTGGGCGGCGGGGGGAGCGCCGCTGACGCGGTATCACGGCCGGGCGGGCGGGGCGCCGGACGGCCGGGGAGCGCGGCGCCGGCTCAGTGCGCCGACCCCGACAGCTGGAGTCCGACCACCCCGACGATGACCATCGTGATGGAGACGATCTTCAGGGTGGAGACCACGTCGCCGAGGAAGACCATGCCGTAGATCGCCGTACCGGCCGCACCGATGCCGGTCCACACCGCGTACGCCGGGCCGACGTCGAGTCTGCGCAGCGCCAGCGTCAGCAGACCGAAGCTGCCGAGGGCGAAGGCCGCGAACGCGATGGTGGGGAAGAGGCGGGTGAAGCCGTGCGAGAGCTTGAGGCAGACCGCGAAGCCGGTCTCCAGGATCCCCGCCACCACGACCAGCAGCCACGCCATGTCCCATTGCCTCCGTCAGCCAGTGCCGTCCTAGTGCCTGTCTCAGGTGAGCGACAACGGGGCGTCAGAACCACTCCCCAGGGCCCCGTCCGGGCGATCAGGGCGTGAGGGACCACTGCGCCGACCTCGGTGTGATTATGCCGTTGCCTCGGACGGGCGGCGGCGAACTCCTGGAATCAGTCGCCCTCGCGTCGTTCCCGGGTGGCCAGAAGGCGGCGCAGGGAGTAGAGGCGGGCCGGATCGGCGTGGCCGTCGCCGACCCACTCGTCCAGCGCGCAGTCCGGCTCGTCGTGGCTGCAGGCGCGCGGGCAGTCCACCGTGCCCGGCTCCAGGTCCGGGAACGCGTGGATGACCCGGGCCGGGTCGACGTGGTGCAGCCCGAAGGACCGGACGCCGGGGGTGTCGATGACCCAGCCCGAGTCGTCCGGCAGCGGCAGCGCCAGCGCGGAGGTGGTGGTGTGCCGCCCGCGGCCGGTGACCGCGTTGACGTGCCCGGTGGCCCGGCGGCGCTCCGGGACCAGAGCGTTGACCAGGGTCGTCTTGCCCACTCCGGAGTGCCCGACGAACGCCGTCATCCGGCCCGCGAGCGAGGCCCTGATCCGCTCGGCGGCGCTGCCGTCGGCGAGTTCGTCGCGATTGGTGACGACGTACGGGACGCCGAGCGCGCCGTAGGACTCCAGCAGGGTGTCCGCGGACGCCAGGTCGGACTTGGTCAGCACCAGCAGCGGGTCGAGGCCGGCGTCGTAGGCGGCGACCAGACAGCGGTCGATGAGCCGGGGGCGCGGTTCGGGGTCGGCGAGCGCGGTGACGATCGCGAGCTGGTCGGCGTTCGCGACCACGACCCGCTCGAACGGGTCGTCATCGTCGGCCGTACGGCGCAGTGTCGAGGAGCGCGGCTCCACCCGGACGATACGGGCCAGGGTGTCCTTGGCGCCGGTCAGATCGCCGACGACGGCGACCCGGTCGCCGACCACCGCGCTCTTGCGGCCCAGTTCGCGGGCCTTCATCGCGGTGACCGTACGGCCCTCGATGAGACAGGTCAGCCGGCCCCGGTCGACGGTCAGGACCAGGCCCTCGCCGGCGTCCTCGTGCTTGGGGCGGCGGTTGGTGCGGGGGCGGTTGCCCTTGGGGTTGGGGCGGACGCGGATGTCGTCCTCGTCGGGGTTCTTTCCGTAACGGCGCATGGCGGCGTCTGCCCTCAGCCTCTCCGGGCGGACACGGCCGCCGGGTCGAGCATGTCCGTCCACAGCGCGGGGAAGTCGGGCAGCGTCTTGGCGGTGGTGGCGACGTTCTCCACCTGCACGCCGTCGACGGCCAGGCCGATGACCGCCGCGGCGGTGGCCAGCCGGTGGTCCTCGTAGGTGTGGAAGACCCCGCCGTGCAGCGGGCGCGGCCGGATGTGCAGACCGTCCGCGGTCTCGGTGACGTCGCCGCCGAGCTCGTTGATCTCCTTGGTGAGCGCGGCCAGCCGGTCGGTCTCGTGCAGCCGCAGGTGCGCCACCCCGCGCAGTGTGGAGGGGGAGTCGGCCAGCGCGGCGACCGCGGCGATGCCGGGGGTCAGCTCACCGACCTCGCTCAGGTCGACGTCGATGCCGTGGATACGGCCGCTGCCGGTGAAGGTCAGCCCGCGGTCGGTCAGCTCGCAGGAGCCGCCCATGGTCGTGAAGATCTCGCGCAGGGCGTCACCGGGCTGGGTGGTGTGCTCGGGCCAGTCCGGGATGGTGACCCGGCCGCCGGTGACCAGCGCCGCGGCCAGGAACGGCTGGGCGTTCGACAGGTCCGGCTCGACGACCAGATCGCGGCCGAGGAGGGCGCCCGGGGTGACCCGCCAGACGTTGGGCTCGCCGCCCGCCTCCGGGGTGTCCACCTGCGCGCCGACGCTGCGCAGCATGTCGACGGTCATCCGGATGTGCGGCATGGAGGGCAGCGCCGCGCCCACATGCCGGACCTCGACGCCCTGGTTGAAGCGCGGTGCGGACAGCAGCAGCGCGCTGACGAACTGGGAGGAGGAGGACGCGTCGATCTCGACCCGGCCGCCGTCCAGGCCGCCGCCGCCGAAGACCGTCATGGGCAGTGCGCCGCGCTTGTCGTCGTCGATCCGGGCCCCCAGGGCGCGCAGCGCCTCGATCACGCCGCCGAGCGGACGCTCGTAGGAGCGCGGGTCGCCGTCGAAACGGATCGGGCCGTCGGCGAGCGCGGCGACCGGCGGCAGGAAGCGCATGACCGTGCCGGCGTTGCCGACGTCGACGGTGGCCGGGCCGTGCAGCCCGGCCGGGATGATCCGCCAGGCCTCCCCGCCGCCGGGCGCTCCGGCGGCGTCCGCGGAGCTGGAGGAGGCGGTCTCCTCGATGCCGACGCCCAGGGTGCGCAGCGCCTCGGCCATCAGGAGCGTGTCACGCGAGCGCAGCGGGCGGCGCAGCCAGCCGGGCTCGGCGGAGAGGGCGGCCAGCACCAGGCCGCGGTTGGTGACCGATTTGGAGCCGGGCACGGTGACGGTGGCATCGACGGCCCCGGAGGCGAGGGGGGCGGGCCACAGGGCGGGATGAGTGGGGCTCTCGGTCATGCCCTTACTTTAATGGCTGGGCAAGGGTGCCGATCTTGATCAAAAGCGGCGCAACCCCTGGGAAACCCGGCAGCGGCGGTGTGCTCACGTGCCGGAGCGGCGTCCGCGGCGGACACGCCGGCCGGGCCGGTCGGCGAACCGCCCGCCCGCGCGCGGCGGTTGACGTCAGACACCCAGCAGCCAGCGCCCGCCGCCCGTCAGGCAGCACAGCGTCACCACGTGGAAGAGGCCGAGCCAGACGGCCGCCGGGACATGGGTCAGCCGCGCCAGCTGGTCCGGGTCGGAGTCCACCGCCCCTCCCCGCCGCCGCTTCCCCTGGAGCTCGAACGGCGGCCGCACCCCGCCCAGCAGCAGGAACCACACCACCAGATACGCGAACGCGGCCTGCACATCCGCCGTCGTCAGCCAGGAGACCAGCACGAACGCGGCGCCGGTGAGCACGACCGTGAGCACGCCGTACGCGTTCCGGATCATGACCAGCATCGCCAGGAGCAGCAGGGTGGCGCCCCACAGCAGGGCCGTGATGTGCCCGGCGGCCAGGAGCGCGGCGCCCGCGAGACCCAGCAGGGACGGGGCGATGTAGCCGGCCGCGGCGGTCAGCACCATGCCCAGACCGGTCGGCTTGCCCCGCGAGACGGTCAGGCCCGAGGTGTCGGAGTGCAGCCGGATGCCGTCCAGGCGGCGGCCGGTGAGCAGGGCGATCAGCCCGTGCCCGCCCTCGTGCGCGATGGTGACGGCGTTCCGCGACAGCCGCCAGGCCGTACGCGGAACGACGGCGCCCAGCGCGAGCGCCGCCGTGACGATCACCAGCCAGAGCGAGGGATCGGGCTGGGTCCCGAACACGCGGCTCCATATGTCCGTGAGGTGGTCGGTGTCCATGTCTCCCCTTCGTGTGGCATGGCAGTGTGGCACGCATGTGCGGTAGGTATGCAGCGAGTCGTCGCCCCGAGGACCTGGTGGGGACCTTCGGCGTTCAGCACTGGGAGCCGACGGAGACCCTGGCGCCGAGCTGGAACGTGGCGCCGACGGACCGGGTGCACGTGGTGCTGGAGCGTCCCCTCAAGGGCCCGGCGGCCGAGAGCTTCCCGCCGGGTGGTCCGGTGCGCCAGCTGCGGGCGCTGAAGTGGGGCCTGGTCCCCTCGTGGTCGAAATCACCTGAGGCCGCCGCGAAGATGATCAATGCGCGGGCCGAGACCGTGCACGAGAAGCCGTCCTTCCGGCAGGCCTTCGCGACCCGTCGGTGCCTGCTGCCCGGCGACGGATATTTCGAGTGGGTCACCGACGCCGCGGAGCGGCAGCTGGAGGAGCAGGGCCGGAAGAAGCGGCCCCGTAAGCAGCCGTATTTCGTGACGCCCGCGGACGGTTCCGTCATGGCGATGGCCGGGCTCTACGAGTTCTGGCGGGACCGGACGCTGCCCGCCGATCACCCGCTGGCCTGGTGGGTGACCTGCACCGTGGTCACCACCGAGGCCGAGACCACCCCGCTGGCCGGGGCGGACGGCGGGACGGGGCCGCAGTCGCTGGCCGAGATCCACCCGCGGATGCCGCTGGTGCTGACCCCGGACCGCTGGGACGCCTGGCTCGACCCGGCCCGTACGGACCCGGACACGGTGCGCGAGCTGCTGGTGCCGCCGCCGGCCGGGCTGATGCGGGCCCACCCCGTCCCGACCGAGGTCAGCAACGTCCGCAACAACGGGCCCGAGCTGCTCACCGAGCTCGACGGGCCCGAGGTGGGCACGCTGTTCTGAGCCGCCGTCGTTCCGGGCCGCGCGTCTCCGGTCCCGCGCCCGCCCGTGCCGCGCTGCCCTTCGCGCCGCGGGGCGGGCAGGATGGGCGTATGAGCACTGGGGCGAGGGAGACCGAGACGGTCGCGACACCGGCGGGCGAGGCCCGGATCACCTGGTACCGCGCGGCGGAGCCGGCACGGGCCGTGCTGGCGCTGAGCCATGGCGCCGGCGGCGGCATCGAGGCGCGCGACCTGCGGGCCCTGGCGGCCGCGCTGCCGGCCCGCGGCTACTGCGTGGCACTGGTCGAGCAGCCGTGGCGGGTGGCCGGCAAGAAGGTGGCGCCCGCGCCGAAGACCCTGGACACCGGCTGGACCGCGCTGTGGCCGGCGCTGGCGAAGCCGGGGCTGCCGGTGGTCGCCGGCGGCCGGAGCGCCGGGGCCCGGGTGGCCTGCCGTACGGCGCGTGAGCTGGGGGCCCGTGCCGTACTGGCGCTGAGCTTCCCGCTGCACCCGCCGGGCAAGCCGGAGCGGTCCCGGGCGGACGAGCTGACCGGCGCCGGGGTGCCGACGCTGGTCGTCCAGGGCGGGCGCGATCCGTTCGGCCGGCCTGCGGAGTTCCCGCCGGGGACGGAGATCACCGAGGTGGCGCACGGTGATCACGGCTTCGCGGTGCCGAAGACGGCGGGCGTCGGCGAGGCGGAGTCGATGGCCGTGATCACGGACGCGGTGGCGGGCTGGCTGGACGGGATGTTCGGCTGACGGTCCGGTGCGGGCCGGGGCGGCGGGCCCCGGGGCCCCGAGGCCGGGTGGCCCGTGGCCCGGCACGCGTTCCCGCGCCCCGGCCGCCTCAGCCGTCCTGTCCGCGCGGACGGGCCCGGACGTGCATCCGCTCGCCCTGTCTGCCGAAGAGGCTCAGCAGCTCCACCGGCTCGTCGCCCGCGGGCCCGAACCAGTGCGGCAGCCGGGTGTCGAACTCCGCCGCCTCCCCGGCCCGCAGCTCCACCTCGCGGTCGGCGAGCAGGAGCAGCAGCCGACCGGACAGCACGTAGAACCACTCGTAGCCCTCGTGCGTGCGCTGCTCGCGCGGGCCGCCGACCGGGTCCAGGATCAGCTTGAACGCCTGGAGCGCGCCCGGCTGGCGGGTCAGCGGGACCGCCGTCCTGCCCTTCAGCTGGATCGGCGCCGCCCGTACCCGTGGATCACCGACCTCCGGCGCCCCCACCAGCTCGTCCAGCGGCACCTGATGGGCCTGCGCCAGCGGCAGCAGCAGTTCGAGGGTGGCCTTGCGGCCGCCGGACTCCAGGCGCGACAGGGTGCTGACCGAAATGCCGGTCGCCTCGGAGAGCGCGGTCAGGGTCACCCCGCGCTCCTGGCGCATCCGCCGCAGCCGCGGGCCCACCTCCGCGAGTACGCGTTCGTATGCGGTGTCGTTCACCCTTCCATTGCCGAAGCGGCAAGCGGCTTTGTCAACCCATGGGTCCCGGGGATTCGCCGGGCCGCTACGGGGAAGCCCGTCGCGCGGTCCGCCAGGAGGTCACCGGGAGATCCGCGGCACCATCCGGCCGCGATTCCGTCCGAAACCTTGACAGCGGAGCGGGAATGCCGTGGCGGGCGCGGCTGTTGTGCCAGTCGTACTGCCCGAGAACGTCCGGTGAAGCACGAGGAATGGGAGTCCGCCGCATGGGAATCGCTTGCCCGGCCCGCCCGGCCGCCGACCTGCCGTGGTCGCAGATGCAGGTCACGCAGCCCGCCCTGGCTGGAGCGGCGGCCGCACCGGATCGTCGTCTATTCTCCGAATCGGGTGGGTCCACATCCGGATCCAGGACGGTGTTGGAGGAGGTGGGTCCGGTCACCGGTACCGACGCAGGGACCGACGGCACGGCTGAGGAGCAGGCTCAGGAGAGCACCGTCGAGCGCAACGCACGCTTCGAGCGGGACGCGCTCACCTTCCTGGACCAGATGTACTCCGCCGCGCTGCGCATGACGCGCAATCCGGCCGACGCGGAGGACCTGGTGCAGGAGACGTACGCCAAGGCGTATGCGTCCTTCCACCAGTTCCGGGAGGGCACCAACCTCAAGGCGTGGCTCTACCGCATCCTCACCAACACCTTCATCAACTCCTACCGCAAGAAGCAGCGGGAGCCCCAGCGCAGTGCCGCCGAGGAGATCGAGGACTGGCAGCTGGCCCGCGCCGAGTCGCACATGTCGACCGGGCTGCGCTCGGCCGAGTCGCAGGCGCTCGACCACCTCCCCGACTCCGACGTGAAGGCCGCGCTCCAGGCGATCCCCGAGGAATTCCGCATCGCGGTCTACCTGGCGGACGTGGAGGGCTTTGCGTACAAGGAGATCGCGGACATCATGGGGACCCCCATCGGCACGGTGATGTCCCGTCTGCACCGCGGCCGGCGCCAACTGCGGGGCATGCTGGAGGATTACGCCCGTGAGCGCGGGCTGGTCCCGGCGGGGGCGGCGGCGGGGGACCCGCAGGCCGCGCAGACGTCGGACGCGCACGACCGGAAGGGCTCGGGATCATGAGCTGCGGAGAGCCGCACGAGAAGGACTGCTCAGAGGTCCTTGACCACCTCTACGAGTATCTCGACCGGGAGATGCCCGAAGGGGAGTGCGCAGACTTCCAGGTGCATCTGGACGAGTGCTCGCCGTGCCTGGAGAAGTACGGCCTGGAGCAGGCCGTCAAGAAGCTCGTCAAGCGCTGCTGCGGCCACGACGACGTCCCCAGCGATCTGCGCTCCAAGGTCATGGGCCGGATCGAGCTCATCCGGGCCGGGGAGACCGTCCCCGAGGTGAGCGTGCTCGAACAGGCCAAGAAGGAACAGGCGCAGCGCGAGCAGTCGGATGCCGCGGCGCCCACGGCGGAGGGGACCGGTCAGGACGACGCGACCGGCTCCACCGATGCACGGACCGAGGCCGCACGGGCCGAATAACGCGGCACATCACCCCAAGGGGTGAGGGGCGGGGCGATCGTCCCGCCCGATCCGCTGATCCGCCTTCCCCGGCGTCCCGACGCCTCTATTCTCACCGACCCGAGCGCACTGCCGATGTGGTGCGACGGGGGTCCCCGGCTCCGCACGAGCCCGGGGGAGCGGTCACGGTGAGGAGGGCGCGATGCGAGGACTTCCGGCAGCCGCACGAGGGTATATCGGCTGCGCCGCGCTGGCCGCGGCGCTGTGTGCCGCCCCCGCCGCGGGACTCGGCGCCGACGCCCCCTGGAGCAGCGCCTTCGCCCTGGCCGCCCTGTACGCACTGTGCGAACAGCTGCGCCGCAGCCCTCCGCCGGGCGGCCCGGTCCCCCACGGCACGGTTTCCGGGGCGTGCGGGGGTTTCCCCGCCGGATGGGCCAGCCCCGTCCTGCTCGCCGGGGCCTGTCTGCTGCCGCCGCCGCTGGCCGCGCTGGCCGCCGTCCCCGGTGCGGCGCTCGCCCCGGCCGAGCCGCGCTGCGCCGCCGCCCGCAGGGTCTGGCACGCCGCCGAACTGGCGCTGGCCTGCTGTGCGGCGTCCCAGGTGTTCCGCTCCCTCCGCCATCTCCCGCTGTCCGCACCGCAGTTCCCGCTTCTGCTGGTGCCCGCGGTGGCGGCCGCGGCCACCTTCTGCGCGGTGCTCGCGGTGCTCGACGGCGGGGTACTCGCCGCCGCCGAACGGCACCCGCTGCGCACCGCCTGGCGCGGGCTGCTGACCCGCTCGCTGGGGCCGCATCTGGTGCACGGCCTGGCCGGGCTGATGATGGCGGTCCTGTGGTGCAGTTCGTACGGGCCGCCGGCGGCGCTGCTGGTGCTGCTGCCGATGTACCTCTCCTGCTGGGTCTTCGCCCAGTACCACCGGGAGCGCGCCGCCCATCAGGCCACCATCCGCGCCCTCGTCCAGGCCGTGGACATCAAGGACCGCTACACCCGCGGGCACAGCGAACGGGTCGGGCGGGCCTCGGTGATGATCGCCCGGGAGCTGGGCATGCCGGAGGACCGTATGGAGGCGCTGCGGTTCGCCGGCATCCTGCACGACGTCGGCAAACTCGGCGTCCCCACCCGGCTGTTGCGCAAGGACGGGCCGCTGACGCCGCAGGAGCGCCGGGTCATCGAGCTGCACCCCGAGTACGGGCACGAGATCGTGCGCGGCATCGGCTTCCTGGAGGAGGCGCGGGCGGCGATCCTGCACCACCATGAGCGGCTGGACGGCCGTGGCTACCCCTACGGGCTGAAGGGTCATCACATCCCGGAAGTCGCACGGGTGGTGGCGGTCGCCGACGCCTTCGACGCGATGACCTCGACCCGTTCCTACCGCCGGGCCCGGCCGGTGCCGGTGGCCCTCGCGGAACTGCGCAAGTGCGCCGGCGCGCAGTTCGATCCGCGGATGGTCCGCGCGCTGATCGCCTCCCTCGACCGGTACGGCTGGCATCCGGACCTGGTGACGGCGGCGGACGCGGAGAACCCCGGGAACGCGGAGAATCCCGAGAAACCCGAGAACCCCGAGGACCCGCAGCCCGGTGCGGGGCGGTCCGGGCAGGCGGACCGTATGCCGCGCGGTGCCGGGGACGGGGGCGGGGACGGGGCGCCCACCCCGGTGGCGCCGGTGCGGATGGCGCCCGTCCCGGGGGCCGAGCGGGCCGAACGGGCCGGGCGGGCCGGCCGGGACGGCGCACGGTGAGCGGCGCCCAGGGGGAGGTCCCCGGCGCCGAGGTCCCCGAGGCCCGGCCGTCCGGGGCCCCGGCGGACGCGCCTGTGGCGGACGAGCCCCATACGGGCGGACCCCCCACAGCCGGCCCCCGCGCAGACGCCGCCCCGCCCACCGCCGTGCCGGGCCGATGCGGTCGTGGCATCGTCGCCGCGGTCCACGTCCCGGCCGCCGCGCTGGCCTGCTGGGCGCTGGGCCGCACGCTGTGGGACGGCCTGGCCGAGCCGGGGATCGCGCTGGCCTTCGGGGTGCTGATCACGGTGGGCGAACTGGTGGGCCGGGGCCCCGCGGCCGGGAGCGCACGGGTGCCGGGGGCGCGGGAGGGCGCACCGCTCGGCGCGGCCGGCGCGCTCGCCTACGCCCTGCTCGGCGAGGCCGGCGGACACCCGACCACCCATGGCGTGCTCCAGACCGTGGCGGTCGTCCTGGCAGCCGGCCTGGTCGGCATCGTTCCGCGGGTGGCGCGCGGCCAGGGACCGGCGCTCGACCCGCTCGCCCGCCGGTTGCTGACCACCGGCTTCGCCGCCACCTGCTTCCAGCCGCTCTACAACACCGGGACCTTGGGCTCCTGGGTGGCCTCCGGGCCGGTCTACCCGTTCTTCCTGATCGTGCTGCCGGCGCTGACCGCGCTGTGCGACGCGGTCCTGGCGGCCGCGCTGGCCCGCGCCCGTACCGGCTGGCCGTACGGGCCGCTGCTGCGCGACGAGTTGCGGGCGCTGCCCGGTATCGGCTCGGCGATCTGCGCCACCGGGGTCGTGATCTCGCTGGGCACCGCGGTCGCCGGGCTGTGGGCGCTGCCGGTGTTCTGTCTGCCGCTGCTGCTGACCCAGTTCGCCTGCCGCCGGTTCGCGGCGGTCCGCACCACCTACCGCCAGACCATCGCCTCGCTGGCCCGTTCCACCGAGATCGCCGGCTACACCCCGCACGGCCACGCCCGCCGGGTCGCCGCGCTCAGCCGCGCGGTGGGCCGTGAACTCGGCCTGAACGAACCGGAGCTGGACGTGCTCGAATATGCCGCGCTGATGCACGACATCGGTCAGCTCTCGCTGCTGGACCCGGTGCCGGACGGGGCGACCGCGCCGCTGCCGCCCGCCGAACAGCGCCGGATCGCGCTGCTGGGCGGCGCGGTGGTCCGGCAGACCGGTGTCCCCGCGGAGGTCGCGGTGATCGTCGAGCGGCAGGCCGATCCGTACCGCGAGCAGCCGGTCACGGCTCGTATCGTGCGCACCGTCAACGCCTACGACGACCTGTCGGGGGACTCCGCGGGACCGGGCGGCCGGCTGCGCGCCCTGGAGCGGCTGCGGCTGTCCACCGCGCGGGACCACGAGCCGCAGGTGGTCGAGGCGCTGGCCAGGGTGCTGGCCTGCGGCGGCGGTGCCGTGTGAGACGGCTGACATCCGGCGGGCGGGGCCCGGTCCGAATATCCGGTCACCCATGTCCCGATAATGCCGGAAACAGCCGGTGGCCGACGCCGGCCGGACCCGGCGACGCCCCATCCGCCCCGGCCGCCACACCCCCGTCGTTGAGCCTTCGTACGGCCCCGCACGTCGTGGAACCCATGGGTAATGAGCGGCCCCGGAGATGGGCATGGTTGGATGCGAAGGGAGCCCCCTCTCAGGGGATTCAGGGGGTCGGCACAGGGCAAGGAGCCGCAGGGGGCGGCAAACCGGGCTGAGCCCGGCGGCAATCTGTGGCAGGTTGTCGAGTAGGCCCCTCAAGAAGGCCCCGGGCGTCTCTCGGGACACCTCCGGGGCGGCATCAAGAGCAACCAGCAGGCGGGAATCGTGAGGATCTTCGGCAAGGTACGGCACCGGCCCTCCGCCTCGTGGCGGCAGGCGACCGACCGCGCTTTCACGCTGATCGGCGACGGCCGTTACGAGGACGCGGGGGCGCTGCTGACCCGCGCCGCGGACATGGAGCCGTGGCTCTCGGAGTCCTGGTTCAACCTCGCCCTGCTGCACAAGTTCCGGCACGACTGGGAGCAGGCCAGAGCCGCCGGACTGCGCGCCGTCGCCCTGCTGGACCGCGAGAACGGGGCGCCCGACTGGTGGAACGTCGGCATCGCCGCCACCGCCCTCCAGGACTGGCCGCTGGCCCGCCGCGCCTGGCAGGCGTACGGCCTCAAGGTCCCCGGCGGCGGCTCCCCGTCCGGCGAACCGCTCGGTATGGCCCTGGGCAGCGCCGCGGTCCGGCTCTCCCCGGAGGGCGAGGCCGAGGTCGTCTGGGGCCGCCGGCTGGACCCGGCCCGTATCGAGGTGCTGTCGATCCCGCTGCCGTCCTCCGGGCGGCGCTGGGGCGAGGTCGTGCTGCACGACGGCGTCCCGCACGGCGAGCGGACCACCGCAGCGGGCCCCTCGTACCCGGTCTTCGACGAGATCGAGCTGTGGGCGCCGTCCCCGGTCCCCACCTGGGTGGTGCTCCTGGAGGCCGCCACGGAGGCCGACCGGGACGCCCTGGAGCGGCTGGCGGCCGACGCGGGCTTCGCGGCCGAGGACTGGTCGTCGTCGGTGCGGCTGCTGTGCCGTACGTGCTCGGAGAGCCGGATGCCCAGTGACGAGGGCGAGGGCGAGCACCTCGACCCGCACGACCACAGTGAGCCCGGCCACCCCGGGCCGCTCGGCCACCGCACCGCGGGCTCCGGTTCGCTGTGGGTCCCGGAGCGCGAATGCGGGATCGCGGCGCCGTCCGCCCTGGTGCGCGGGCTGCTGGACGGCTGGGTCGCGGACAGCCCGGACACCCGGGAGTGGCGGGATCTTGAAGAGGTCTGCTGAGGGCCCGGTCGCGTCCCCGTAGACACCTCAGGCGGTTAGCGCGTCAAGCGGCAACCGCGAGTGCGACGGGGAAGGCTGTGTCCTCATCGAACAGCTTCCGCTGCTGGAGGCAGTGATAGAGCTGGCCCAGCATGCGATTGCAAAGGTTCCTTTGGGCGGCTGCGTGCCAGTCTCCGTGGTCGTCTCGGCGTCGCCGGTAGTGGGCCTTGGCGCCGGGTGAGGCGGTGATCGCGGAGAAGGCCCAGAGATAGCCGGCGTGGTTGAGGCGGTCGTTTTTCACCCATCGTCGGGTGATGGACGACTTCTTGCCTGAGGCTCTGGTGATGGGTGAGGAGCCGGCGTAGGCCTTCAGTCCGCGGGCGTCGGCGAACCGCTGTCGGTCGTCTCCGATCTCGGCGAGCACCCGGGCGCCGAGCTGGAGACCGAGGCCAGGGAAGCTGAGCAGGATGTCAGCGTCCGGGTGCTGAGGGAAAGCCTCCTCCACCGCCTTGGCCAGGTCGTCGGCGGCGGTGCAGGCGGCGTCCAGCTGCCCCAGCAGGGCGAGCATTTGCTTGCCGAGCGCGTCCTCGACCAGTGGCGGCTGATGGGCCCAGTTGGCGCGGAAGACCTCACGTAGCCGAACAGCCTCGGCCTCAATGCCGCGCTTGCGGCCGGACCGCCTGAGCGCGGCCTGGATCTGCGTGCGGGTCAGTCGACCAGCCCTGGCAGAGGTGGGGGCGACCTTGAGGAGTTCCCGGGCTTCGGGCCGGCACAAGCCGTTCGTCCAGGTGGAGAAGGCGTCCAGGGCGGCAGGATAGTACTCGCGCAGGAGCGAGCGGAGCTGGTTGGAAAGCTGCTGCCGGTTCCAAATCGCGTCCTGCTGGGCTCGGGCGAGGACGGCGACGGCTCGGGCGAGATCGGAGTCGTTTGGCAGGGCCCTGTGGGCGTGCATGTCGGTGCGGAGGATGTTGGCGAGAACGAGCGCGTCGCCGTGGTCGGACTTCTTGCGCGAGACGCTGTGCCGGTCGCGGTAGCGGGCGGCGGCCATCGGGTTGATCGCAAAGACCTGGCGCTTGCCGGTCCGCAACACCGCCACCAGCAGGCCCCGGGACGTCTCGATCGCCACCGGGATCGGGTCGTCCTCGGTGTCGCCGTGCTCGACGAGCAGGTCCAACAGCAACTGATAGCCGGCCGCGTCGTCGCTGATGCGGCGCTTGGCCAGCAGTTGGCCCGAGTCGTCGACTAAGGCGACGTCGTGATGGTTTTCCGCCCAGTCGATTCCGCAGTAGATCAAGTTGTTCCCTCCCCAGGGCACGGGTGTTTGCACTGGTCACGAGCGCATACGGGCCACGCAGCGACCTAATCCCAGGCCTCAACCACAACGGGCCGGGCCGACACCTCAGCAGCAGTTCGTGGCACCAGCGCACCCCACGGGCCTCGGTCTAAGCAGGAGCTCGAACGGCTCGGGCGTAACGAGAGGTCACCATGCGGCGGGCTCGCACCACGAAGATCAACGAGCGAGCACAGCAGCAGGTGGTGGTGGCCGAGAAGACGCCGAACGTCGCCGCTCTCAGCTGAGGCGTCGAGGCCCGGCGCGCCCAAGGCATCCGCCCGGCGCCCACGCGACCGCCACCACCACAAGCACCAGGACCGCGCACGCGATCTACGGGAAGGCATCACGTGCCCAGCTGTAGGCAGATGTCACGGCCCAGCGCTCGAACAATCCCCAGAACCTTGATCCCGGAAGACCGCCGCTAACTACGGATTAGGCTGTAGGGCGACTAATCAGGGTTTTCAGGAAGGCGTACGGCGGAGATGGCCCAGCAGCCTGTGTTTGATCAAGACGGTGACCAGCGGGTGGACGATGAGTTCCTCGATGACGTCACGGACGCCGGAGAGCGGGAGGCCGCCTACCGTGAGCGCGGCACCTCGCGACCGATCACGGTCGTCGGCAACCCGGTGCTCCACAAGGAGTGCAAGGACGTCACGGACTTCGGCGACGAGCTGGCGCAGCTGATCGACGACATGTTCGCCAGCCAGCGCACCGCCGAGGGCGTGGGCCTGGCCGCCAACCAGATCGGTGTGGACCTGAAGGTCTTCGTCTACGACTGCCTGGACGACGAGGGCGTCCGGCACGTCGGCGTGGTCTGCAACCCCGTCCTGGACGAGCTGCCCGCCGAGCGCCGGGTGCTGGACGACTCCAACGAGGGCTGCCTGTCCGTGCCCGGTGCGTACGCCGAGCTGCCCCGCCCCGACTACGCCGTGGTCCGCGGCCAGGACGCCAAGGGCGACCCGATCGCCGTGCGGGGCACCGGCTACTTCGCCCGCTGCCTCCAGCACGAGACCGATCACCTCTACGGCTACCTCTACATCGACCGGCTCAGCAAGCGGGACCGCAAGGACGCCCTGAAGCAGATGGCCGAGCGGGAGCCCCGCTACCCCGTCGTCGCCAACGACTGAGGCGCGCGGGCGCCCGGCCGCCGGGCGGGGCGCCCGTCCGCGTCACGAGCCCTGCTGGTAGGCCTGCCAGACCTTGGGCGGGAGGGACGTGCCCAGTTCGCTCTTGGCACCGCCGACGCCCTGCATCGGCAGCAGCTCGGGGGTGCCCGCCTTGTTGCGGAACATGGTGACGGCGGTGGTCGGCTCGTTGCCGTCCTTGCCGCCGGGCATCTGACCGGGGCGGATACCGCCCCACTTCCCCTTTTCGGAGCCGGGACCGGGGCCGAAGGACGGGATGGCGACCGGACTGCCGATGAACCACGCCGACTTCATCCGGTCGCCGGGCTCGGTGCGGCCTGCCGCCACCGTCTGCAGCTCGCTCGCGGGGCCCGTCGGCAGCAGGCTGCGCCGGCCCAGCCCCTCCAGGGTGAGCGATACCTCCTGGGCGACCCCGGAGTCGAGGACCTGCTCCGGCTCGGGGCGCCCGAGGCCGGACACATGCTTGCCCTCGTGGGTCATCCCGGACACCGCGTACGGGGCGGTGTGCAGCCCGCCGTTGACGAAGGTGGTGTAGGCGCTCGCCATCCGGATCGCGCTGGGCGCCGAGGTGCCCAGCGGGAAGGTCTGCTCCAGCTGCGCCATGCTCTCCTTGCGCAGCCCCACGTCCACCGCGAGGTCCCGGATCCGCTCCAGGCCGACGCTCTTCCCGGCCCGGACGAACGGCGGGCTCTCGGCCATGATCAGTGCCGCGCGCAGACGCTCGGCATCGGGCTCCTGGCCCTCTTCGGATGCCGCCCCGGGAGCTTCGGTCTCGTCGGTCTCATCGGTCTCGTCGGTGGCGAACCCCTCCTTCTGGAGCGCGGCCGCCAGCACGAACGGCTTGAAGGCGGACCCGGCCGGGACCGCCGAGGTGTCCGCGTTGTTGCTGAAGTGCTTGGTGGCGTCCGCGCCGCCGTACACCGCGACGATCGCCCCGTCCCGGGGGCGTACGGAGGCCGCGCCGAATTGCACGAAGGCATCGGCCTTGCGGTGCTTCGGGTCGATGTGTTCCCGGCGGACCTTGGTGACGGCCCTTTCCAGGCGGTGGGTGCGCTTTTTGTCGAAGGTGGTGCGGATGTGATAGCCGCCGCGCGCCAGGTCCTTGTCGGTCAGCCCGGTGCCGGCCTTGATGAACTTGTTGGCGACATCGATGAGATAGCCGGTCTGGCCGGCCTGGCTGGTGGGTTTCGACAGCTTCCGGGGCTCCGGGAAGGTGCGGTATTTCGCCCGTTCCCCGGCGCTCATCTTCCCGGTGGCGACCTGCCGGTCGAGTATCCACTTCCAACGGGCCTCGGCCCGCGCGTGATTGGCCTTGCTCAGCCCCGGATCGAACTGCTCCGAACCCTTCAGCACGGCGGCCAGCAGGGCACTCTGACTCGGGTTCAGCTCGCTGGCGTCGATGCCGTAATAAGCGTGCGCGGCGGCCTCGATTCCGTACGAATCACGGCCGAACCAGCTGGTGTTGAGGTAACCGCGCAGAATGTCGCGCTTGGACTTCTGGTTGCTCACCTTCAGCGCGATGATGAATTCCCGCACCTTGCGGGTGACCGTCTGGTCCTGTGAGAGATAGGTGTTCTTCACGTACTGCTGGGTGATGGTGGAACCGCCCTGGGTCTCCCCGCCGGAGACCAGGCTGACCACGGCGCGGCCGATGCCCTTGAAGGAGACCCCGGAGTCGCTGTAGAACGTGGCGTTCTCCGCCGCGATCACGGAATTCTCCACGGAGTCGGGCACCTTGTCGAGGGTGACGTTCTGCCGGTTGACGGCACCCACGCTCACCATTTCGCTGCCGTCCGCCCAGTAATAGACGGTGGCCTCCCGGCCCGCCAGTTCGTTCTCGTCCGGCACGTCGATCTTCGCGTACACCACGGCGAACAACCCGGCCAGGCCGAGGATGCCGAGCGCGAGGAGCCCGAGCCACTGGCGCCATGACGGCAGCCAGCGGCGCGGGCCCTGTCGCCCCCGCCGCGGATAGTCGAGGAACCGGCGACTCCCCTTCATTGCCTTCATGCCCGGTGAGATGTGGCGGCCATGAATCCGGTTGCCGAGCTAACAGAACGCTCACAATCGGCCTGCAGCCGGCGTGTCACCAGGGTGAAGGGGCGCCGCGGATGGCGCGGGAGGACGGTTCCTGACGGTGCCTAGAAGTCGTCGTCGAAGGAGACCGAACCCTCGACGGCGACCTGGTAGGCGGACGCCCGGCGCTCGAAGAAGTTGGTCAGCTCCTGGACGTTCTGCAGCTCCATGAAGGAGAACGGGTTCTCCGAGCCGTAGACCGGCGCGAAACCGAGCCGCTGCAGCCGCTGGTCGGCGACGCACTGCAGGTACTCGCGCATCGACGCGGTGTTCATGCCCGGCAGGCCGTCACCGCACAGGTCGCGGCCGAACTGCAGCTCCGCCTCGACGGCCTCCTTGAGCATCTCGGTGACCTGCTGCTCCAGCGCGTCGTCGAAGAGGTCGGGCTCCTCCTCGCGGACGGTGTCCACCACCGAGAACGCGAACTCCATGTGCATGGACTCGTCGCGGAAGACCCAGTTGGTGCCGGTGGCCAGCCCGTGCAGCAGCCCGCGGGAGCGGAACCAGTACACGTACGCGAAGGCGCCGTAGAAGAACAGCCCCTCGATGCAGGCCGCGAAGCAGATGAGGTTCAGCAGGAAGCGGCGCCGGTCGGCCCTGGACTCCAGCCGGTCGATGCGCTCGACCGAGTCCATCCACTTGAAGCAGAACTCCGCCTTCTCCCGGATGGACGGGATGTTCTCCACCGCGGCGAATGCCGCCGCACGGTCGTCCGGGTCGGGGAGGTAGGTGTCCAGCAGCGTCAGATAGAACTGGACGTGCACGGCCTCCTCGAAGAGCTGACGGCTCAGGTACAGCCGCGCCTCGGGGGAGTTGATGTGCTTGTAGAGCGTCAGCACGAGGTTGTTGGCCACGATCGAGTCGCCGGTCGCGAAGAACGCCACCAGCCGGCCGATCATGTGCTGCTCACCCGGCGAGAGCTTGGCGAGGTCGGCGACGTCGGAGTGGAGGTCGACCTCCTCCACGGTCCAGGTGTTCTTGATGGCGTCCCGGTAGCGGTCGTAGAACTCCGGGTACCGCATGGGCCGCAGGGTCAGCTCGAAGCCGGGGTCCAGGAGGTTCTTCTCGCCGGTGGTCGCGGTGTGGGCCGCCGCGGCGCTGGGCTCGGCGGGGCTTTCGGCGCGCAGCGCCGTCGTTGAGGGGCGGTGGTCGGGCGACGGGTTGGGCATTACTGGCAGGCCTCGCAGGACTCGGGGTTTTCCAGGGAGCAGGCGACCGCCTCGGGGTCGGCCACCGGAAGCTGTGCGGGAACGGTCGCGGCGCGCGCGGACTGCGCGATCCGGGTCGCCGGACGCGAACGCAGGTAGTACGTCGTCTTGATGCCGCGCTTCCAGGCGTAGGCGTACATCGAGCTGAGCTTGCCGATGGTCGGCGACGCCATGAAGAGGTTCAGCGACTGGCTCTGGTCGAGGTAGGGCGTACGGGCCGCGGCCATGTCGATCAGCGCGCGCTGCGGGATCTCCCAGGCCGTGCGGTACCGCGCCCGGACCTCCTCCGGAATCCACGCGACGTCCTGCACCGAGCCGTTGGCCTCGCGCAGCGCGTCCCGGGTCCGGGCGTCCCACAGCCCCAGCGCCTTGAGCTCCTCGATCAGATACGCGTTGACCTGGAGGAACTCACCGGACAGCGTCTCGCGCTTGAAGAGGTTGGAGACCTGCGGCTCGATGCACTCGTACACGCCCGCGATCGAGGCGATGGTCGCGGTCGGCGCGATCGCCAGCAGCAGCGAGTTGCGCATACCGGTGGTGGCGATCCGGGCGCGTAGCGCCGCCCAGCGGTCCGCCCAGCGCGGCTCGGCGTCCGGGTAGTGGTCCGGGTGCAGCACACCGCGGGCGGTGCGGGTCGCGGACCACGCCGGGTGCGGGCCGTGCCGCTCGGCGAGGTCGGCGGACGCCTCGTAGGCGGCGAGCATGATCCGCTCGGAGATATGGGTCGACAGCTCCTGCGCCTCGGGCGAGTCGAAGGGCAGCCGCAGCCGGAAGAAGACGTCCTGCAGACCCATCAGGCCCAGGCCGACCGGGCGCCAGCGGGAGTTGGAGGCGCCGGCCTGCTCGGTCGGGTAGAAGTTGATGTCCACCACGCGGTCGAGGAAGGTGACGGCGGTGCGGACGGTCGCGTCCAGCCGCTCCCAGTCCATCTCCCCGTTGTCGCCGAGATGCGCCGCGAGGTTGACCGACCCCAGGTTGCAGACCGCGGTCTCCCCGTCGTTCGTCACCTCCAGGATCTCCGTGCACAGGTTGGACGAGTGCACGACCTGGCCGGGCTCGGCGGTCTGGTTGGCGGTGCGGTTGGCGGCGTCCTTGAACGTCATCCAGCCGTTGCCGGTCTGCGCCAGGGTGCGCATCATGCGGGAGTACAGCACCCGCGCCGGGATCTGCTTCAGCGCCCGGCCCTCGGCCTCCAGCTTCCGGTAGGCGGCGTCGAACTCCTCGCCCCACAGGTCCACCAGCTCAGGGGCGTCCGACGGCGAGAACAGCGACCAGTCGGTGTCGTCCGCCACCCGGCGCATGAACTCGTCCGGGATCCAGTGCGCGATGTTCAGGTTGTGCGTACGGCGCGCCTCCTCACCGGTGTTGTCGCGCAGCTCCAGGAACTCCTCGATGTCCGCGTGCCAGGTCTCCAGGTAGACGCAGGCGGCGCCCTTGCGCCGGCCGCCCTGGTTCACGGCCGCGACCGAGGCGTCCAGGGTGCGCAGGAACGGCACGATGCCGTTGGAGTGCCCGTTGGTGCCGCGGATCAGCGAACCGCGGGCGCGGATGCGGGAGTACGACAGCCCGATGCCGCCGGCGTGCTTGGAGAGCCGGGCGACCTGGTGGTAGCGGTCGTAGATGGAGTCCAGCTCGTCCAGCGGCGAGTCCAGCAGATAGCAGGACGACATCTGCGGGTGGCGGGTGCCGGAGTTGAAGAGGGTGGGGGAGGAGGGGAGGTAGGACAGCGAGCTGGTGAGCCGGTAGAGCTCGGCCACGTCGGCCAGCGCGCGGTCGCCGTGGTCCTCGGCGAGGCCGCAGGCCACCCGGAGCAGAAAGTGCTGCGGGGTCTCGATGACCTGACGGGTGGTGGGGTGCCGCAGCAGGTAGCGGGAGTGCAGGGTGCGCAGCCCGAAGTACCCGAAGCGGTCGTCGGCCCCGTCGGCGAGCGCCCGGTCGACCAGCGCGTCCAGCCGGGCGGCATGGGCCCGTACGAACTCCGCGGTCTCGTCGGCGATCAGCCCTTCGCGGTGGCCGACCTCGACGGAGGCGGAGAAGGCGACCGCCCCCTGTCCGGCGGCCTCCTCCGAGATCGCGAGGGTGAGCAGTCGCGCCGCGAGCTTGGAGTACTGCGGCTCGTCACCGATCAGACCGGCCGCGGCATCGGTGGCCAGCGACCGCAGTTCGGCCTCGTCGGAGCCAGGGTGCCGGCCGCGCAGCGCGGCGGCGGCCACCTTGCCGGGGTCGGTCGCGGTCAGGTCCTCGGTCAGCCGGGTCAGGGTGCGCAGCAGCGCGACCCCCGGCCCGTCCTCGCCCGGTCCGCCGTCGGCGGAACCGGGAGGCGTGTCCACCACGGGCGGCACGGCCTCGGCGTCTGACGCGGGTTCCGTTGGCGCGATGGTCACGTGGTGCTCTCCCTACACTCGGCGGGGCCGGGAGAGCGGGCGCGACGGGCGCGCGGGCATGCGGCACCCCGTGACGGCAGGGGTGCGCGGGCGCACCGCGCGGCATCCATCGGCCCAACCCTCGGGGCCCGGGACGTATCGACGCCCGCACCCATGGCGGTACGGACGTACCGTCGGCAGGTCCTCGGACTGCACGGGCGCGCCCCCGGGGCCGTTATCCGGCCGGTCGGACGCGCTCCTACACCGTTGCGGGACAGTTCCGGATTCCCACCGGATTCCCCTGCGACGACAGCGAGGACGAGCATACATGTGGTGGTGGCCCCTCAGGCGCACCCCCATATCTAGTGTGTCGTGCGTCATCGCGCGGTGGCTGTCAGTGGCCTCGGCTATGGTCGGTGACACGTTCTCTGTTCCGTCCCGTGGAAGAAGGAGAAGGCCTCATGACCGCGCTCGCCGACCGTCCGCACATCATGGAGACCGAGCATTTCGAAGAGGCCGCCCGGATACTCGCCCGCCGGGAAGAAGGCGCGCGGTTGGAACTCATCGACGGGAAGGTCAAGAGCAAGCCCATGCCGGACGGCGATCACGGTCGGATCATCGAGTGGTTGACGCGCCTCTGCATCCAGTCACGCCCTGAGCTGTGGCTCTATCCGGACCAGGGGCTCAAGGTGGAGGAGTACCGCAGCGGCCGGGCCCGGCCGGACGGGGCACTCTCCGTCAGTGGCGCCTTCGTCGGCAAGGGTGAATGGGCGGACCCTGAACCGGTGTTGATGGTCGTCGAGGTCACCTCCTCCGATTCCGACACGCACCAGCGTGACCGCGTGGAGAAGCCCCGCGCCTATGCGGGAGCCGGGATCCCGCTCTATCTGCTCATCGACCGGCAGGAGGGCCAGGTGTCGCTCTACAGCGACCCCGATGGGACCCGCTACGAGGACGTCCGCACCGTGCCGTACGGCAAGCCCCTCCACCTCCCCGACCCCGTCGGCATCACGCTCGAAACCGAGCAGTTGAAGGACTGGACCGGCTGAAGCGGTGTACGACAACGGGCCGCCGCGTCCCCGGGGGAACGTGACGGCCCGTTGCCGGAAGCCGGGCGGCCGGTGGGTCAGTGTCCGGCCGGTGCCCCCGCGGTGGCGGGTGGGAGGTCGACGGTGACGCCCTGGTCGCCGGCGTCCGCCGTGTAGTCGGCGGGGCTGGTCTCGTCGATGCCGTCGGGGGCCTTCGCGGCCTTCAGGGCGAAGGTGAGGACGACCGTGACGACCACGTTCAGGACGAAGGCGGTCAGACCGATGTAGCCGATCTCGCCGATGCCGGGGATCTCCGCGCTGGAGCCGCCGAAGTGCTTCTGGGTCGGGCTGGCGACGCCGTAGGCCGCGAGGGTGCCGTAGAGCATGCCGACCGCCCAGCCGGTGAGCAGCGCCCAGCGGTGGAACCAGCGGGTGAACAGCCCGCCGACCAGGGACGGCATGGTCTGCAGGATCCAGATGCCGCCCAGCAGCTGGAAGTTGATGGCGACGGTCTTGTCCATGGTGAGGACGAAGACCAGCGCGCCGACCTTCACCAGCAGCGAGACCAGCTTGGCGACCTTGTGCTCCTGCTCGGGAGTGGCGGCCGGCTTCAGGAAGTCCTTGTAGACGTTGCGGGTGAAGAGGTTGGCCGCGGCGATCGACATGATGGCCGCGGGCACCAGCGCGCCGATGCCGATCGCGGCGAACGCCACCCCGGAGAACCAGCTCGGGAACATGTCCTCGAACAGCTGCGGAATGGCCAGCTGCGGGTTGCCCTGGATGTCCGTACCGGCCTTGATCGCCATGAAGCCGAGCAGCGCCAGGAGGCCCAGCATCAGGGAGTACAGCGGCAGGATCGTGGTGTTGCGGCGGATCACGTTGCGGCTGCGCGAGGACAGCGTCGCGGTGATCGAGTGCGGGTACATGAAGAGCGCCAGCGCCGAGCCGAGCGCCAGAGTGGCGTACGCCCACTGGGCGTTGGGCCCGCTGGCCAGCTCGCCGCGCGGTTTGCCGGGGACGGGGCCGGGCTGGGCGAGCGCCTTGCCGGCCGAGTCGAAGATCGCGTCGAAGCCGCCCAGCTTGATCGGGATGTAGATGATGGCCACGGCGATGACGAGATAGATCAGCCCGTCCTTGACGAACGCGATCAGTGCCGGCGCCCGCAGCCCCGAGGAGTAGGTGTACGCGGCCAGTACGGCGAACGCGATCAGCAGCGGCAGGTCCTTGACGAACCAGTTGGTGTTCTCGCCGCCGCCGATGCCCATCACGTCCAGGACGGCCTGGATGCCGACCAGTTGGAGGGCGATGTAGGGCATCGTGGCCAGGATGCCGGTGAGCGCCACGGCCAGCGACAGGCCCTTGGAGCCGAAGCGGCCGCGGACGAAGTCGGAGGTGGTGACGTACCCGTGTTTGTGCGAGACCGACCACAGCCGGGGCAGGAAGGTGAAGATCAGCGGGTAGACCAGGATGGTGTAGGGCACGGCGAAGAAACCGGACGCGCCCGCCGCGTAGATCGCCGCCGGGACGGCCACGAACGTGTACGCGGTGTAGAGGTCGCCGCCCAGCAGGAACCAGGTCACCCAGGTGCCGAAGCTGCGGCCGCCCAGGCCCCATTCGTCGAGGTTCTCGGACTGCTCGGCCTTGCGCCAGCGCGCGGCCATGAAGCCCATGACCGTGACGGCCAGGAAGAAGAAGACGAAGACGGCCAGTGCGACGCCGTTGACGCCGTGCGTCTGGGAGGCGGCGAGTGCGCCCGGGGCGAGCGGCGCGGTCGTGGGAGTCACTGGGCACCTCCCTTGCGGGCGCGCCGCTCACGCTGCACGAGCGTGTAGGCGACGGTGGTGAGCGCGGTCGAGATCAGCACCCACAGCATCTGGTACCAGTAGAAGAACGGAATCCCGATGAACTTCGGCTCGATCCGGGCGTACGAGTTCACCCAGAGCATCGCGACGAACGGAGCGATCAGGCAGAGCCCGGCCACCACACGGGTGGGCGTGACGAGCTGTCTGCGATCCGGTGGTGCGGCTGACTGTGTCATGACCGTGGCTCCGTCCCCTGCTGTCGCCTGTGCAATTGGCTGAATCTATGGCAGGGGAGTGGCACGCGTCACTAGCTGTCCGCATATCGGTATCAAGAATGCATCCGGCCGCGACCTGCGCCGTCAGCCGTCCGGCGACGGCAGGGGCGACGGCAGGGCAGGGGGCGGGCCGGGCGGCGAGTGCTCCGCCCGGCCCGACGGCGGTCAGTCCGCGGGGCGGCGCAGCCGGGCGACGAACTTGTAGCGGTCGCCGCGGTAGACCGAGCGCACCCACTCCACCGGCTGCCCCTGCGCGTCGAGCGAGTGCCGGGAGAGCATCAGCATCGGCAGGCCGACGTCCGTACCCAGCAGACCGGCCTCGCGCGGGGTGGCGAGTGAGGTCTCGATGGTCTCCTCGGCCTCCGCCAGTCGGACGTCGTACACCTCCGCCAGCGCGGTGTAGAGCGAGGTGTACTTGACGAGGTTCCGGCGCAGCGCGGGGAAGCGCTTGGCCGACAGATGGGTGGTCTCGATGGCCATCGGCTCGCCGCTGGCCAGCCGCAGCCGCTCGATGCGCAGCACCCGGCCGCCGGCGGCGATGTCCAGCAGTCCGGCGAGCCGGTCGTCCGCCGTGACATAGCCGATGTCCAGCAACTGCGAGGTCGGCTCCAGGCCCTGGGCCCGCATGTCCTCCGTATAGGAGGTCAGTTGCAGCGCCTGGGAAACCTTGGGCTTGGCCACGAACGTGCCCTTGCCCTGGATGCGCTCCAGCCGTCCCTCGACGACCAGCTCCTGGAGGGCCTGACGCACCGTCGTACGGGAGGTGTCGAACTCCGTGGCGAGGGTGCGTTCGGGCGGGACCGGGGTGCCGGGCGGCAGGGTCTCGGTGATTTCCAGCAAGTGCCGCTTGAGGCGGTAGTACTTGGGCACCCGTGCGGTCCGTGTGCCGCCGCTCTCGGCACCGCTGCCCCCGTCCGTGTCCATGACCCGCCTCTCCGACTCCTGTCGCGCTGCCGTCACCGGCTCCTCCGTACATAGCGGCTCACATCGTGGCACGGGTGGGTTTCCCGCGCTCCCTTGCACGCCCCGGCCCGCCGGATGTCGGTCCGGTAACGGACCTGACAGCGACTCTTATACACCCTTGACACCCCTAAAGGTCTAGGCCAAGCTGCGGGGCACTGGTCTAAACCATTAAAGACCACACCCGGCCCTTGGGGGGAGAGCGCAATGAAGCGTGGGCTCATGGCGGCGACGGCGGTCGCGGGAATGCTGGTGGGGGTCGCGGCCTGTGGGTCCGGCGGCGACAAGGCGGGCGCGGACGGGTTCAAAGGCCGGAAGCTGACCGTCTGGGTGATGAGCGGTTCGAATCCGGCGCAGTGGACCGAGCAGGTCTCCGCCCAGTTCAGGAAGAAGACCGGTGCCACCGTCGAATTCAAGGTCCAGCAGTGGAACGGAATTCAGCAGAAGCTGAGCACCGCCCTTTCCGAGGAGACACCGCCGGACGTCGTCGAAATCGGCAACACCCAGACCGCCGCCTATGCCGAGGCCGGCGCCCTGGCCGAACTCGGCGATCTGAAGAAGGAGATCGGCGCCGACTGGAATGATGCCTTCAACAAGGCGTCGGTCGTGGACGGAAAGCAGTACGCACTGCCGTGGTTCGCCGGAAACCGCGTGGTGATGTACAACAAGAAGATCTGGGCCGAGGCCGGGCTCAAGGGCACTCCCCGGACCCGCGGCGAACTCTTCAAGGCCTTTGCCGCCATCAAGAAGAAGACCGATGCCGAACCGCTGTATCTGCCCGGCCAGAACTGGTACTTCTTCGACGGCCTGACCATCGGGACCGGCGCCGACCTGGTGAAGAAGCAGGGCGGGAAATGGGTCTCCAACCTCGGTGACCCGAAGGTCGCCGAGGCCATGGACCTCTACAAGCAGTACCAGGCCTTCAGCACCGCCCCCAAGAACAAGGACGAGGCGACCCCGCAGCAGGCCGAGATCTTCGCCAAGGGCCGTACCGGCGCCGTCATCGCCATGGGCTACGAGGCCGCCGCGGCCGTCAAGGCCAACCCGGAGATGAAGAAGGACATCGGCTTCTTCACCATCCCCGGGAAGACCGCGGACAAGCCGGAGGGCGTTTTCCTCGGCGGCTCCAACTTCGCGGTCGCCGGAATGGGCAAGAACCAGGAACTCGCCAAGGAGTTCCTCAAGGTCGCGCTGTCGAAGCAGAACGACGCGCAGATGGTGAAGGAATCCGGCTGGACCCCGAAGTCCGCCGCCCTGGCAGGTGCCGCCAAGGAGAATCCGGCCGTGGCGGCCGCCGCACCCGCTGCGGAGAAGTCCGGCGGTACCACCCCGCTGATTCCCCAGTGGGCCGCGGTGGAGAACGTACCGAACCCGATCAAGAGCTATATGACCGCGGTGCTGGGCGGTAAGTCCCCGGCCGACGCCGCCAGGGACATCGAGCCCGAGATCAACGCGCGGCTCGCCAAGCAGTAGCCGACACCTGGTGGGTCCGCGCGGACCCACCCTCCGGCACCACGAGCCCGACGGGACGCGAGGGGGAGCAGGGCCATGGCAGTGCAGCTGGACGGCGTGGGGGAGCGGACCGCGCCGCGGACCGGCAGGGGCGGCGCACCGCCCACCCGGCGCGGCGGAGGCCGCCGGCGGGCCGCGCGCGGCGCCCCCTACCTCCTGCTGCTGCCGGCCCTGCTCGCGACCGCGGTCCTCCTGGGCTGGCCCATGGTCCGCAATCTCCTGCTCTCCTTCCAGAACCTCAACATGAAGGAGCTGATCCAGCACCTCACGGACTGGCGCGGGACGGGCAACTACCAGGAGATCCTGGGCAGCGAGCAGTTCTGGCGGGTCACTCTGCGCACCCTCGTCTTCACCGCGGTCAACGTCACCCTGATCATGATCCTCGGCGTACTGATCGGGCTGCTGCTGGCGCGCCTCGGCACGAAGATGCGCCTCACGCTCTCCGCCGCGCTGGTGCTGGCCTGGGCGATGCCGGTGATCGCCGCCACCACCGTCTTCCAGTGGCTCTTCGACTCCCGCTACGGCGTCGTCAACTGGCTGCTGGACAGGCTCGGGAGACACTCCATGGCCCACTACGACTGGGTCGGCAGCCAGCTGTCGACGTTCTTCGTCATCACCGTGCTGATCGTCTGGCAGTCGCTGCCGTTCGTGGCCCTCAACCTCTATGCCGCCACCACGACCATCCCCAGGGAGCTCTACGAAGCGGCCCGGATGGACGGCGCCGGGACCTGGAAGGTCTTCACCTCCGTCACCTTCCCCTTCCTCAGGCCGTTCTTCCTCGCCACGACGTTCCTGGAGGTCATCTGGGTCTTCAAGGCGTTCCCGCAGATCTTCGCGATCAACGAGGGCGGCCCCGACCGGCTCACCGAAACGCTGCCCATCCACGCCTTCACCGAGGGCGTCGGCAACCTCCACTTCGGCATGGGCGCCGCGATCTCCCTGCTGACGATCGTGGTGCTGCTGGCCATGACCGCGTCCTACCTGCGTCTGACGTTCAAGCAGGAACAGCGGGAGGAGAACGAGCTGTGAAGCGCTCTCTCACCGGCCGCATCTGGCCCAACGCCATGGCGGCCGTGCTCGCCCTCGGCTTCGTCTTCCCGGTCTACTGGATGTTCAACACGGCCTTCAAACCGACCCGGGACATCATCACCGAGGACCCCGTGTGGTTCCCCGTCCACGGCACCCTCGAACACTTCGCGACTGCCGTGCACGCCCCGCACTTCTGGGTCCTGGCGGGGAATTCGGTGCTGGTGACCGTGCTCGCCGTCGGTCTCTCGCTGGTGATCGCCCTGTGCGGGGCGTTCGCGCTGACCCGGATGCGCTTCCGGGGCCGGAAGGGCATCCTGCTGACCTTCATGGTCGCCCAGATGGCCCCGTGGGAGGTGATGGTGATCTCGGTCTATCTGATCGTCCGGGACGCGGACCTGCTCAACAGCCTGCTCCCGCTCACCTTCTTCTACATGGTGATGGTGCTGCCCTTCACCCTGCTCACGCTCCGGGGGTATGTCGCCGCGGTGCCCAGGGAGCTGGAGGAGTCCGCGATGGTCGACGGCTGCTCGCGCCGCCAGGCGTTCCTGAAAGTCGTCTTCCCGCTGCTGGCGCCGGGTCTGATGGCCACCTCGCTCTTCGGATTCATCACCGCCTGGAACGAATTCCCGCTGGTGCTGGTCCTCAACAAGGAACCCGCCATGGGCACCCTGCCGTTGTGGCTCTCGCAGTTCCAGACGCAGTTCGGGGACGACTGGGGTGCCACCATGGCAGCCGCCTCGATCTTCGCCGTCCCGGTCCTGGTCCTCTTCCTGTTCCTGCAACGCAAGGCGGTCGGCGGCCTCACCTCCGGCGCAGTGAAGGGATAACGCAGCTCATGACGCCTCCCGTACGCCCCGCGGGCCCCGCCGACACCGTCACCCGCGACGCCCTCGCCGTCCTCCAGCCCGGCTTCACCGGCACCACCGCGCCCGACTGGCTGCTGCGCCGGCTCGGCGAGGGCCTGGTCTCGGTGGGCCTCTTCGGCCGCAACGTCGCCGATCCGGACCAACTCGCCGCCCTCACCGGCCGGTTGCGCGCCGAACGCGAGGAGCTGATCGTCGCCATCGACGAGGAGGGCGGCGATGTCACCCGCCTCGAAGTGCGCCGCGGTTCCTCCTTCCCCGGCAACCACGCGCTCGGTGCCGTTGATGACACCGACCTGACCCGCGCCGTGGCCCGCGAACTCGGCCGCCGGCTGGCCGACTGCGGTATCAGCCTCAACTGGGCCCCCTCCGCCGACGTCAACTCCAACCCCGCCAACCCGGTCATCGGCGTCCGCTCCTTCGGCGCCGACCCGCAGCTGGTCGCCCGGCACACCGCCGCCTATGTCGAGGGCCTGCAGTCCGCCGGTGTCGCCGCCTGCACCAAGCACTTCCCCGGCCACGGCGACACCGCCGTCGACTCCCACCACGACCTGCCGCGGATCGCCGCCGATCTGACCACCCTCCGGGAACGCGAACTGGTCCCGTTCCGCGCCGCCGTCGCCGCCGGTACCCGGGCCGTGATGAGCGCCCACATCCTGCTGCCCGCCCTGGACGACGCGCACCCGGCCACGCTCAGTCCGGCCGCACTGCACGGTCTGCTGCGGGCCCCCGCCGCCGACGGCGGCCTCGGTTTCGACGGGCTGATCGTCACCGACGGCATGGAGATGCGGGCCATCGCCGCCACCTACGGCATCGAACGCGGCAGCGTACTGGCCCTCGCGGCCGGCGCCGACGCCCTCTGCGTGGGCGGCGGACTGGCCGACGAGGACATCGTGCTGCGGCTGCGCGACGCCTTGGTACGGGCGGTGCGGGACGGCGAACTGCCGGAGCAGCGGCTCGCCGACGCCGCGGCCCGGGTACGCGCGCTGGCCGGCCGGCGCCGGAACGCCGGCCCGGGGGAGCGAGTCGCGCCCGCGCCCGGAATCGGCCTCACCGCGGCCCGTCGCGCCCTGCGCCTCACCGCCACCGGCCCGTACGCACCCCTGGACGGTCCCGCCTACGTCGCCGCCTTCACCCCCCTCGCCAACATCGCCGTGGGCGACGAGACGCCCTGGGGCGTCGCCGCCGCACTGACCCGCCTCCTCCCGGGCACCGGGACCGCCACCTGCACCGCAGAGGCCGCTGCCGAGGCCGGCCCCGCCGCGCTGGTCGACGGGCTGCTCACGGCGGCTGCCGGCCGCCGCCTCGTCGCCGTGGTCCGCGACGTTCACCGCCATCCCTGGATGGCCGACGCGCTCCGCTGCCTCCTCGCCGCCCGCCCCGACACCGCGGTCGTCGAAATGGGTGTCCCCCAGGCCCCGCCCCAAGGAGCCCTCCACATCGCCACCCACGGCGCCGCCCGCGTCTGCGCCCAGGCCGCCACCGAAGCCCTCACGGGCCAACGCCTGCCCTCCGCCGGCTGACCCGCCGTTCGCCGCCCTCGCCGCCCCTCTGCCCGGGGCACCCGGCAGGCCCAGGGGTCGGCTGGGTGCCGGGCGACCGGTCAGGCTCACCGGTCCGGCTGAAGCCCGTGGAACCGACCCGGCCGAACGCCGTGGCACCGACCGGCTGACGGACCGACTCACCCGCCTCCCCGGCCCTACGGGCCTAGAGGCCCTGCCACTCCGGCTTTGCCGCGTAGGTGGCACGGAAGTAATCGGCGAGCTTCAGCTTGGCGGCCGCCGCCTCGTCCACGACGACCGTCGCATGCGGGTGGAGTTGCAGTGCGGAGGCCGGGACCAGCGCGGCGACCGGGCCTTCGACCGCGTGGGCCACCGCGTCGGCCTTGCCCTCGCCGGTGGCGAGCAGCACCAGATGGCGGGCCTCCAGGATGGTGCCGATGCCCTGGGTGATGACGTGGTGCGGCACCTCGTCGAGGCTGTCGAAGAACCGGGCGTTGTCCTCCCGGGTCTGCCGGGTCAGTGTCTTGATGCGGGTACGGGAAGCGAGCGACGAGCAGGGCTCGTTGAAGCCGATGTGTCCGTCCGTGCCGATACCGAGCAGCTGGAGGTCCACACCGCCCGCCTCCCGCAGCGCGCGGTCGTACGCCTCACACGCGGCCGGTACGTCCTCGGCCGCGCCATCGGGCCCCATGAAGGACTCCGCGCCGAGACCGAGCGGTTCGACCACCTCGCGCAGGACCACCGAACGGTAGGACTCGGGGTGCCCGGCCGGCAGTCCGACGTACTCGTCGAGCTGGCAGACACGGGCCCGCGAGGCGTCCACCGCGCCGGCCCGGACCTTCGCCGCCAGCGCCTCGTAAATGGGCAACGGGGTGGAGCCGGTGGCCACACCGAGCAGCGCGTCGGGCTTACGGCGCACCAGGGTGGCGATGGCCTCGGCGATCAGCTCGCCGCCCGTCACGGCATCCGGAACGATGACAACTTCCACGCTTGGCCTGCCGTTCTGGAGATGGTCCATGTGGTATAGACCAATCTAGCAGAGGGGGCCCCAGGAATTCGTCGGCACATCCGAACGGCCGGTCAAGTTTTCCCGGCGTCCGGAACCCGTCCGCGCCCTCGGGCCGGCCCCCGTCAGAGCAGCGCACCGCCTGTGGCGTCGATCCACTGGCCCGTCACCCAACGGCTGTCGTCCGAGGCGAGGAAGGCCACGACGTCGCCGATATCGGTGGCGTCCGCGAGCCGGTTGAGCGGGGATATCTCCCGGACCCGCTGCCGCGCCGCGGTATGGGCCTCACCGCCCAGCCAGCCGGCATTCATGTCGGTGGGCACCACCCCGGGCGCCACGGCGTTGACCGTGATGCCGCGCGGGCCCAGCTCCTTGGCCAGCGTCGAGGTGAACACGTCGATCGCGCCCTTGGTCATGGCGTAGGCGATCAACTCGGGCTTGGATGCGCCCCGGGTCAGCCCGGTTGAGGTGTTGATGACCCGCCCGCCGTCCCGCAGTCGGGGGAGGGCCTGCTGGGTGATGAAGAACGGCGCCTTGGTGTTGACCGCGAAGAGGCGGTCGAAGTCCTCCGCCGTCACCGCGTCGATCCGCTTCAGTGTGCCGTCGACGGCCGTGTTGATCCCGGCGTTGTTGACCAGGATGTCCAGCCCCTCGGCCTGCTCGTCGAAGGCGGCCCACAGCGCCTCGGCGTCGCCCGGCGCCCCCAGCTCGGCCCGGAGCGCGAACGCCCGGCCCCCTGCGGCCTCGATCGCCGACACGGTCTCCTTGGCCGCGGTCTCGTCCCGGCCGTAATGCACGCCGACCCGCGCGCCCTCCCTCGCCAGTCGCTCGGAGACGGCCCGGCCGATCCCCCTGCTGCCTCCGGTCACCAGTGCCGTCTTGCCGTTGAGTGCGGTCAAGGCCGTGCCCCCTCCGAGTCTTTCTGTATCGCTCGCTACAGAAAGACCGTAGCACGCGTTCCGTACCGTCCGCTATAAAATTCTTCCCATGGCGACCAAGGAGACGAAACAGCGCGGGCGGCCCCGGTCCTTCGACCGCGAGACGGCCTTGGAACAAGCGGTCCGGTCCTTCTGGGAGCGGGGCTACGAAGCCACCTCGATCGCCGACCTCACCCGCGCCATGGGCATCGGCGCCCCCAGCCTCTACGCCGCCTTCGGCGACAAGCGGGCCCTCTTCGACGAGGTCGTGGCCGAGTACGGGCGGCGCTACGGAGGTTTCCTCTCCCGCGCCGTGGCCGAGGAGCCGACCGCCCGCCGGGGCGCCGAACGGGCCCTGCGGGAGGCCGCCGCCGAGTACACCCTGCCGGGCCGCCCCCGCGGCTGCCTGGTCATCAGTGCCGCCCTGAACATCTCGCCCGCCTCGGCCGAAGTCGCCGACTCGCTGCGGGAGATGCGGCTGTCGAACGTCCGGGAGATCGCCGACGCCATCCGTGCGGACATCGCCGCCGGCGAGCTGCCCCCTGATACGGACGCCGCCGCGCTGGCCGCCTACACCGGCGCCGTCATCCAGGGCATGTCCCAGCGGGCGCGCGACGGTGCGGAGCGGTCGGAGCTGGAGGCGATCGCCGAGCTGGCGCTCAAGGCGTGGCCGCGGAAGGCCGGCGGGGCGGCCCACTGAAGGCCCCCGGAAGCACCCGCGGGCCGCGGCGCCGGGACAGGACCCTCAACCTGTCCGGCACCGCAGCCCGGAGCTGACATCGGCCGGTCCCGTTTTCGCGGGCGGGGCGTCCCCTGTGTGCGGTAGGGGTGCATCCCGTCCCGGGACCGGTCGATCGGAGGCCTCGGCGCAGTCAGGGCAGAGAGCGCCTTCGGCCTCGTTCCGCTCTCCTGTGCGGGGAGGGCGGAGGCCTTTGCTGAATTCTGGACTAGACCATTATCGCTTGTCCATGCCCGTGCAGGCACAACACCTACACCGTACGCCGGTAGGCTCCAAGACGTGCCCTCCATGAACGATCTCGTACGCCAGCACACCGCTCTGAGCGACACCGACCTCGAGTGGCTCCATCTGCTGGTCTCGGAGTGGCAGCTGCTCTCCGACCTCTCCTTCGCCGACCTCGTGCTCTGGGTCCCCACCCTCGACGGCACCCGCTATGTCTCGGTGGCCCAGATGCGGCCCAATACGGGCCCCACCTCCTACCAGGACGACATGGTCGGCCATCTCGTTCCCCGTGGCCGCCGTCCCATGCTGGACTCCGCCCTGGACGAGGGCCGCATCGTGCGCGAGGGCGACCCCGAGTGGCGGGAGGAGGTGCCGGTACGGGTCGAGTCCATCCCGGTGCGCCGCGAGGGCCGGGTGCTCGGGGTGATCGCCCGCAACACCAATCTGCTGACCGTGCGCACCCCCAGCCGGCTGGAGCTCACCTACCTCCAGAGCGCCTCCGACCTGGCCCAGATGATCGCTGCCGGAACGTTTCCGTTCCCCGGCCAGCAGGTCGACATGGATGCCTCGCCGCGGGCCGGCGACGGCCTGATCAGGCTCGACGCGGACGGCGTCGTCCAGTACGCCAGCCCCAATGCGCTCTCCGCCTACCACCGGCTCGGTCTCGCCGCCGACCTGGTGGGGCACCACCTGGGCCAGGCCACCGCCGAACTGGCGCCCGCCCGCGGTCCGGTGGACGAGGCGCTGGTCAAGCTCGCCAGCGGCTGGGCCCCCAGGGAGTTCGAGGTCGAGGGCAACGACGGCGTGATCCAGCTGCGCGCCATTCCGCTCAAGCCCAAGGGGACGCACCTCGGTTCCCTGGTCCTGCTGCGCGACGTGACCGAACTGCGGCGGCGCGAGCGCGAGCTGATCACCAAGGACGCCACCATCCGGGAGATCCACCACCGGGTGAAGAACAATCTGCAGACGGTCGCCGCGCTGTTGCGGCTGCAGTCCCGCCGGATGGATTCCGAGCAGGGCCGTGAGGCGCTCAACGAGGCCGTACGCAGGGTCGGTTCGATCGCGATCGTGCACGAGACGCTGTCCCAGACCCTCGACGAGCGGGTCGAGTTCGACGAGATCGCGGACCGGGTGCTGGCCATGGTCGCGGAGATCTCCCCGGGCAAGGTCACCACCCGCCGCACCGGGCGCTTCGGCATCCTGGACGCCGAGGTGGCGACCCCCCTGTCGATGGTGCTCACCGAGGTGCTGCAGAACGCCCTGGAGCACGCCTTCGACCAGACGGAGCAGGGTGTGGTCGAGGTCGGCGCGGTGCGCGGCGGCAGCCGTGCCGAGCCGCGGCTGCTGGTCACCGTCCAGGACAACGGCCGCGGCCTGCCCGAGGGATTCGACCCGCATCGCGCCGGGAACCTGGGCCTGCAGATCGTACGGACCCTGGTGGAGGGCGAGTTGGGCGGAAAGTTCGACATGGTGCGGGCACCCGAACGCGGTACCCAGGTCATCCTCGACGTCCCCGTACGCGCCGAGAAGCAGCACTGAAACCGGGGCCGGAGGGCGGCGGCCGGCGCCCGCGTCCCGCCTGAACAGCAGGAAGCCCCGGACCATGCGGTCCGGGGCTCAAAGCTGTTGCGATGCGATAACGACCGGGCTTCTCAGCGCCGGGGCTGCATCGGGTGTACTGCGCGCTGCGGCTCGGGGGCCACGGGGCTGCTGGCTCAGGCGCTGGCGTTGCGCGCCCGGTTGCGAGCTGCACGGCGCTTCATGGCGCGGCGCTCGTCCTCGCTCAGACCACCCCAGACGCCGGAGTCCTGGCCGGACTCGAGCGCCCACTGCAGGCACTGCTCCATGACGGGGCAGCGGCGGCAGACGGCCTTGGCTTCCTCGATCTGCAGCAGCGCAGGACCGGTGTTGCCGATGGGGAAGAAGAGCTCGGGGTCTTCCTCGCGGCAAACGGCGCGGTGACGCCAGTCCATGGCTGCTCCATCTCCTCGTGTGACGGGATCGTTGCTTGTGAATGTGAACGCTTTCACGAATCCCTCCACAAGGGAAGGGCCGACCCCCAGTCGTGAACTGGCGCGGTCCTGTGGAATGAGGAGGAGGATTCGGGCTCTCAAGGGGGCCGGTAAAGCGGCCGTCCCGATCGCCATGAAGAGACTCGCAAACCTCGGCTGCGGATACAACCCCTTCCGGAAACTTTTTTTTGAATCCTTGGTGTCGCCTAGCTCACAGCCGTCATTCCAGGGGGTGGAAACCAGTCTAAACGTTCGAGTGAAAGGACTTTGGGCCCTACTGCTCACACAATCACACGCAGTGCACGGCGTACGCCTGTGAACGTCACACTCGTACGCAGTCCCAGGTGGTCTCCGTCCATCTGGAAGGGCAGGGGAACCTGCGAATGCAAGGTGAAGTTCGTGAGGTCGTGAAGTGAGAGGGCGTGTTTGCCATGGGGGCCGCGCTGGGGTGTTGACGTCAGCAACTGGGTCGCATACCGGGTCACCGCGGCCGGCGAGAGCCTGTCCAGTGCGAACAGATCCAGGGCCTTGTCGAACGAGGCGTCCGGAGACGGGTAAATCGGTCGATTGCCCAGATAGGTCCACGGAGCGGTGTTGCAGATTATGGCCAGCGCCAGGTTCTCGACGATCTCCGTGGAGCCCTCGGCCCCGCCCGGACGTTCGAGGGTGAGCACGCCCCGCCGACGGCTCGCCTCGACCAGGAACTGCCGTACGACCTGTCGCATGTACAGGGCGTGGGTCGAACGCTTGCCGCGTTCACGCTGCTGCTCGACCCGGCCGACGACACCGGCGTCGAATCCGAAGCCCGCGCAGAAGGTGAACCAGCGTTCCGGGGCGCCCTCGTCCACGCTGCCCGGGGTGCCCGCGGCCAGCCCGAGGCCGACGGTGCGCTCGGTGCCGTCGCGCAGCGCGTCCAGCAGGGCGCCGGTGGCCTCGACGACGTCATTGGGGAGCCCGAGCGCGCGGGCGAAGACATTGGTGGAACCGCCGGGGACGACCGCCAGCCGGGGGTGCGAGTCCGGATCGGGGCCACTGGCCAGCAGGCCGTTCACGACCTCGTTGACCGTGCCGTCGCCGCCGAGCGCCACGACCAGGTCGGTCTGCCCGCCCTCGGTGGCCTCCCGGGCGAGATCACGGGCGTGCCCGCGGTACTGCGTCTGCGCCACCTCCAGCTTGAGGTCGCTGGCGAGCGCGTGGGCCAGTACCTCGCGGGTGCGGGCACTGGTGGTGGTTGCTGCGGGGTTGACCACGAGGAGTGCGCGCATGTGGAGCAGCGTACCTACCTGCAGGTACCGGCCTCACGCCCCGTCCGGTTCCGGGGCATACCGGTGGCCGGGAGGTCCGGCGCTACCCTGCTGGGGTGAGCAGTCAGCAGAAGCAGTCCGCGTCCCGAGCCGCCGCCGCGACCGCGTCCACCGCGCCGACCGGTCCGCGGCCTGCCCGGCTGAGCGCCGCGGCGGCCCTCACCGCGGTCGAGGGGCTCGCCCTCGCCGCCCTCGGCGCGTACATGCTGATCATGGGCCTCGCCGGTGCGCCGGACAGTGCGCAGCAGGCGGAGATGGGCGGGCTCACCGTCCTTGCGCTCGCCGTGCTGCCGCTGGTGGCCGCCCGGGGGCTGTGGCTGCGCCGCCGCTGGAGCCGGGGCCCCTCCTTGATCACTCAGATCGTGGCGCTGCCGGTGGCCTGGACGCTGGTCAACGGCGGCGGTGTGCTGATCGCGGCCGGTATCGGGCTGGCCGTGGCCGCGCTCGTGGTGCTGGTGCTGCTGGTCAACCCGACGGCCACCGAAGCGCTGGGCATCGGGCCGCGGGAGACGCCCTGAGGGCCCGCTTCCTGCCGGGCCGGCCCGGCAGGCCCTGAGCAGACCCTGAAACGCACGGTGGGCGGAGCCTTCGACGGCCCCGCCCACCTCGCTCATGCGGTGTTCACTCCTCGACGAGCAGCTTGTCGCGCAGCTGGGCGAGGGTGCGGGCCAGCAGGCGGGAGACGTGCATCTGGGAGATGCCGACCTCCTGGGCGATCTGCGACTGGGTCATGTTGCCGAAGAAGCGCAGCAGCAGGATCTTCTTCTCCCGCGGCGGGAGGTCCTCCAGCAGCGGTTTGAGGGACTCGCGGTACTCCACGCCCTCCAGCGCCTCGTCCTCCGCACCGAGGGTGTCGGCGACGGCCGGGGACTCGTCGTCCGTGTCCGGCACGTCGAGGGAGAGGGTGCTGTAGGCGTTGGCGGACTCCAGGCCCTCCAGGACCTCTTCCTCGGAGATCGCCAGATGCTCGGCCAGCTCATGGACGGTGGGCGCCCGGCCGTGCCGCTGGGACAGCTCGGCGGTCGCGGTGGTCAGCGACAGCCGCAGCTCCTGGAGGCGACGCGGGACGCGGACCGCCCAGCCCTTGTCGCGGAAGTGCCGCTTGATCTCGCCGACGACGGTGGGGGTGGCGTACGTGGAGAACTCCACGCCGCGCTCCGGGTCGAAGCGGTCGACGGACTTGATCAGGCCGATGGTGGCGACCTGGGTCAGATCGTCCAGCGGCTCGCCGCGGTTGCGGAACCGCCGGGCCAGATGCTCGACGAGCGGGAGGTGCATACGGACGAGGGTGTTGCGCAGCTCGGCGCGCTCGGGGGAGCCGTCGGGCAGCTTGCGCAGCTCATAGAACATCGCCCGCGCGCCGCTGCGGTCCTGCGGCTCCGGGTAATGCTGTTGATCCTGCAGCTTGTCGTCGGGGGCCGGCGCGTCCTGCTGATGCGCCTGCTGCCCCGGCTGCTCGCTCTGCTCCATGTGGTCCGCCCGCTCTGCCTGCTCCGCCGTCAACCGGCCGCCGTGGTCGTCTACGCCCACCGGGTCCGGCCGGGCCTGCTGCTCGGGGATGGTCGCACTGGACGCCATCCTCCCGCCGCGTTCGAGATCTTTCACGGGGCCCCCTGTTCGGTCATGACGGTCCGGGACCGGCGCCGCGCTCCTTGTACAGACTGATGGTGACCGTTTGGTCCTCGGCGACGGTGGAATCGACCTTGCCGGCCAGTGCGGAGAGCACCGTCCAGGCGAAGGTGTCGCGCTCCGGGGCGCGGCCGTCGGTCGTCGGGGCCGACACGGTGACCTGCAGTGCGTCGTCGATGAGGCGGAAGACGCAGCTCAGCACACTGCCGGGGACAGCCTGTTGCAGGAGGATCGCGCAGGCCTCGTCGACCGCGATGCGCAGATCCTCGATCTCGTCGAGGGTGAAATCCAAGCGTGCTGCGAGCCCGGCCGTGGCCGTACGCAGCACGGACAGGTAGGCACCCGCAGCGGGCAGACGGACTTCCACGAAGTCCTGAGTCCCGGGCTCGCCTGCGATCTGGGACACCCTCACCTCCAAGGTGGCACAAGCTGGTTGAGCTGGAATGCGCGATATTCGCGTTGTTCGTGATATTCGCGCCGAACTTTTCTCCCCTCGGGCGAAAGGAGAACGATTCGGCGCGACACATGGTTCGGCTGTGACGCTATCGCGATCTGTGGGCCGGTGTCGCCCGGAAGGAGCACGACTGCGGTCCGCGCGACGCTCCGGCCCCGGGTCGCCCGGCGCTTTTGCTGTCACTGATTGTAAAGCCACGGGTACGGACAGTGGCTAGGGGTGTGCACTGCCAAATCGACACCGATTACGCTCCGTTGACCCGCGAAGAGTCCGCAAGGTTGTGCAGTGCCTTTCCAGTGAGCCGGAAGACCGTCCATTCGTCCATGGGCACGGCACCGATCGACCGGTAAAAACCGATGGACGGTTCATTCCAATCCAGGACTGACCACTCGAAACGTTCATAGCCGCGGGCCACGCAGATCTCCGCGAGGGCCGCGAGCAGGGCCTTGCCGTGGCCGTCGCCGCGGGCCTCCGGGCGGACGTAGAGATCCTCCAGATAGACACCGTGCGTGCCCGTCCACGTGGAGAAGTTCCGGAACCACAGGGCAAAGCCCACCGGGGCGCCGTCGTCCTCCGCGATCAGCGCGAAGGCGGCCGGCTGCGGCCCGAAGAGGGCCTCCTTCAGCTGCGGCTCGGTGGCCTGCGCGGCCTCGGGGGCGCGCTCGTACGCGGCCAGCTCGCCGATCATGGCCAGGATGACCGGGACGTCGTCGGGGGTCGCTTCGCGGATCATAGGTGAAGGCTAAACGGACACTGCCGATCGCTTCACACCAGTTTCTGGTCGGTGAAGCACCAGCGCCAGGAGCCGCCCGGTTCGAACGTCCGCATCACGGGATGGCCGGTCTCCTCGAAGTGCCTGGTGGCATGCCGGAACGGCGAGGAGTCACAGCAGCCGACATGGCCGCAGTCCAGGCACAGCCGCAGCTGTACGGGGTGGCTGCCGGCGGCCAGACACTCCAGGCAGGTGGCGCTCTGCGGGGCCGGCTCGGGGCGCGGCAATTCGGCAACGTGGGTGCACTCGCTCATGATGGCCAGGTTAGATCGCCGGGATGCTCGGTGAAGGGTTCGGGGACGGGACGGGCCGATGGCTGTCATGCCGCTGTTTTTGCTGGTCGCGGGGAGTGCGGCGGTGGCCGGGCTGGCGCGGCGCACCCCGGTGCCCGCACCGCTGCTCCTGGTGGCCGCGGGGCTCGCGGCCTCCTCCGTCCCCGGCGTCCCCGACTACACCCTCGATCCGCACATCGTGCTGCCGCTGGTGCTGCCCCCTCTGCTGCACACCGCGGCGCTGGACAGTTCGTACCTGGGGCTGCGGGCCAACCGGCGGCCGGTGGCGCTGCTGTCGGTCGGCTATGTGCTGTTCGCGACGTTCGTGGTCGGCTACGCCGCCTACCTCGTCATCCCGGGGCTGCCGCTGACCGCCGCCCTCGTGCTGGGTGCCGTCGTCGCCCCGCCGGACGCCGTCGCGGCCACCGCCATCGCCCGCAGGCTCGGGCTGCCGCACCGGATCACCACCATCCTGCAGGGCGAATCGCTCTTCAATGACGCCACCGCGATCACCGCGTACAAGGTCCTGCTGGCCGCTGCCCTCGGGGCCGGTGCCACCTGGGGCGACGGGATCAAGCAGTTCGCCGTCGCGTCCGTGGGCGGCATCGGCATCGGCGTCGTCCTGATGGTGCCGCTGCACTGGCTGCGCGTCCGGCTGCGGGAGTCGGCGCTGCTGGAGAACACCCTGTCGCTGCTCATCCCGTTCTTCGCCTACGCCGCCGCCGAGCAGCTGCATGCCTCCGGGGTGCTCTCCGTCGTCGTGGTCGGCCTCTACCTGGGGCACCGCTCCTGGCAGGTCGACTTCGAGACCCGGCTCCAGGAGGACGCCGTCTGGAAGATGGTCTCCTTCATCCTGGAGTCCGCCGTCTTCGCGCTGATCGGGCTGCAGCTGCCGGTCGTGGTGCGCGGGCTGGGGGAGTTCGGCGCCGGGGAGGCGCTCTGGTACGCGGTCGTGATGTTCGTGGTCGTGGTCCTGGCGCGGTTCGTGTGGGTCTTTCCCGCGACGTTTCTGCCGCGTGTGCTGTCGGCCCGTATCCGTACCCGCGAGCCGGACACGAACTGGACCGCGCCGGTCATCGTCGGCTGGGCCGGGATGCGCGGGGTGGTCTCGCTGGCCATCGCGTTCTCCATCCCGACTGCCCTGCACGGCGGCGGCTCCTTTCCGGCGCGCAACCTCGTGCTCTTCCTGACCTTCACCACCGTCATCGCCACCCTGGTGATCCAGGGGCTGACGCTGCCGCCGCTGATCCGTGCGCTGAAGCTGCCCGGCCAGGACGCCGAGGCCGAGACGCTCGCCGAGGCGCAGGCCCAGAACGAGGCCTCGCGGGCCGCCGAGGAGCGCCTGGACGCACTCCTCCGGGACGAGCGCAACGCCCTCCCGGGGCCCCTCGTCGACCGGCTGCGCAGCGTCATGGAGCGCCGCCGCAACTCCGTGTGGGAGCGGCTCGGCGCGGCCAACGAGATCACCGGGGAGTCCGCCGACGAGACCTACCGGCGGCTGGCCCGGGAGATGATCGAGGCCGAGCGCCGGGTCTTCGTCCAGTTGCGGGACGCCCGGCGGATCGACGACGAGATGCTGCGGACGCTGCTGCGCCGGCTGGATCTGGAGGAGGCCACGGCCTATCGGGAGAGCGCCGGCTAGGCCGCTGGGCGACTCGGCGGGCCGGGCGGCCAGGCGGCGTCCGGCCGCCCCGGGCCGCTGCCGGCGATCACGGCCCGGGCCCGGCCGCTCAGGGCATGCCGGTGATCACCGCGGCCACGGTGCTGCCGGGCGCGAAGGCGCCCTCCTCGGCCAGCGTCGTCAGCCCGTACAGCAGCTTGGCGACATAGACCCGCTCCAGGGGGAAGCCGTGCCGGGCCTCGAAGGCCGCCGCGAAGACGTCGAGTTCCGGGGTGCGGCGGGCGTAGCCGCCACAGTGGAAGCGGTCCTCCAGTTGCCACGTGCCGCGCGGTCCGCCGAACGCCGCGCGCTGCAGCTCCTCCACCGCCTCCTGGAGGAAGTGCGGGCGGCCACCCTTCAATACGGGGAAGCCCAGGGCGCGCTGCCCCGGCCCCAGGCCCGCGGCGAGTCCGGCGAGGGTGCCGCCCGTTCCGCAGGCCACCGCGACCGTGTCCGCGGCCCCGCGCAGCTCCCGGCCCAGCTCCGTACAGCCCTGTGCGGCAAGGGCGTTGCTGCCGCCCTCCGGTATCAGGCGGAAGGTGCCGAAGCGGTCGCCCAGCTCGGCGAGCAGGTCCGGGTCGGCCCGGCGCCGGTAGCGGGGCCGGTCGATGAAGTGCAGCCGCATCCCGTCGGCTGCGCAGCGGGCCAGCGACGGATTGAGCGGCGCCCCGGCCAGCTCGTCGCCGCGGACCACCCCGACGGTGCCGAAGCCGAGCAGCCGCCCGGCCGCGGCGGTGGCCCGCAGATGGTTGGAGTACGCGCCCCCGAAGGTCAGCAGCACCCGCTCACCCGCCGCGGCCGCGGCCCGCAGATTCGGCGCCAGCTTCCGCCATTTGTTGCCCGGAAGCTCCGGATGGATCAGATCGTCCCGCTTGAGGAGCAGCCGTACGCCGCGGCGGGTGAACGGGGCGTCGTCGATCTCCTGGAGGGGAGTGGGCAGGCGCGGGCGCAGGGCGTACGGGTCCGGCAGCGGGTCGGGGGCGGTGCTGGTCACGCGGTCCATTGTCCCGGGTGCCGGGGGAGCGGACCGGGCCGGTGGCCGCGTCGGTCACTTCAGCCGTACGTCGATCCGGTCGCGCAGCCAGTCCATCGGGAAGCCGCGCGGGTCGACCTTGCCCGGCTGCCACTCCAGGTGGCCGATCACCGAGCGGCCGGTCCAGCCGTGGGCCCGGCACACCGCGGCGGCGGCCTGCTCCAGGGCGTCCAGTTGGGCGCGGGGCCAGGGGTCCGTGCCATTGCCGAGGTTCTCGCACTCGAAGCCGTAGAAGGCAGGGTTGCCGTCGGTGTCGGCCTCGTCGTCGGGCGGCAGCCGCTTCTCGGCGATCACCGCGCGCAGCACGTCGCCGTCGCCGAGGCCCGCGTGATTGGCGCGGCCGTAGCCGACCAGATGCACCGTGCCGTCCTTGGTGATCACGCCATGGCACAGCGGGCCCGGGAGGTCCGGGCGGCCGTCATGGCAGAGCCGGACGGTGCTGTCGGCTCCGGACGTGGCGGTGTGGTGCACCATCACGCCGTGCACCGGGCCCCAGGGCCCCTTCTCGTTGCGGTTGTGCGTCTCCCAGCCGGCGACCTCGGCGACCCGGAGCCCCTCCGAGGTCAGCGCCCGGCGGAACCGGGCGGCGGACAGTGGATCGGACATGGCCCACTCCGATGCGGACACGGCGGCCGCCGAGCGCGCACCGCCTCATGTCTCGCTTGTACGGGACGGGGCGGGACAGAGGGAATCGAACGGAACGCAGCGGACCGGGCGTTCGGGGCGTGTGCGAGCCGTTTCGGCCGTCGGGCGGGTCGCCGCCCCGCCGACCGGGCGATGGGGCGGGTCGGCGACGGAGCCGTCTAGTCGTGCAGGAAGGCGTCGCCGTGGGCGTTGACGTGCGCTTCCAGGGTGTTGAGGGCGTCCTGTGTCGCCTCGGGGGTGCCGCTGCCCCGCCGCTCGGCGAAATACGCGGCCCCCAGCTTTCTCAGCAGCTCGGTGCCGGCGCGGTTCTGCTGCACCTCGTCGACCTTCTGCTTGCCCTGCGCAAGCCCCTGCCGTGCCTGTTCCTTGGCGCGGTCGAGAAACCCGGACATGTGCCACCTCCGTGAGGTCCGTGTCGTAAGGGATCAACGGCGCGGACGGCCGTGGGGTTCCCGTGCCAGGCTGGGGCATGTGGGCGAAACGCGCGACACGAAGGAGCCACCCGGCGGAACCGACGGCTACCGGGAGCGGGCCTCCCGGGTGGCCGGGGCGGTGCTGTGGGCCCGCACCGTGCGGCTGCCGGCCCGGCCGGTGCTGCCCGACGGGTGTACGGATCTGATCTGGAGCGGGGGCCGGCTGCTGGTGGCGGGGCCGGACACCGGGCCGCAGTCCGTGGCCGGCATGCCGCCCGGCAGCACCTTCGTCGGGCTGCGCTTCGCGCCCGGCCAGGGCCCCGCCGTCTTCGGGGTGCCGGCCCGGGAACTGCGCGACCGGCGGGTGCCGTTGGCGGATCTGTGGCCCGCCGGACGGGTGCGGGAGCTGACCGAACGCCTGGCGGCCGCCGGGGAGCCGGGCGGCGCCGCCGCGGTCGGCCGCCTGCTGGAGGAGACCGCCGCGGCCCGCCTCCGGGAGGGCGCCGGGGACGACGGCCGGACCGCCGCCGTCGCCGCGGAGCTCGGCCGCGGCCGCCCCGTCGCCGAGGTCGCCCGCGCGGTCGCGCTGAGCGAACGCCAGCTGCACCGGCTCAGCCTGGACGCGTTCGGCTACGGCCCCAAGACCCTGGCCCGGGTGCTCCGGCTCGTGCGCGCGCTCGACCTGGCGCGCTCCGGGATGCCCTGCGCACAGGTCGCCGCGCGCGCCGGCTACGCGGACCAGGCGCACCTCGCACGCGAGGTGAAGTCGCTGGCGGGGGCCCCGATGGGGGTGCTGCTCGCCCCGGGTTAGCGTGTCCGTCATGGACTACCAGGCCGTTCTCGAGGAGGTAGCGGCCCATGCCCGGCCGTTCGTGCGACAAGGGCGGGTCGCGGACTACATACCGGCGCTCGAGCAGGTGTCCGCGGACCGGTTCGGGATCGCGGTGGCCGACATCCACGGAGAGGTGTACGGGGTCGGCGACTGGGAGGTCCCGTTCTCCGTCCAGTCCATCTCCAAAGCCTTCTCGCTGGCGCTGGTGATGGCGCAGAGCCCCGGCAGCAACGACGACGGTATTTGGCGGCGGGTGGGCCGTGAGCCGTCCGGTACGCCGTTCAACTCGCTGGTCCAGCTGGAGGCGGAGAACGGCATCCCGCGCAATCCGTTCATCAACGCGGGCGCCCTGGTGGTCACCGACCGGCTGCAGACCCTCACCGGCGACGCCAGCACCTCGATGCTGCACTTCCTGCGGGAGGAGAGCGGCAACCCGGACCTCGCCTTCGACCAGGCGGTGGCCGACTCCGAGGCGGAACACGGCGACCGCAACGCCGCCCTGGCGCACTTCATGGCGTCCTTCGGCAACCTGGAGAACCCCGTCCCCAGCGTCATCGAGCACTACTTCTGGCAGTGCTCGATCGAGATGAGCTGCCGGGACCTGGCCGTGGCCGGCGGGTTCCTCGCCCGCCACGGGCTGCGCGCCGACGGCAGCCGGCTGCTGGAGGCCCGCGAGGCCAAGCGGATCAACGCGGTGATGCTGACCTGCGGGACGTACGACGCGGCCGGGGAGTTCGCCTACCGCGTCGGGCTGCCCGCGAAGAGCGGGGTCGGCGGCGGCATCATCGCCGTCATCCCCGGCCGCTGCACGCTGTGCGTCTGGAGCCCGGGGCTGGACGCCCGCGGCAACTCCGTGGCGGGCGCCGCGGCCCTGGACCACTTCACGACGCTGACCGGATGGTCGGTGTTCTGAGCAGGTGGGCGCCGTATTGGTGTGCCGGTCCGCCGACCGGCCCCGGGCCCGCGGCTGGCGTTGTGGGCTATGGAGCGCTGGCGCATCGTGGGCGTAGGAGGTGCACCGCCATGGAGCACGAGATGCGGGCTGAGTACGAGGAAGGCGTTCTGCCGCACGCGGACACGCCGGTGAAGATCTGGCACATGGTGCGGCTGGACGGCACCACGGCGATGTGCGGACGGGATCTCGCCCCGGCGGCCGCCACCCAGCCGGCCGACGTCTGGGGCACGCCCCGGGGAGAGCCCTTCTGCCACAGCTGCGGTGCGATGTACCTGCGGGAGCACCCCGGGGACATCGGCTGACGGGCTCGCTCCCTCCCGGTCACCCCCTATGGCAGCGGTGCGAAGAGGTCGACCCCGTGGCCGTCCGGATCCTGTACGACGGCGTAGCGCTGCCCCCAGAACGCGTCCCACGGCGGCTTCTCGCCCGTGTAACCCGCGTCGGTGAGTTCCGCGTACAGCTTGTCGACATCGGCCGGGCCGGCGCACTCGAAGGCCAGCCCGGTGGGCGTGCCGCCCGCGGGCGGGGTCCAGTCCGGGTCGATGGCCCGTGCGGTCGTGTGGGTGTCCCACATCAGCCGCAGACCGCCGGGGAGCGGCGCCTCGGCGTGCGGGGCGGTGTCCGCCTCGGCGGGGATGTCCAGACCGAGGCGGCGGTAGAAGGCGAGCGCGGCGGGCATGTCGGCGACGACGATGCCGATGGCCGCGAAGCGCGGGACAGAGGGCGTGGCGGGGGACGGTGAAGTGGTCATACGGCGAGCGTAGGCAGTCGGCCGGGCCCCGTCTTGAACGAATCGGACGCGGGGCCTCGGCCGGTCCCGTCGTCCGGCGCGGGTCCGGCCCGGCCTGCCGGACGCCGCATCAGCCGTCTCACGGGCAGTGGATGACCTGGCCCGCGTACGAGAGGTTGCCGCCGAAGGCGAACAGCAGGACCGGGGCGCCGGAGGGGACCTCACGCCGTTCGACCAGCTTGGACAGGGCGAGCGGGACGGAGGCCGCAGAGGTGTTCCCGGAGTCGACGACGTCCTTGGCGACCACCGCGTTGACCGCGCCGATGCGCTCCGCGACCGGCTCGATGATCCGCAGGTTGGCCTGGTGCAGCACCACACCGGCGAGATCGGCGGGGGTGATCCCGGAGCGTTCGCAGACCTTGCGGGCGATGGCCGGCAGCTGGGTCGTGGCCCAGCGGTAGACGGTCTGGCCCTCTTGGGCGAACCGGGCCGGCTCGCCCTCGATGCGCACCGCGCCGCCCATCTCCGGCACCGAGCCCCACAGCACCGGGCCGATCCCCGGCTCCGGGGCGGCGGAGACCACCGCGGCGCCCGCTCCGTCGCCGACCAGCACACAGGTCGAGCGGTCCGTCCAGTCGACCACGTCGGTGAACTTCTCCGCCCCGATGACCAGCGCATGGGTCGCGGAACCGGCGCGGATGGCGTGGTCGGCGGTGGCCAGCGCGTGGGTGAAGCCGGAGCAGACCACGTTGAGGTCCATCGTGGCGGGGGAGCCCAGGCCGAGCCGGGCGGCGACCCGGGCCGCGGCGTTCGGGCTGCGGTCGTGGGCGGTGCAGGTGGCGACCAGCACGAGGTCGATGTCCTGCGGGGCCAGGCCACTGGCGGCCAGGGCCTTGGCCGCGGCGGCGGCCGCCATCGAGTCCACGGTCTCGTCGGGGGAGGCGACATGGCGGGTACGGATGCCGACCCGGCTGCGGATCCAGGCGTCATCGGTGTCGACGATCTTGGCGAGGTCGTCGTTGGTGAGCACGCCGGAGGGCTGGTAATGGCCGAGAGCCAGGATGCGTGACCCGGTCATGAGTTCCCCTGTACGTGGGTGGGCGGTGTGCCCACCAGTCTCACCCCTCGGTTCCGGCCGGCGGCTGCGTGAACTGCCAATGTTCCGTCGCCAGAACTGGAGACAGTCGTCAGAACCGGAGGCCTCGGCGCCTGGTAGCGGGCCCCGGGGAGTGACCCGTTCGGTTGCCCGACGGCCGGACGTCGCCGCAACGACGGAGCCCGGACACTCCCCGTTACGGCAACGTCCCGGCGCCCTCCCTTACGGCACCGGCCCCCGGCCCCGGGCGAAGCGCCGCCCCGCCCCGTCACGCCGGCGCCCGGAACCTCCGCAGCCGCAGGCTGTTGCCGACGACGAAGACCGAGGAGAAGGCCATCGCGGCGCCGGCGATCATCGGGTTGAGCAGTCCGGCCGCGGCCAGCGGCAGCGCCGCGACGTTGTAGCCGAAGGCCCAGAACAGATTGGTCCGGATGGTGCCGAGGGTCGCCCGCGCCAGGCGGATGGCGTCCGCCGCGACCCGCAGATCGCCGCGTACCAGGGTGAGGTCCCCGGCCTCGATGGCGGCGTCGGTGCCGGTGCCCATCGCCAGCCCCAGGTCGGCGCGGGCCAGCGCGGCGGCGTCGTTGACGCCGTCGCCGACCATGGCGACCGAACGGCCCTCGGACTGGAGCCGGGCGACGACCGCGACCTTGTCCTCCGGCAGCACCTCGGCGATCACCTCGTCGATCCCGACCTCGGCGGCCACCGCCGCCGCGACCGCCTGGTGGTCGCCGGTCAGCAGGACCGGGGTCAGCCCCAGGGCGCGCAGCCGGCGCACCGCCTCGGCGCTGGTGGGCTTCACCGCGTCGGTCACCACCAGCACCGCGCGCGCCGCGCCGTCCCAGCCGACGGTGACCGCGGTACGGCCCGCGGCCTCGGCCGCCTCCTTGGCGGCCGCCAGCTCGGGCGGCAGGACCAGGCCCGCCCGGTTCAGCAGCTGCTCGCGGCCCACCAGAACGGTGTGACCGTCGACCACGCCCTGGACGCCGAGGCCCGGGACGTTCGTGAAGTCCTCCGGGGTGGGCAGGGTGGCGCCGCGGGACTCGGCGCCGGTGGCGACTGCGCGGGCGATGGGGTGCTCGGAGGCGTGCTCCAGCGCGCCCGCCAGCCGCAGCGCCGCCGTCTCCGGAACGCCCTCGGCGAGATGGACCTCGGTCAGCGTCATGACTCCGCTGGTGACCGTGCCGGTCTTGTCCAGTACGACGGTGTCCACCCGCCGGGTCGACTCCAGCACCTCCGGCCCCTTGAGCAGGATGCCGAGCTGGGCGCCGCGCCCGGTGCCGACCATCAGCGCGGTCGGGGTGGCCAGCCCCAGGGCGCACGGGCAGGCGATGATCAGGACGGCGACGGCCGCGGTGAAGGCGGCCACCGCGCCGTGGCCGGTGCCGAGCCACCAGCCCAGGGTGCCCAGGGCGAGCAGGATCACCAGCGGGACGAAGACCGCGGAGATCCGGTCGGCCAGCCGCTGCGCCGCGGCCTTCCCGTTCTGGGCGTCCTCGACCAGCCGTGCCATCCGGGCGAGCTGGGTGTCCGCGCCGACCCGGGTGGCCTCGACGACCAGCCGGCCGCCCGCGTTCACGGTGGCGCCGGTGACGGTGTCGCCGGGGGAGACCTCGACCGGCACGGACTCGCCGGTGAGCATCGAGGCATCCACCGCGGAGGCGCCCTCCACCACCGTCCCGTCGGTGGCGATCTTCTCGCCGGGCCGGACGACGAAGCGGTCCCCGACGCGCAACGCGTCCACCGGGACCCGGATCTCACGGCCGTCCCGCAGCACGGCGACGTCCTTGGCGCCCAGCTCCAGCAGCGCCCGCAGCGCCGCGCCCGCCTTCCGCTTCGCGCGCGCCTCGAAGGTGCGGCCGGCCAGGATGAAGGTGGTGACGCCGGCCGCGGCCTCCAGGTAGATGGCGCCGCTGCCGCCGGTGCGGGTGAGGGTCAGCTCGAAGGGGTGCGTCATCCCGGGCATGCCCGCGGTGCCGAAGAACAGCGCCCACACGGACCAGCCCAGCGCCGCGAGGGTGCCCATCGAGATGAGGGTGTCCATCGTGGCGGCGCCGTGCCGCAGATTCGTCCAGGCCGCCCGGTGGAACGGCCAGGCGCCGTACGCGACCACCGGGGCGGCCAGGGTCAGCGAGAGCCACTGCCAGTTGGTGAACTGAAGGGGTGGCACCATCGCCATCAGCACCACCGGGACGGTGAGCACGAGGGAGATCAGCAGCCGCTGCCGCAGCGCGGCGAGCGCCGGGGCGTCCGCCGCCTGCCCGGCCTCGTCACCGGCGGGCGCGGCGGCCGGCGGCTCCGGGACCGTGGCGGTGTAGCCGGTCTTCTCGACGGTGGCGATCAGGTCCGCGGCCGTGAGGTCGCTGCCCTCCGCGAGCGTCACCTGCGCCTTCTCGGTGGCGTAGTTGACGGTGGCGGTGACGCCCGCCATGCGGTTGAGCTTCTTCTCGATGCGGGCGGCGCAGGAGGCGCAGGTCATCCCGCCGATCTCCAACTCGATGCCGTGCGCTCCGATCGCGGTGGTCATGCCTGCTCCTCGGTCTGCTGCGGGTGCCTGTCCCTCAGGAGAACCTTATACCCCCCTAGGGTATTCCCCGGAGTGGGTCACGGCTTCGCGCCCGCTCCGTCCCCCGCTGCCGTGCCGGTTCCATCCGCCTCCTCCGCCCCGCCTGCCCGCTCCGCCCGGCCGCCCATCGCCCGCAGATACGCGGCCAGCTCCGGCGGTTCGTGCACGGTGAACTCGTGCCCCAGCAGGGCCAGCCGGACCGCCAGCCACTCCAGGGCATCGGGGGCGCTGTGCCAGCGGCAGGACGCCTCGTCGAGGGGCTCGACCGTGCCCGTCGCCGGGCCGCCCAGCCGGGCGGACACCTCCGCGGCCGGTGCGTACACCGTCGCCACCGCCCGGTGTGCCGTGGTCATCCCCTGTATCCGCTCCCGGACGTAGGCGCCCGCGTCGGCGGCCGGCAGGGTGCGGGGCGGGGTCCTGACGCCGGTGGGGAACGGCTCGCTCAGCCGGTCCACCCGGAAGATCCGCCAGTCCTCGCGGTCGTTGTCGTACGCCACGAGATACCAGCGGCGCCCCGACGCGACCAGGCGGTGCGGCTCCACCAGGCGCTTGCTCGTGGCCCCGGCACGGGCCCGGTAGCGGAAGCGCAGCCGCTCGTGGTTGGTGATCGCCGCGGCGAGCACCGTCAGATGCTCCGGGTCGACGGTCGGGTGGTCGCCGGACGGCAGCGGGACGGTGGCCGTGCCGAGCGTGCCCACCCGCCGTCGCAGCCGGGCCGGGAGCACCTGCTCCAGCTTGGCGAGCGCCCGTACGGACGCCTCCTCGATGCCCACGACGGTATGGCCGGCGGCCGACCGCAGACCGACCGCGATGGCCACCGCCTCCTCGTCGTCCAGCAGCAGCGGCGGCATCGCGGCGCCCGCGGCCAGCCGGTAGCCGCCGTCCGCGCCCCTCGTCGCGTGCACGGGATAGCCCAGCTCCCGCAGCCGGTCGACATCGCGGCGGATCGTGCGGGTGGTGACCCCCAGCCGCCCGGCCAGCTCACTGCCGGGCCATTCGCGCGGGGTCTGGAGCAGGGACAGCAGGTTCAGCAGTCGCGCCGATGTCTCACTCATGGGGCCGATGATGCCGCTCCCAGTAGGACCGGAGCTGTCCTGTACGGCTCCTAGTGTCGAAGACCTCGACGCCGCGGCCTCCCCACCGCCCGGTGGCACCGGCGTCGGCCTCCGCTCCCTTCCGCACCGGTTCCCCTGGAGAACGCCCATGCCCACCACCGCTCCCACGGCCCATGAGCCGGCCGCTCCGGCCCCCGCGCCGGCCGGCCGCAGACGCTGGATCGCGCTCGCCGTCCTGCTGACCGCGAGCTTCATGGACCTGGTCGACGCGACCATCGTCAACATCGCCATCCCGAGCATCCAGCGGGACACCGGCGCCGGCTTCAGCGCCGTGCAGTGGGTCACCGCCGGCTACGCCCTCGCCTTCGCCCTCGGCCTGATCACCGGCGGCCGGCTCGGCGACATCCACGGCCGGCGGAGGCTGTTCCTGCTCGGCATGGGCGGCTTCACCGTCGCCTCCGCGCTGTGCGGTCTCGCGGCGGACCCCGGGATGCTGGTCGGCGCACGGGTGCTGCAGGGTGCGATGGCCGCGCTGATGGTGCCGCAGGTGCTGGCGATCATCCACGTCAGCTTCCCGGCGGGGGAGCGCGGCAAGGTCTTCGGGATGTTCGGCGCGGTGATCGGCCTCGGCGCGGTCTGCGGACCGCTGATCGGCGCCCTGCTCACCGAGGGCGATCTGCTCGGCCTGGAATGGCGCCCGATCTTCCTGATCAACCTGCCGGTCGGGATCGCCGGTCTGCTCCTCGGCCGCCGCTTCCTCACCGAGTCCCGGGCCCCGCACCCGCTGCGCGTCGACCTCATCGGCACGGTGCTGGCCACCGCCGGCCTGCTGATGCTGCTCTACCCGCTCACCCGGGGCCGGGAGACCGGCTGGCCGTGGTGGGGCTTCGTCTCGATGGCCGCGAGCCCGCTCGTCCTGGCGCTCTTCGTCCGCTACGAACGGATCAAGGCCCGCAAGGACGGCTCACCGCTCGTCGAACTCTCCCTCTTCCGGGTACGGACCTTCGCGGCGGGCGCCGGCGTCCAGCTCACCTTCGGCGTGGTCAGCGGCCTCTTCTTCCTGATCTGGACCCTCCACATGCAGCTGGGGCTGGGCTGGGGCCCGCTGCACGCCGGGCTGACCGGGGTCCCGTTCTCGCTCGCCTGCTCCACGGCGGCCGGGCTGTCCGTCCAGAAGTGGGTGCCGCGCTTCGGGCGCGCGGTGCTCCAGGCCGGTGCGCTGATCATGCTCTCCGGAGCGCTGCTCTACCTCTGGGAGGCCGCCCACTACGGCACCGCCCTCGGGTCCTGGCAGCTGGCCCCGGCGATGGTCCTGATGGGCGCCGGGATGGGCCTGATCGTCGCCCCGATCACCGACGCGGCGATCTCCGAGGTCCCGGCCGAGCACTCCGGATCGGCCTCCGGCATCTTCAACACCACCGGTCAGCTGGGCATGGCGCTCGGCCTCGGGCTGTCGTCGGTGGCCTTCTTCGGGGTCGTCGGCGGGAGCGGGGAGCCGGGCGAGGCGGCGGCCGCCGCCCTCGCCCCCTCCTTCGTCGACGCCACCACCCACGCCCTGTGGTGGGTCTCCGGCGGGCTGGTCCTCGTCTTCGGCCTGCTGTTCCTGATGCCGCGGCGGGCGCCCGCCCAGGACGCACCGGAGCGGACGGCCCACGACGGCGCGGCGGCGGAGCAGCGGCCCGTCCTGGTCTCCTGACCCCACCGCCGCACGTCCGGCCGGGATGCGCGCCCCGCCCGGCCCGACGCGCGGCCGGGCCCGCCCCCCTCTGGACGCACCGCTCAACCCAGGGCCCCTGCCCCGCCGTGCTGCCTAAAAACAGCCGCTTTGCCGTACCGTTCACGCCCTTCATCGGGCCATACTGGCCCGGTGTCGATGATCAGCAACCTCCGCAAGGCCGTCCGGCTGCCGCAGCCACGGCGCCGGGGTGTCGACCTCAGCCACCCGGCGCGGTCGCCGCTCGGCACGGCCGTGGTGAACTGCGCGGTGTACGTGGACGGCGTACGGCAGAAGGGCGACCACCCGGCCGATGTGGCGATCCACCGGGTCCGGAAGACCGGCCGGGGATTTGTCTGGATCGGGCTGCATGAGCCCTCCGAGAAGGAATTCGCCGGAATCGTCGAGCTGTTCGGGCTGCATCCGCTCGCCGTCGAGGACGCCGTCTTCGCCCATCAGCGGCCGAAGCTGGAGCACTACGACGACTCGCTCTTCACCGTCTTCAAGACCGTCTGCTACGTCGATCACGACCGGCTCACCGACACCAGCGAAGTCGTCGAGACCGGCGAGATCATGGTCTTCACCGGCACCGACTTCGTGATCACGGTGCGGCACGGCGGGCACGGCTCCCTCGGCCCGCTGCGCGAGCAACTGGAAAGCGCCCCCGAGCAGTTGGCGATCGGCCCGTCCGCCGTGCTGCACGCCGTCGCCGACCTCGTCGTGGACGACTACCTCGATGTCACGGCCGCCGTCCAGAACGACATAGACGACGTCGAGAGCGAGGTCTTCTCGATCCGCGGCAGCGGCGGCGCCGGCCGCATCTACCAGCTCAAGCGGGAACTCCTCGAACTCAAGCGCGCCGTGGCCCCCCTGGACCGGCCGATGCAGGAGCTGGCCACCCGGCCGATGTCCGAAGTGGACGCCCGGATCAAGACGTACTTCCGGGACGTCGCCGACCATCTGGACCGGGTCACCGAGCAGATCACCGCATTCGACGAACTGCTCAATTCCATACTCCAGGCCCACCTCGCACAGGTCACCGTCGCCCAGAACGAGGACATGCGCCGGATCAGCGCCTGGGTCGCGATCCTGGCCGTACCGACCATGATCTGCGGTGTCTACGGCATGAATTTCGACCATATGCCGGAGAAGCACTGGACCTTCGGCTATCCGCTGGTGATGGCCGTGATAGTCGGCCTCTGCTGGGTGATCCACCGGGGCTTCAAGCGGAACGGCTGGCTGTAGCGCCGGGGCGGCCGACGCGTCACGGCCCGCCCGCCACCGCTCGCCGCCCGTCTGCCGGGGCGCCGCTTACAGGGCGGCGGTAGCCTGAGATCGCTGATGATCTCGGGAGACCTATGGACGAGCGACGCCGCCGGGCGGCCCCCTGGCAGGGGCAGTGGCCGGTGATCGGCGTGGTGGCCGTGGGCGGCGCCCTCGGCGCCACGGCCCGTTACGGCGCCGCTCTCCTCTGGCCCACCACCGGCGGCTCCTACCCCTGGACGACCCTGGCCGTCAATGTCGTCGGCTGCGCGCTGATGGGCGTGCTGATGGTGATGATCACGGAGGTCCGGGCGGCCCACCGGCTGGCACGGCCCTTCCTGGGCACCGGCGTCCTCGGCGGCTTCACCACCTTCTCCACCTACGCCGTGGACATCCAGCGGCTGATCGCCGCCGGGCACCCGGCCGAGGCCATCGCCTGTCTCGCGATCACCCCGCTCGGCGCGCTCGCGGCCGTGTGGGGCGCGGTGACCGGCACTCGTGCACTTCTCGAACTGAGGCGGCGGACGGTATGACGGACGGCACGACACACCCCGGCGGCACCGCGGCGCTCCGGCTCACGGTCCTCGTCGGCGAACAGGACACCTGGCACCACAAGCCCCTCTACGCGGAGATCGTGCACCGCGCGCGCGAAGCCGGACTGGCCGGCGCCAGTGTCTTCCGCGGAATCGAGGGTTTCGGCGCCACCGACCTCATCCACACCCAGCGGCTGTTGTCGCTGAGCGAGGAGCTGCCGGTCCTGATCGTCGTCGTCGACACCGAGGAACGGGTCCGCGCCTTCCTCCCGCAGCTGGACGAACTCCTCGCGGGCGGCGGCCTGGTCACCCTCGACCCGTGCGAGCACCTCACCTACCCGCGCGCTGCGGCTCCCCAGGAGGGCGGTCGCGGGTGAACTGGCTGCTGGTCGTGGCCGGCGCGCTGGTCGGGGCGCCGCTGCGGTTCCTCACCGACCGCTATGTGCAGTCCCGGCACGACACCGTCTTCCCCTGGGGCACGTTCACCGTCAACGCCGCCGGCTCGCTGATCCTCGGCCTGCTGACCGGCGCGGTCGCGGCCGGCGCCGCCGGCTCGCACCTCCAACTGCTGCTCGGCACCGGTCTGTGCGGAGCGCTGACGACCTACTCGACCTTCTCGTACGAGACGCTGCGGCTGGCGGCCGACGGGGCGCGGGGCGCCGCCGCGGTCAACGTCCTGGGGAGCATCGCGGCCGGACTCGCGGCCGCGTTCGCCGGGGCGGCCCTCGCGCGGGTGCTCTGGGGCTGACCGGGGCGGCCCGACGACAGCCGAAAGCGGTGGGGCTCCGGGGAGCCCCACCGCGGGGACGGCGCAAGAGGAGATGCGAGGGCTGGTGGGGTACGAGGGCCGGCCGCCAGGTTCCGGTACTCGACAGCCCCAGGCCGTTCGCGGACCGGCGACCGTCAGCACGGCCGGGTACCGCGGGCCTCCGCCGAACTTCGGTGTTTCAGCGGGTCGTCGGGGACGTCAGGAGGCCTTGCCGAAGTGGACGCCCTTGAGGCCGTTGGCCCAGAGCTGGTCGACCTTGGCGCTCTCGTTCGCGTCCGGGTTGGCGTTCTGGCAGGACGTGCCGGGGCCGCCGCCGGACATCAGCTCGCTGCACGGGCCCTCGTAGTGGTCCGGCAGGCCCAGCACATGGCCGGTCTCGTGCGCGGTCACGCGGGTGGAGTTGTACTCCTCGTTCTGCTTGTAGTCCAGGAAGACGAAGCCCTTCCCGTGACCGTCGGTGCTGGCGTACGAGCCGCGCGGGTCGTCGCCCTCGCGGTACTCGAAGTCGCCGCCGCTGCCTTCCTGCAGCTTCACGTTCTGCACCGCGCCGTTCCAGATCGAGGCGCTCTGCGCTATCTGGTCCTTGAACTTCGGGGCCGCGCTGGCGTCGTAGGTGACGGTGACCGAGGCCGCGCCCGGGTGCGCCTTCATCTTGGCCCTGGCCGACTTGATCACGGCCTCGAAGAACGCCTTGGTGTCGGCCTTCTCGGCGGCCGAGCCGTTGTACGCCGCGATCGAAGCGGCGGTGCTGTGGGAGGAGTCGGGGGAGGAGGAAGCTGCCGAAACCGGCGCCGCCGCGGCGAGCGCGGCGACAAGGCCCAGACCGAGCGCCGCCGACAGCGCCGTCTTGGGAGATCTCATGTGGGGGCTCCTTAATTTCCGAGGGCCGTACGGTCGCCGTGTGGGGCGGCGACCGGGGCCCTGCGGATTTCTTGGTGCCGTTGAGTCTGGACGGAGTTCACCCGGACGGCAGAGATGTCAGGCGGCGATAGCACCAGCCAATACCCCGCGCAAAAAACGGAGTTCAGACAGGTTTGAGAGTCTGGTGTGACGTATGCCGACGTCGTTATGCTCCGGACGTGGAGCTCGAGGTAAGGCATCTTCGCGCATTGTGCGCCATCGCCGACACCGGCAGCGTACGCAAGGCTGCCCGGCAGCTCGGCATGACCCAGCCTTCCCTGACGACCCAACTCCACCGCATCGAGAAAGCCCTCGGTGGCCAGCTCTTCTTCCGCGAGCCGAGCGGCAGCCGGCCCACGCCGCTGGGGCATTCGGTGCTGTGCCGGGCCCGGCCGATCGTGGCCGAAATGCGGGCACTTCTTGACGAAGTCGCCTCGGCCTCGCAGCGCGAACAGGGCGCACGGCTGCACATCGGCAGCACCAACTCCCCGGCCGTCGCCGGCTGGCTGCGCCGGCTCCGCCTCCGGCTGCCGGACACGGACACCACGATAAGAACCGATGTGTCCGCCAACGCCCTGCTGCACATGGTCGCCACGGGACAGCTCGACGCGGCCTTCGTCCACGAGGTCGAGGGCGCGCCCCTGCGGGTCCCCGACGGTCTGGCCGAACACGAACTCATCGCCAGGGAGCCGCAGTTCATCGCCCTGTCGGACGCCCATCCGGCGGCCGCCCGGGAGGTCATCCGGGTCGCGGACCTCGCCGACGACCAGTGGATGGTCGACCCGACCGTGGACGGCGAATGGGCCGGACTGCGCCGTATCTGGGCGGCGGCCGGAATCAACCCCCGGGTCGTGCACGGCGACTACCTCACCACCGTGGACCTCGTGACGGCCGGTGAGGTGGTCACCCCCTGCCAGCCGACCGCCCGCCTCCGCCACGGCATGGCCATCCGCCCCCTGTACGGCGACCCGCTGGCCGTCCGCCTGTTCATGGCCTGCCGCCAGGACGACATCCCCGCGGGCTCGGCCGACGACCTGTTCGCCGACCTGACCGCCGCGTACATGGAGATCGCCTGGGCGAGCGACGCCTACCGCGCCTGGCTGGTCCGGCACGACGGGCCGCTGTCCGTGGGGACCTGAGGGCGGCGCACCGCGCCCGGTCCGCCAACCGTGTGAACGTACCGGCGCCGGTCTCCCGGGGACGGCCGGGCGGTGGGGCGATGGCCGAAAGTGGGACGCCCGAGCGCGGCGCGGCCAATCCTGGAGACCCTGTGGACGGCACCCTTTCCCTGGTCCTGCTCCTGCTGTTCCTGTGGTGCCTGTGCTCACGGCGGATGGAGCGCTACGAGCTCACCGCACCGGCCGCGTTCGTCCTGCTGGGCCTGCTGCTGGCCGAGGGCGCCGGCGTCCTCGACCTCGCCGTCCCGCACGAGACGGTCAAGGTGCTCGCGGAGATCACGCTGGCCTGGGTGCTCTTCACCGATGCCGCACGGCTCTCCTTCCGCGCCCTGCGTCCCGAACTCGGCCTCTACCTAAGGCTGTTGGGCGTCGGGCTGCCGCTGTGCGTGGGCCTCGGCGCGCTGCTGGCGGCCGCCCTGCTGCCCGGGGTGTCCGGCTGGTCCGCCCTCTACGTGGGGGCCGCGCTCGCTCCGACGGACGCCGCGCTCGGCGCCACCATGATGGTCAACCCCGTGGTGCCCGCGCGAATCCGCCGGATCATCAACGTGGAGAGCGGCCTCAACGACGGCATCGTCACCCCGCTGGTGGTGCTGGCCCTGGCCGGGGTGGCCGCGGCCGAACACCACGCCGGGCCGGCCGCCACCGGCCATGCCGTGGTGGAGCTGGCCGTCGGCGCGGCGTACGGCGCGGTGCTGGGGCTGGCCGCCGGATGGCTGTTGCGCACCACCCTCCGCAACGGCTGGGCGGCCGAGGACTTCGCCGGCGCGGGCGTGCTGGCCCTCTCCCTCCTCAGCTACACCTCCGCCCTCGCGATCGGCGGTAACGGCTTCGTCGCCGCCTTCGTCGTCGGCCTGGCCTTCGGCACGACGCACGGCGCGCCCCCGCGGGTGCTGCTCTACGTCGAGCAGACCGGCGCGCTGCTCTCCGTGCTGGTCTGGCTGCTCTTCGGCGCCGTGCTGCTGCCGGCGGTGTTCGCCCACGTCACCTGGCAGACCGTGGTCTATGCCGTACTGAGCCTGACGGTGATCCGCATGCTGCCGGTGGCGCTGTGTCTGATCGGCAGCGGACTGGACGCCCGGACGGTGGCGTTCATCGGCTGGTTCGGCCCCCGCGGACTGGCCTCGGTCATCTTCGGCCTGCTCTCGGTCGAGGAACTCACCCCGGCCGGCGCCCGCCCGGTCCTCCCGGTGATCGCCTGCACCGTCCTCCTCAGCGTCCTCGCCCACGGCCTCACCTCCGCGCCCCTGGCCAACCGCTACGGCGCCAAGGCCAAGGACGTGGCACCCGCGGGCGCCCCGGTCCAGGACCTGCCCGTCAGGGGCATGGCGGCGGGCGGTCTCCACCACTGGCGCCGCAAGGGCGGTCCGTCCGCGTCGTGAGGGTGCAGCCGGACTAGGACCGGCTGAGCGGCTTCAGCCGCATTCCTTCAGCGCCCAGCCCCGGGCCGGGCAGGCAGGTGTATTCACGTCGGCCTGAGGACCGTGTCACGTCGTAGAACTCCCGCAGGCACTTTCCCAGCACCTTCTGGCCGTAGGAGTTGGGGTGGAAGGACTCCTCGACCTGCCCTTGTGAGTGGGCCGCTCCGTGGGACAGATAGCGCATCCACTCCGCGTCCCGGGTGGGAATGGGAGAGCTCAGCGTGTCTCCGCTCCTGGCCTGGCGGACGCTCCTGGCGCAGACCTCGTGGCCGTCGAAACTCCACTGGAGGTCCAGGTAGTGAATGTTCTTCTCCGCTGCGACTCCCTCCAGCATGTCGGCGATACCCGTCACCAGATCCAGCCGCGCCCAGTTGGTGTCCTGGTTGTAGAAGGGGCATCCGCCCGGACTGTAGCGCCGGGAAGAAACGCTGACGCCCTCCGAGTAGCGATATGCGGAGGACAGCGGAACCGGTGAGGGATACGACTGGAGCGCCAGCACGTAGGAGGAGTCCGGGTGACCCGTTTCCCGCATGACCCTGCGGATCTGGTCGATCACGTTCTTCACCTTGTCCGGGACTTCTCTTCTCAGCTTCTCCTTGACCTCCCAGTCGAATCTCTTCCAGCAGTACTGACCCAACGGGCCGTGGATGAATCCCCAGACGCAGCTCTCGATGATGTTGCTGAAACCCAGGTCATTTCCGCTGATGGAGACCTGAATCAGCTTGATGTCATGGGTGTTCGCGAGGGCCTTCAGCTGATCCGCCTGGGGTGGCTTCCCCTTGAAGGGCCTGCCGCCCGCCGCCGCGGGCAGGAGGTTGCCCGTGACCGCGCCCGAGCAGGCGAGGTTGAATTTCCGCTCCACCGGGATGTGTGATTCGAGGAGTTCCGCGACGTCCGAGGTGTGGCAGCCGTTTTCTTTCCCCGTGGTCGGGTCCAGATAGGAATTGTCCACATAGACCCGGTTCGGATCTTTCCGGCATCCGGAGGGCCCGCACACGGTGGCCCGGTCCGTGCCGAACATGCTGTCCGTCTGGCTGTACGGCATGTCGACGTTCCCTTGCCATCTGCCGCCCTCGCCCGAGATGAAGCTGTCGCCGAGCGAAACGACGGCCGTGGGCTTTGCCGCGCGGCCGCCGGGTCCTTTCGGTGCTGCCGAGGAATGGGTCGGAGATATCGCCAGGACGGTGGACAGGATGGCGGTGACCGACGCCGCCGCCACGGTCCTGCGGCGGATGCGGAATCCGGGGCCGGAATGCCGGGAGTGGCCGGAGTTCTTGGCGTGCATGACTTCTCCTCGTCCGGAAGTATTTCTGGGCGAATCGTCATTTCTGCGAACAGCGCCGGCGCGGTGTCCGGCGGGCACGCCGAGGGCCGCTGCCCGCGGTGACACGCAGGCAGCGACATCCGTACTCGGCTCAGTTCAGGGAGACCCTGGCGTACTGGTAGAACGTCTGGCCGTTCTCGTCCCCGTTGTGCTGACGCCCGGTCATGACCTCCTCCGCGCCGCCCCTGGAGTGGCTGGAGCTCTCCCGCTGGCCCGGGGTCCAGCGGTACGAGACCAGTCGCACCTGTCGCCCCTGCCAGGTCATCGAGGCGCTCGCGTACCGCGTCTGGCCGTTCTCGTCGCCGGAGTGGACCCGGCCGACCAGGGCCTTGTTGGGCGCGGCCGTGAAGAAGGAGTTGCTCTCCCGCATCGAACCGCTCCAGGTGGGTGGGCCGACGTGGACGAGCTCACCGTGGATGAGGATGAAGCCGCAGTAGTACGTCGTGCTGCCGTTCTCGTCGCCGGAGTGGCTCCGGCCGATCAGGACTTGATACGCCGGGCACTCGACGGCGATGCCGGCCGATTCCCGCACCGTCCGGGTGTAGCCGTCGATGATTTCGACATCGGCCGTCGGGGCCGCAGTCACCTCGGCGGCTGTCGCCGTGCCCAGCCCGAGGGACAGGAGGGTAGCGGCCGCGAGGGCCAGGGCGCGTCTGCCGGTTCGCGATAAATGACGCACGAATTCCCTTTCGCACGAAGCTGACGGGTGAGGCGCCCTGGCCGAAGCATCGTGGCGTCAGAAGCGCCCAGGAGGGACGATGTCGGACATAGCGCCGCCGTGCCAGCGCGCCTGAGGGGCGTACGGGAGGCAGGCCAGGGCGCTCGAACGGATGTCCTCACCGGCTCGGGTCGCGGGCGCCCCGACGCTCCGGCTCCCCTTTCCGGCAAAAAGACCGCACCCGCTCCGGCATGGCCGCCAGGTGCGGCGGCATGGGGAGCGGGTGCGGACAGTGAAGCGAGGCGACCCGCGTCACCGCGGGTCAGGCCATGCGAGGAAGGGTCAGCCCTTCTTCGTCTCCCAGAAGATCTTGTCGATCTGGGCGATGTAGTCCAGGGCCTTCTGGCCGGTGGCCGGGTCGTTGGACCCCTTGGCGGCGCTGAGGGCCTTGAGGGTGTCGTTGACCAGCTGGTGCAGCTCCGGGTACTTCTCGAAGTGCGGGGGCTTGAAGTAGTCGCTCCACAGCACCGAGACGTGGTGCTTGGCCAGCTCGGCGCGCTGCTCCTTGATCAGGACGGCGCGGGTGCGGAAGTCCGCGTCCTCGTTGGCCTGGTACTTCTCCTGGACGGCCTTGACGGACTCGGCCTCGATGCGGGCCTGGGCGGGGTCGTACACACCGCAGGGCAGGTCGCAGTGGGCGCTGACCTTGACCTTGGGGGCGAACAGGCGCGAAAGCATGTTCAGTCCTTCCTCGTGATCGTCTTCTCAGGTGCGAGATTACTCGGTACGGGAAGGCTTTTCTTGGGCGGGCCGGGGGTCTTAGGGCGAAAGTCCGGTGTCGTGCCGGGACTGTTGGAGGATGGGCCCGTGAGCGAAGCGAGACGGGGGTGCCCCCGGACGGAGTCCGGGGGAGGGTCGGACCGGGGCTGGACCGGGAGGTACGGGATGCCCGAGCGGGTGCACGAGCGCGAGCCGGAGCGGGGCGCGGACACGGAGCAGGAACGGGGCGGGCTGCTCCGTGCCTTCGGGCTGGCCGAGGTGTACAACCCGTCGATGGTGCCGACGCTCCGGCCCGGCGACCAGCTGGTGGTGCAGTACGGCGCGGCGGTACGGCCCGGTGACGTGGTCGTGCTGCGGCATCCGTTCCGGCAGGACCTGCTGATCGTCAAGCGGGCCGTACAGCGGCGCGACGGCGGCTGGTGGGTCCAGGGGGACAATCCGTTCGTCGAGAACGACAGCCGGGAATTCGGGGTGGTTCCTGACGAACTGGTCATCGCCCGCGCCTGGGTGCGGGTGCGCCCGCCCCGCGGGATTCAGCGGTCGGTCGCCGGGGTGCTCTCCTGGGCCGTGTCGGCGGTCCGGCCGGTACGGGCCGCGCGCTCGGTCTCCAGACGCTTGCGGGCGCGGTAGGCGGCGACATTGGCGCGGGTGGCGCAGCGGTCGGAGCAGTAGCGCCGGGAGCGGTTGGTCGAGGTGTCCAGGTAGACGTTGCGGCAGGGCCGCGCCTCGCAGATGCCCAGCCGGTCCACGCCCAGCTCGGTGAGGTGGAAGGCCAGGCCCATGCAGGCGGTCGCGGTGTAGCCGGCGGTCGCGTTGGCGGCGTGGTCGGCGATGTGCATGTGCCAGTCGGGGCGGCCGCCCCCGCTCTCGGCTCCTCCCCCGCTCTCGGCTCCGCTCAAGCGGGACGAGCGGGAGGTGCCCCCATCGTCCCGGTCGTCGTGGCCGGAGATCTGCGGGCTGACGGGGAACTCCATCATCAGCGCGTTGAGCATGTCGACGGCGAGCACCTCGTCGCCGGCGTCGGCCGCCTCGAAGACGGCGCGCAGCCGGGAGCGGACCGTGCGCAGCCGCGTGACGTCGCTCTCGGTCGCACGCCGGGCGGCCTGCTGGGCCGGGCCGAAGAGCTCCCGCACGACCTCGACCGAGGTGAGGGTGTCGGTGCCGCGCTCGGGCTGTTCGGTGTTGACCAGTCGCACGGCATAGTCCGAGTAAGAGGCCAGTTCCACTTGTAGTCCTTACGGGCGGAGGCTAGGGTACGGGTACATGCTCGTAGTAATGGGTGTCCTCACTACGAGGGTATTACGGCCTGGAGGGGAAGCGATGACCGAGACCGTCGTCGGCGCCGATTGGCAAGCGTGGCAGAACAGTTGGGACCGCCAGCAGGAGTGGTACCTCCCCGACCGCGAGGAGCGGTTCCGGGTCATGCTGGACATGGTCGAGGCACTGGTGGGTCCCGCGCCCCGGGTACTGGATCTGGCTTGCGGCACGGGCAGTATCTCCGACCGGCTGCTCAAGCGGTTCCCCGAGGCCGAGAGTGTGGGCGTCGATCTCGATCCCGCGCTGCTGGCCATCGCGGAAGGGTACTTCGAAGGCGAGCCCCGGGTCCGCTTCGTACGGGCCGATCTGAAGGACCCGCAGTGGACCGCGAAGCTGCCGCACGACACGTACGACGCGGTGCTCACCGCCACCGCGCTGCACTGGCTGCACACCGAGGACCTGCGCGGGCTCTACGGGCAGCTCGGCGGGCTGGTGCGGGACGGCGGGGTCTTCCTGAACGCCGACCACATGCCCGACGAGGCCACCCCGCGGATCAATGCCGCCGAGCGGGCCTTCCGGCATGCGCGGCGGGATGAGGCGAAGGAGGCCGGCGCCGTCGACTGGGCCGGGTGGTGGCAGCTGGCGGCCGCCGACCCGCGGCTGGCCGGGCCGACCGCCGAGCGCTTCGAGATCTACGGTGAGCACGCGGACGGCGACACCCCGTCGGCCGCCTGGCACGCCGCGGTGCTGCGCGACGCGGGCTTCGCGGAGGCCCGGCCGGTGTGGGCCTCGCCCACCGACGCCCTGGTGCTGGGCCTGAAGTAGCCCGGCCCGGCGGCGAAGCGGCGCAACGAAGCGGGGCGGGGGGGGGGGGGGGGGCCCCCCCCCCCCCGGGGGTGGGGGCCCCGGGGGCCGG